>JARLIH010000389.1 GCA_031291845.1 Isosphaeraceae bacterium | reverse complement strand
CGTTCAGGAAGCGCTCGAGCACTTCGCGAATATCCCGAAAGTCGCGGGGATGCTCCAGACCCTGCACGACGTGGGGCTCGACTACCTCAAGCTGGGGCAGGCCTCGCCGACCCTCTCGGGAGGAGAGGCCCAGCGCATCAAGCTGGCGCGCGAGCTGGTGAAGCGCGGCACGGGCCGGACGCTCTATATCCTCGACGAGCCGACCACCGGCCTCCATTTCGAGGACGTGCGCAAGCTGCTGGAAGTCCTGCACGGGTTCACGGCGCAGGGGAACACGGTCGTCGTCATCGAGCACAACCTCGATGTCGTCAAGACCGCCGACTGGCTCATCGACCTGGGCCCGGAAGGGGGCGCGGAAGGGGGGCGCGTCGTCGTTGCCGGAACGCCCGAGGAGGTCGCCAAGGTCCCCGAGAGTCACACCGGCGCGGCCCTCCGGCGCCTGTTCGCCGGGCCGAAGAAGGCCGCCAACGGCAGGCCGAAGAAGGCCGCCAAGAACGGGCGCAGATCCTCGGAAGAAGGGCTGGAAGCCATCGCGATCCGAGGGGCGCGACAGCACAATCTCAAGGGGGTCGACGTCGACATCCCGCGCCATAAGATGACGGTCTGTAGCGGGCCGAGCGGCTCGGGGAAAAGCTCGCTCGCGATGGATACGCTCTACGCCGAGGGCCAGCGCCGCTACGTCGAGAGCCTGTCGAGCTACGCCCGGCAGTTCCTCGCCCCGCTTCAGAAACCGAAGGTCGAACGGATCAGCGGGCTGTCGCCGGCGGTGAGCATCGAGCAGAAGACGACGAGCAAGAGCCCCCGGTCGACGGTCGGCACGGTGACCGAGATTCACGACTACTTGCGCATTCTCTTCGCGCGGCTCGGCCAACCGCACTGTCCGGCGTGTGGGACGGCGATCGGCACGCAGACGGCCGACGAGATCGTCGAGAAGGTTCTGCACCTGCCCGAAGGGACCAAGGCGTACATCATGGCCCCCGTCGAACGCAGGGACGGGGAGGCGTACGACGCCCTGTGGGACGAGCTCCGGGCCTCCGGGTTCTCGCGGGCGCGCGTCGACGGTAAGTCGATTAGCCTGGACAGTCCCCCGAAGCTGAGCCATCGGCGCAAGCACCGGATTGAGGTCGTCATCGACCGCGCGGTCGTCCGGCGGTCGACCCGCGCGCGGTTGGCCGACTCGGTCGAGTCGGCGCTCGACCTCGGCAAGGGGGTGGTGCACGTGGCGCGCGTCGGCGACGAGGAGAACGAGGTCCACTGGCACGTCGACCGCTACAGTCAGCACCGCTCGTGTGACGGCTGCGGGCGGAGCTTCGAAGAACTCTCCCCACACCACTTCTCGTTCAACAGCCCGCTCGGCTGGTGCCCCGTCTGTGAGGGATTGGGAACCCAGCACGGGGCGAACCCCGGCCTGCTCATTCCCGACGGCCGCAAGAGCCTGCGCGCGGGGGCCGTCGTCGCCTGGCCGGACTTCGCCGAGAATCCGGACTTTGCCCGCGTGATCGAGGCCCTCGGCAAGGGGCGCGGGATCGACCTCGACATGCCGTTTGACGGCCTGGAGGGCCGGCACCGGCGGACGATCCTTCATGGGGCCGAGGATGCTTGGTTCCAGGTCCCGGCTTCCGGCGCTCAGCCCGCCTTCGCGTTCCAGTACAAGGGCCTATTCCCGGCGATCGAAGAAGCTGCACGTGTCTCATTCACGTACCGTTACAAGCTCCAGGGGATGGTGGACGACGTTCCGTGCGCCTCGTGTATGGGAGCGCGCCTGCGGGACGATTCGGCCGCCGTCCAGTTCCACGGGTTCACGCTCGACCAGGTCAGCCAGTGGCCGCTCGGCCGGGCGCTCCAGTTCTTCAAGGGGCTGAAGCTGACCGCCGACGCGAAGCACATCGCGGGCGACCTGATCCGTGAAATCCGCGAGCGGCTGACGTTCCTGGTGGACGTCGGGCTCGATTACCTCACACTGGCGCGCGGGACGCCGACGCTCTCCGGCGGGGAAAGTCAGCGCATCCGGCTAGCCAGCCAGATCGGGAGCGGGCTGACGGGTGTGCTTTACGTCCTGGACGAGCCGACGATCGGCCTGCACCCGCGCGACAACGCGCGGCTGCTCGCGGCCCTGCGCCACTTGCGCGACCTGGGGAATACGCTCGTGCTCGTCGAGCACGACCGCGAAGTGATTGAAGCGGCGGATCACCTGGTTGACTTCGGTCCGGGGGCCGGTGACGGAGGGGGCGAGATCACGGCGGCGGGCGCACCCGCGAAGGTCAAAAAGAGCGCCCGGTCGCTCACGGGCCGCTATCTTAGCGGTAAGGCCGCGATCCCGGTTCCGACGAACCGGCGCGCGGCGGACGGCCCCGCGCTCGTCATCCGAGGGGCCCGGCACCACAACCTCAAGAACGTCGATGTGCCGCTGCCGCTCGGGTGCGTGACGGTCGTCACGGGGGTCAGCGGATCGGGGAAGAGCTCGCTCATCGAGGACATCCTCTGGAAGGCGGCCGCCAAGCGCTTGCACCGGGCCCAGGTCACGCCTGGAGCCCATGACACGATCGATGGCCTGAACTGGGTCGACAAGGTCATCAGCGTCGACCAGGACCCGCTTGGTAGTACGCCGAGCTCGACTCCGATCACATACTCGGGCGCGTACGACCTGATCCGTGATCTGTTCTCGAAGATGCCCGAGGCGAAGGTGCGCGGGTACACCCCGCGCCGGTTTAGTTTCAACCTTCCCGGCGGCCGCTGCGAGGCGTGCGAGGGGGCGGGGCAGAAACGGATCGAGATGCATTTCCTGCCCGACGTCTGGGTCACGTGCGACGCCTGCGCCGGGGCCCGCTTCACGCCCGAAACGCTCGCGGTGAAGTTCCGGGGCAAGACGATCGCCGACGTGCTCGGCATGACGGTCGACACCGCACTCGAGCTGTT
>JARLIH010000388.1 GCA_031291845.1 Isosphaeraceae bacterium | reverse complement strand
TCGACGAGGCGGTTCGCAACTGCGTGGCCGTCGGGGCCGATCCGGATCGGATCGCGCTCTTGGACAACTTCTGTTGGGGGAACACCGAGCGCCCCGAGACGCTCGGGTCGCTCGTGCTCGCTGCGCAGGGGTGCCACGACCTGGCGCTCTCGTACGGGACGCCGTTCATCTCGGGTAAAGACAGCCTGAACAACGAGTACACCCACGACGGCAAGAGCCTCGCGATCGCGCCGACGCTCTTGATCAGTGCGCTGGGGCAGGTGCCCGACATCCTGCGTTGCGTGACGATGGACCTGAAGGAGCCGGGCAACGTCCTCTTGATCGTCGGTCAGACGCGGCGCGAGCTCGGGGGGTCACACTGGCTGCTGGTGCGTGGCGTCGAGGGGGGCAAGGTTCCCCAGGTCGATCCCGGACTTGGCCTAGACTTGTTCCGTGCGGTGCATGCGGCGATCAACCGCGGGCTCGTGCGAAGCTGCCACGACCTGAGCGAAGGGGGGCTCGCCGCCGCCCTGGCCGAGATGGCCCTGGCGGGGGGCCTCGGCGCGGCGGTCTCGCTGCGCGACGTTCCCTGCGCCGACGACGCCGCGCACGACGCGGTCCTCCTGTTTTCGGAAAGCCCGTCGCGGTTCGTGCTCGAAGTACGGCCCGAGCACGCGACGGTCGTCGCCGACCTCTTCTCGGGGTTGCCCCTGGGGCGCCTCGGTACGGTCGTCGCCGACTCGCTGTTGAGCGTCCGCGGCCTGAACGCCGATCCCGTGATCGAATCCCGCGTCCCAGACCTGAAGACCGCCTGGCAACGCCCTCTCCGCTGGTAGCGCAAGCGATCCAGGACCCGCGCTCGCCCCCTCACGACCGTTAGTCGGAACGAGCTCAAGGATTCAAAAATGCTAAGATTTGTAACATTTGTAGACGGTTCGAACCTCGACGGGGTGCTCAAGCACTTAAACCTCAGGGTGGACGATTACGGCTCGTTCTACCGCCACGTGTTCGAGCAGAGCGTCCACTACTGGGGCCGCACCTTTGCCGAAGGGTCGTCCTGGCCCACGGCGCAGCATTCGCGCATTTACTGGTACGTGGTCGGCAAGATGGATGAGTGGGACCTTTCGGACCCGAAGGCCGAGCAGCGGCTACGGAGCCGCTTCGAGCTGAACCCGCGGCTGCGTGACAGCTACCTCGAGGACGTCGCGCGCCGAGCGCCCGAGCTTTCCCCGGAGCGGCGGCTCGACGAGGCATGGACCCTCTGTTTCGCCGAGACCCGCGAGTGGTACGACACCAAGCGCAGGGCCCTCGAGCGGAAGAAGCGGTTTTACCACGGCGTTCAGGCGGCGACGGACTTTGTCGAGATCCGCCAGGAAGGGCACTGGAAGGTCGACCTGCTGCACCATACGCTGAACGAGAAGGGGCTCGACACCAGTCTCGCGGTCGATATGGTGGCGCTGCAGGACACCTACGACATCGCGCTCTTGATCTCCGGCGACGCCGACGGCATCCCCGGGATCAACTACGTGAAGGGCCGTTCGAAGCACGTGGGCGTGGTCGAGTTCCGCCGAGGGGCGGCCACCGATTTCCCGGCGAAGGGAGCGTCGTCGCGGCTGAAGATCGCGGCGGACTTCGTGGTACAGGTCTACGAGGCCGACTTGATTCGCCGTAACCTGGCCTATCGCGCCGAGATGGATTACCCCTCTTCGACCTCCTTTGGGCCCAACGAAAGCCATTTCTGAGGGAGAGAGCCCGAACTCATGACCCGCCCGCGCGCCATTGTCTTGCGAGCCCCCGGGACGAACTGCGACGAGGAGACGGCCGCCGCGTGGGAACGCGCGGGGGCCGCCGCCGAAGCGTGGCACATCGGACGGCTGCTCGAAGCGCCCCACGCCCTCGACGCGTTTCAGGTCCTGACTATCCCCGGCGGCTTCTCCTACGGCGACGACCTCGGCGCCGGCCGCATCTTCGCGACCCGGCTCGGAAGCGTGCTGGCGGATGAGCTCCATCGCTTCCACGAGCGCGGGGGACTGGTGCTGGGCATCTGCAACGGCTTCCAGGTCCTTGTCCGTGCCGGCCTCCTGCCTGGCGGTGACGGCGCATCGGCCGCGACGTTGACTCACAACGACTCGGGCCATTTTGAGGCGCGGTGGGTCCGGATGGTCCCGACGCCGGGACTCTCACCTTTTATCACCGGTCGCGACCCCATCGAGCTTCCCGTCGCGCACGGCGAGGGCAAGTTCGTCGTCTCACACCCCGAGACGCTTAGGGCGCTGCACGAGGCGGGGCAGGTGGTCCTCCGGTACGCGAACGGAGCAGGGGAGGTAACGCAGGAATACCCCGCCAACCCGAACGGCTCGGCGGGGGGCGTGGCGGGAGTCTGCGACCGAACCGGTCGCGTGTTCGGGCTGATGCCCCACCCCGAGCGTTTCGTCGACCCGTTTCACCACCCGCGGTGGACCCGGCGCCCCGCAAGCGACGCCCCCTGCGACGGCTTGCGAATTTTTCAGAGCGCCGTCGCAGCGTTGCGTTCGTGAGCCGCGGTCCGGTAGCCTGAAAGGGAAATCCGCCCCGCCCCTCGGCAGTCTTCCCTCCGAGTGAACAGAAAGGACCCGCATGTTCCTCCGTGCAGCCCGATCGCGACGCTCGACCCTCCCGCTCGTCGTTGGAGTCGCCCTGGCAGTTGCGGCTGACGCCGCCGTCGCCCAGCAGTCGAAGACCCCAACCGGAACCGCTCCCGCGGCGGGACTGCCCGCTCTGGCGACCACCGTCGCCTTCCCGAACCTGCGGTTCGATCGTCCCGTCGCCCTGGCGTACCCCGATGACGGCAGCAACTTGCTGTTCGTCGCCGAGCAGCACCAGGCGAAGATCCAGTCGTTCTCGAACGACCCCGAGACGAAGGATAAACAGCTCTTCCTCCAATTGCCCGACCCGATCAACCGCGGCAACGAAGAGGGACTCCTCGGCCTGGCGTTCCACCCGAAGTACAAGGAGAACGGCCAGTTTTTCGTCTACTACTCGGCCAACGACCGGGACCACCCCGATCCGCAGAAGCGGGCCGACCGGCGGTCGGTCGTCTCTCGCTTCCGCGTCTCCAAGTACGACCCGCGCAAGGCGGATCCCCAGAGCGAGGAGCGGGTCTGGGAGTCGGACAAGGATCCGTTCGAGAACCACAACGGCGGCTGCATCGCGTTCGGGCCCGACGGCTACCTGTACATCACGCTCGGCGACAGCGGCGCAGCCGACGATCCCCTGACGACCGGCCAGAACCCCAAGGACTGGTTCGGCTCGATCCTGCGTATCGACGTCGACCATCCCTCGGGCGGCAAAGCCTACGGCATCCCGTCCGACAACCCCGCGAAGCGCGGCGGCAAGTTCTCGCACTGGGCACCCGAGGTTTACTGCATCGGCCTGCGCAACGTCTGGAAATTCACGTTCGACCGCCAGACCGGCACGCTCTGGGCGGGCGACGTGGGCCAGAACCTGTGGGAGATGGTTCACATCATCAAGAACGGCGGTAACTACGGCTGGAGCATCAAGGAAAGCTTCCACCCGTTCCAGCCCCAGCGCCGCCAGCGCGCCGACGCGGCGAGCAAGATCAGCCCGCCGATCGTCGAGTACCCCCACGCCCCCAACGCCGAGCGGAAGGACGACGGTAAGAGCATCACGGGCGGCTACGTCTACCGGGGCAAAGCGCTCCCTGAGCTCTACGGCCTGTACGTCTACGGTGACTTCGACACCGGCCGCATCTGGGCCCTGCGCGAACAGGATGGCAAGGCGGTCGCCAACGGCGAGATCGTCGACCTCCGCAAGAGCCCGAAGCTCAACATCGCGGCATTCGGCGAAGATCCCGCCGGTGAGCTGTACGTTCTCGCGTTCGACGGACGGCTTCACAAGTTTGTGCGACCGAAATAGTTGAGTTAATGAAGCGTTGATCGTAGGGTGGGTCAGCCCGACGGGCGCCAACCCACCTTCCCCTCCGGTGGGTTGGCGCCCTTCGGGCCGACCCACCCTTTTTTGCTTGCTCACGCGATGAGGACTCAACATGGCGACGGCGGCCGAAGCACGACGGGCGGTGCGGCTCAAGGGAGAAGATAACGTGGCGGTCGCCGCCCGGCCGATTCCCAAGGGGGCAACGCTCGAATTCGAGGACCGCACGGTCGAAGCGCGTGAGCCGATCGCCCTTGGCCACAAAATGGCCCTTGCGCCGATCGCGGTCGGTGAGCCGGTCCGAAAGTACAGCCAGATCATCGGCTTCGCCTCCCAGCCGATCCCCGCCGGCGCATGGGTCCACGAGCACAACGTGCGCGCTGACCTGTTCGACCGCGACTACGCCCACGCTAGCGAGCATCCCCCCGTGCCGCCCATGCTCCAGCGCAGGACCTTCCAGGGTTACCTGCGGCCCGACGGCCGCGTCGGCACGCGCAACTACGTCGCGGTGATCAGCACCGTCAACTGCTCCGCCAGCACGTCGCGCTACATCGCGGACCGCTTTCGGGGCGATGAGTGGCGGAAGGACTTTCCGAACGTCGACGGCGTCTTCGCGATCACGCACAAAGGCGGCTGCGGGCTCCCCTTCGGCGGCCGCGACCACACGACCCTGGAGCGCGTGCTCGCCGGCTTCGCCAGGCACCCCAACGTCGCCGCCTACGTGATCGTCGGCCTGGGCTGCGAGGTCAGCTACGCCCAGCACCTCGTCGAGGCGAACGACCTCGTCACCCTGGGCGCAGTCCGGGCCAACGGCAAGGCCGCCGAGTCGATGCGCCCGCGCATGATCAACATCCAGGAGCAGGGGGGGATCACGAAGACCGTCGAAGCGGCCGTGGCCGCCGTGAGCCAACTGCTCCCCGCCGCGAACGACTGGACACGCACCGAGCAGCCGGCCTCCAAGATCGTGCTGGCGATGGAGTGCGGCGGCTCCGACGGCAACTCCGGCGTCACGGCCAACCCCGCGCTCGGCGTCGCCGCCGACCTCGTGATCTCCCAGGGCGGGTCCGCCGTCCTCGGCGAAACCACCGAACTCTACGGCGCAGAGCACCTGCTCACCCGTCGAGCCGTGAGTCGCGAGGTCGGCGAAAAGCTCGTCGAACGCATCAAGTGGTGGGAGTGGTACGCCGGCGTCTTCAACGCCGAGATCAACAACAACCCGTCCCCCGGCAACAAGAACGGCGGCCTCACCACGATCTACGAGAAGTCCCTTGGCGCCTTCGCGA
This sequence comes from Isosphaeraceae bacterium, assembly GCA_031291845.1. Lineage (GTDB taxonomy): Bacteria > Planctomycetota > Planctomycetia > Isosphaerales > Isosphaeraceae > DAIDJG01. Next base: position 24,922 of record JARLIH010000388.1, on the reverse strand, counting down.
AGGCCGGATCCACGCCGCTGGTGGACGTCGTCGGCTACGCCGAGCCCGTGACGAAACCGGGGCTGATCTTCATGGATACACCCGGCTTCGACCCCCCTTGCACGACCGGCCTCGTCGCCGGCGGAGCAAACGTCCTCGTCTTCACGACGGGACGCGGGAGCGTCCTGGGGCTCAAGCCCACACCGTGCATCAAGGTGTCAACGAACACCCCGATGTACGAACGGATGACCGACGATATGGACATGAATGCCGGCACGGTGCTTGAAGGAGAGTCGATCGAGAGCGCCGGCCAGCGCATGTTCGACCTGATCCTCGCGGTCGCGAGCGGCGAGCACACGAAGAGCGAACGGAGCGGCGTGGGTGAAGAAGAGTTTGCGCCGTGGCACATCGGGCCGACGCTGTAGTAGCGGCAACGCTTCCTCGCCCCCGTCATTATTGTCGTGTGCATGAAATGCACGGGTGCTTTTCGTGCACACGACATCAATGCGCCTCGGCGAGCCGTGAAAGAGGCCCGCGGATCGTGAATCGCGCGAGGGGCTTGAGCGAGCGAATCACGGCGACAGGTAGCCGATCAACTGCGCCAGTGCGCTCCGCAAATCCTTGCGGTGCACGATGCGATCGATGAATCCGTGCTGCAGCAGGAACTCGCTCGTCTGGAAGCCGCTGGGTAACTGGACCCGCACGGTCTGCGCGATGACCTTGGGACCGGCGAAGCCGATCAGCGCCTTGGGTTCCGCAATGATGAGGTCACCGAGCGACGCGAAGCTCGCGGCGACGCCCCCCATGGTCGGGTGCGTGAGCACGCTGACGAACAGGCCGCCCGCCTCGTTGTGACGGGCCAGTGCGGCGGAGACCTTGGCCATCTGCATCAGGGAGAGGATCCCCTCGTGCATCCGCGCGCCGCCGCCGGAGCCGGAGACGATCACCAGGGGAAGGCCCTGCCGCGTGGCTTCTTCGGTGGCACGCGTGAGCTTCTCGCCAACGACCGATCCCATGCTCCCCATGATGAAGCCGCTGTCGGTCAAGCCAAAGACGATGCGGATACCCTTGATGAATCCCTGGCCGACGATCGCAGCCTCATTCAGGCCTGTCCGTTCCTGCTCGGCCAGCACACGTTCGGGATAAGGGCGGCGGTCGTTGAAGCCGAGCGGGTCGCCGGGGCGTAGGTCGGCGTACCACTCCTCGAACGTGTCGGCGTCCAGCAGTTGCGCGATGCGCTCGGCGGCCGAGACCTGGAAGTGGTGCTGGCATTCCGGGCAGACGTTCAGGTTCTGCTCGACCTGCTTGCGGAAGAGGGTGGCCTGGCAGCCGTCACAGCGCATCCAGACGCCTTCGGGCACGCGCTTCGGCTCGAAATGCCCGTGCCACGCGTGCCCCGATCCTCCCGGTCGTTTCGCCACGGTCGCGTCCTCTCTCTCCTCGGGCAGACTGTCAGTCGTCGTTGCGGGCCACGTCGTGCGTGACCACAATGGTCTCGAAACCGCCGGTGGGAACCTCGTCGTCAAGCTGGACGCGCGGATTGCGGCGCAGGTAGCAAGCGATCAACTGGGCGAGCGGCTCGCCGACCACAAGCCCGATGGCCTCACCTTGATGTCGGCGCACCAAGGGGCGGAGGGCCGACTTGATCCGTTCCAGGGCCGTCTCGACCGGCTCACCCTGCGGCGGGCAAATCGTCAGCGGATCGTCGAGCCATTGCCGGAACACTCGGTTGTTGCGCCGGCGGATCTCGTCGAATTGAAGGCCTTGCCAGAGCCCCTGGTCGAGGTTGCGAAGATCGTCGATCTTCTTGGGCCGCAGGCCGAGCGCCTTGCCGACGACCTCGGCCGTGCGGAAGACATTCTCGGTCGGCCCGCAGTAGAGCGCGACGAGCTCGCAGCCGGCGTAGGGCTCGGCCAGCTTTGCGGCCAGCAGGGCGACCTCGGCTCGCCCCCGCTCGCTGAGCGGGATGTCGAGGACGCCCTGGACGCGATTCTGTTCGTCGTAGACGGTCGCGCCGGAACGGATCAGGACCACTTGGGTCATTGCTCGAGTCGGCGGCTTCGGCAAAAGTTAGCCGGGCCGCCACCTCACGTGCGCACGCAGCGAGCACCTTCGGCCAACTCGGCCAGGGCTGCCGCGTAGTTGCCATCGCTGCGAAACACGGCCGAGCCCGCCACCAGTTGGGTCGCGCCCGCCGCCACCGCTTCGCCAACAGTGGTCCGGTTGATTCCGCCGTCGATTGAAATCCGCAAACCAGGCCGCTGCGACCGCAAAGCGCGAACCTTATCGAGGACCTGCGCCTCAAACTTCTGGCCGCCAAAGCCCGGCATCACGCTCATGACCAGGACGGCATCCAACTCATCCAAGAACGGCTCGATCGCCGCGAGCGGCGTGGGTGGGTTCAGGCTGAGTGCCGCCTGGCACCCCGCCGCTCGGATCCTGCGCAGCAGGGGAACCGGTTCGGGCACGGCCTCAATGTGAAAAATGATCACGTCGCAGCCAGCGTCGATGAAGTCGTCAAGATAGCGGCCCGGGTCGGCGATCATCAAGTGGGTGTCGAATGGAAACTCGGTGTATTTTCTCCAGTCCGCGATCACGGGCGCACCGTAGCTCAGGTTGGGCACGAAGTGCCCGTCCATGACGTCCAGATGGACGGCGACGGTTCCGGCTTGCTTGAGCGCGGCGAGCTCTTCTCCGACGCGACCGAAATCGCAGTTCAGAAGCGACGGCGTGACAAAGGGGGTGGGGACCGAGTTAAGGCGAGTGAGCCGCGCTGCTCGGTCCGGGGGGTTCAGTGCTGCCGCCGCCATGAGTCGTAGTCCCGGAAAAAACAAACGCGGAGGGCATGGTCGCCGGGGACAAATCAACGCCCCCCGTGGCCCGCGCTCCGCATCCCGCTCTCATTAACGATCGGGAATTACCTTGAGGGAATTGAACGTTTTTCCTTCGAGCGACTCGAGGAAGGCGCCGCCACCGGTCGAGACGTGCGACATCTTGTCGGCGACGCCGAACTGTTCGACGGCCTCAGCCGTTTCCCCGCCCCCCACGACCGTGACGGCGGACGAAGCAGCCATTGCGTGCGCGACCGATTCAGTCCCTTTCCGGTACGGCGCATCCTCGAACTTGCCCATCGGGCCGTTCCAGACGACGGTGCCAGCGGTCTTGATGACCTCGCCGTAAGCGACGGCGGCCGCCGGTCCGATGTCGAAGCCGATCCACCCTTCGGGGATGTCCGGACCGGTCACGACCTTCGTCTCGGCGTCAGGACCGAGCGAGCTCCCCACCAGGTGATCGGGCGGGAGCACCAGCTTGGGACCGGCGAGCTCCAGAAGCTCTTTGGCTTCCGTGAGGCGATCGTTCTCGACGCGGCTATTGCCGGTAGAGTGTCCCTGGGCTTTCAGGAACGTATACGTCATTGCGCCGCCGATCAGGAGCTTCTCGACCTTCGGCAGGAGATTCTTGATGAGCAGAATCTTGTCCGAGACCTTGGCCCCCCCCATCACCGCGACCATCGGCGGTTTCGGGCTACCGAGCAAGGTCTCCAGGATCTTGAGCTCCTTCTCCACCAAGAAGCCAATCGCCCGCCGGTCGGGACCGTAGCATTCGGGGACAGCGACCATCGAGGCTTCGTCGCGGTGCGACGTGCCGAATGCGTCGTTGACGTACGTGTCGGCAAGGACCGCGAGCTGCTTCGCGAATGCCGGGTCGTTCTTCTTCTCCCCCTTGTTGAACCGGACGTTTTCCAGCATCACGATTCCGCCCGGCAGCAGGGCCGCACAGGCGGCCTGTGCGTCGGGGCCGACCGTGTCGTTCGCCTTCCGGACCGGGCGGCCGATCAGCTCGGCGAGACGGGCCGCGACCGGGTCCATCCGGAACGGCTTGTCGGCCTCGGGGTCACCCGTCGGCCGGCCGAGGTGGCTGACCAGCACGAGGCTCGCGCCGTGTTCCAGGGCATAGTTCAAGGTGGGGAGCGCCGCGCGGATGCGGCGGTCGTCGGACACCGCGCCGTCCTTCGTTTGCGGCACGTTGAAGTCGACCCGCACGAGCACGCGGTGCCCGCTCAGCTCAAGGTCGCGAATCGTCTGCTTGGGCAAGGGAAGATCCTCTCCGAAGAGGAGAAAAATCGATGAAGGAATTGGGGTGCGGAACGCGAGATGTCATACGCCCAACAACCGACGCGTCAGCCGGCTGTTGGGCATACGTGTTCGCCGGACGCTTGGGGGGCGCAGCGACGGCGCGGCTCAACCCAGACGGGCCAGCCGCGAAATCAACTCGGCAGTCCGGCTCGAGTAACCCCACTCGTTGTCGTACCAGGCGACCGTCTTGAGCAGGTTCCCCTGGATGACACTGGTGAGGTCAGCCATGAAGATGCACGAGTGTGGGTTCCCGATGATGTCGCTCGACACGAGCGGGTCCGTCGTATACTCGATAATGCCCTTGAGCGGCCCCTCGGCCGCGGCCTTGATGGCGGCGTTGACCTCATCCTTGGTCACGTCTCGCTTCAGCAGCGAGGTCAGGTCGGTCACCGAGCCGTCGGGAACCGGCACCCGGAGGGCGTAACCGGTGAGCTTGCCGTTGAGGTCGGGGATGACCTCTCCGACCGCCTTCGCTGCGCCGGTGGACGACGGAATGATGTTCGTCGCCGCCGCACGGGCGCGGTAGGGGTCTTCGTGAATCTGATCGGCGACCCGCTGGTCGTTCGTGTACGCGTGGATGGTCGTCATCAGCCCCTTCTCGATGCCAAACGTTTCGTGCAAGACCTTCGCCATGGGGGCAAGGCAGTTCGTGGTGCACGAGGCGTTCGACACGATTCGGTCCGACGCCTTGAGCGTGGCGTCGTTGACTCCCAGCACAATGGTCGCGTCCAGCTTGTCCTTCGCGGGAGCGGAGAGGATCACCCGCTCGGCACCGGCGTCAAGGTGCTTCTGGAGCGACGCCTTGTTCGTGAACCGGCCGGTCGACTCGAGCGCGACCTGGACACCGAGCGCCTTCCAGGGAAGGTTCGCAGGGTCCGTTTCGCGCGTGATGCGAATTTCCTTGCCGTTGACGACGAACGAGCCCTCGCCGACGGTCACCGTGCCATTGAAACGGCCGTGGACGCTGTCGTACTTCAGGAGCAAGGCCAGGTGCTTGGCGTCCGAAAGGTCGTTAATTGCCACGATTTCGTATTCTTCGGGACGCGCTGCCATGGCCCGAAAGACGAGCCGGCCGATCCGGCCAAACCCATTGATCCCAACGCGTACGGGCATTCATCCAGCTCCTGGTGCTCTGCGGGAAAATCCACTCGGACTCGTTAAATCCGGCTCGCGTCTTGTGGGGCGCGGGCGCGTACAGTCGCGCTTTGTGGAGAGAGTACGAATTATAGGCGTCGCTCAAGACGCGTGTCAACGCGGCGCCGGTCCCACCCATCGCCGCACGCGGCGACCCGCCCGCCGTGTCCGCAAGCACCTGGCAACCCGCGGGCCTTTCTGTTGGAATCTCCCCGAGATCACCTCCTTTTCCGTTCCCTCGCCATCCTCCCGGAGGAACCATGCGGCCCACTTTGCTCGTCGCGCTCCTGTGTGTTCCCCTCGGGGCGAATGCGGCCGCGGATCCTCCGGCGGACGAAGACGCGAAGCTCGCCGCGTTCTTTCAATCTTATCTCGATCAATCGTTCGAAGCGCAACCGCTGTTTGCCACGCGCACCGGGGACCACCGGTTCGACGATCGCCTCGACGACCTCGCGCCGGACACCCGCGCGGCGAACGTCGAGCGCGATCGGAAGACCCTCGCCGAGCTTCCCCGGCGAGTCCACTACGACCAGCTCTCTCGCAACGCACAAATCGACTACGAGGTCTTCCGACACCACCTGGAGCGGGAAGTCTGGCTGGCGGAGAACTTTCGTCCGTTCGAGGACGACCCGCGCGTTTACGGCGACTACCTGACCGAGTGCGTCTACCTGCTCCTCACCCAGTCGTCCCTCCCCAAAGCCACGAACCTCAAGAACGCGCTCGCCCGCATGAAGCGAGTTCCCGACGTGGCCAAGATCGCCCGGCAGACCATCAAGTCACCGCCGCGCGTCAAGACGGAGACGGCGATCCGGCAAACTCAAGGGGCGATTGCGTTCTACGAGAACGACGTGTTCCACTTCGCCGGCGAGCCCAAAGATCAAGGCGAGCTCGCGCAAAGGGCTCTTGCTATCGTGAGCGCGCTCAGGGCGCACCTCGCCTTCCTTCAAAACGACGTGCTGCCCCGTTCAACCGACGACTGGCGCATCGGACCGGCGCAGTTCGCGCGCAAGCTGGACCTGGAGCTCGACGCGGCAATCCCGGCCGATGAAGTCCTGCGCACCGCGCGCGCGGAGGCTGACCGGGTGCACCGCGAGATGGCCGTCATCGCCCGACAGCTCTGGGGCACGCTCTTCCCCGGAACGCCCCTACCGCCCGACGACGAAGAAGGCCGGCGCGCCCTCATTCGACGCGTTCTGGTCGAGGTCGGGAAGGACTGCGGAACGCCCGAAAGCCTCGTCTCCGACGTCAAAGCGAACGTGCAGGAAATCAAACGCTTCATCGCCAGCCACGACATCCTGCGCCTGCCCGAACCGGACCAGTGCCGGATCGTGGAAATGCCGGAATTCCTGCGCGGAAATTCGGTCGCCTACCTGAACCCCGCCCCACCACTCGACCCCCGCGGCTCGAGCGAATATGCGATCAGCCCGCCCCCGAGTGACTGGTCGCCCGAGCGCGTGACGAGCTTCCTCCACGAATACAACCGCTCGATGTTGAAGGTCTTGACGATCCACGAAGCGTACCCGGGGCACTACGTTCAGCTCGAGTACAGCAACCGCTGCCCGTCGTTGATCCGGAAAGTGCTGTCCTCCGGCACCTTCGCCGAAGGGTGGGCCGTGTACACCGAACAGACGATGCTCGACCAGGGCTACGGAGAAGGAAACCTCGGCCTCCGTTTGAACCAGTTGAAGTTCTACCTGCGCGCCGTGGCCAATGCGATTCTCGACCACGAGATGCATGCGGGCCACATGACCGACGAGCAAGCCCGCGACCTGCTCATGAACTTCGCCTTCCAGACGGAGGGAGAAGCCGTCGGCAAGATCATCCGCGCGAAGCAGACGTCCTGTCAGCTTTCCACCTACTTCGTGGGCCGAACGGCCTTCTACCGTCTGCGCCAGCAGGTTCAGCGCGCCCAGGGAGACCGCTTCAAGCTCGGCCGCTTTCACGAAGCGGTTCTCGCGCACGGTACGCTACCGGTCAAGTATCTGCCCGAGTTGGTCAACGCGACGCTACAGCGGCGCTAGTTCTTGGCGGAACCACGGTTCTTGCCGGCAATGACCGGCCGAGTGGCGCTCACAACTTGGAGGGGCGGCCATTGCCGGCCACGTTGGGGCGGGCAATGGCCGGCCCTACAAGAGCAACTCGTGACCATCGGGCGCGGGAGTCTACTTCGAGGCGTCTCCGGACGTTCTCGTTTTGCCTTCCAGATGGTCCAGGTGCATCCCCTGAAAGAAATCCGTCGCTTCCCGCTTCTTCGCTTTCACGACCGTCCGCGCGGCGAGATCGGTCTCCTGCACGAGCTTGTCACGTTCGGCATCGAGCAGCGGATAGATGGCTTCGTAGGCGGCACGTTGGCGAGGAGTCGACGCACGGCCGAACCGGAGGTTGAACGTGTGCATGAAGCCGAGGAGGCTTCCAATGGTCGTCTTGTCGATCTTGTCGAGCTCAGCCAGGATCTTGTCCACGCCGGGCCGTTCGAGCATGCGCGCCAAGCCCAGGAGCGTCTTGACGTAGTTCTGGGATTCCACCAACTGTTCGCGATCGGCAGGAGGGAACTGCTGGAGCTTGGCCCGCACACGGCTCGCGGCTGCGCGCACCTCGGCGATGGTGGCCGGGGAAACGTCGCCCTCGGCGTCTTCCTTGAGCGCCTTGTCCACGGCCGACTCGTACGCCGCGCGCTCGGCAGCGAAGGTTTCGCGTCGTAGCCAGCCGGGCCATCCGTCCTTGGAGCTGAGTTGGTCCATGCAGATCGTCACGGCGTCCGACGCATTGACAAACGGGATCGCACGGACGATCTGGCCACTAATTGGCGTTTTGGCCATGCGAAGTGCGGACGCATGGATCCTCGGATCGGTAATCTGGTCGAGGGCGGCGTTCAAGGCGTCGCCGCTCACGATGTCGTCGGGAGTCGGGTTTTCCCTCACGCGCTTCGCGATCGCCTCGCTTGCGCCCGCGTCGCGCCTCATGCGGCGGTCCAACCGTTCGCGTTCGCGGCGATTGGCTTCCATCTGCGAGAGAAACATGAACTCGTTCCAGCGCCCGACGGTATCCGCATTGATGGCGTTCGCCATCGCGGTGTCGAGGTTGTACTGGCCAGCGCCCGCGGCGTAATAGCCGAGCCCCCGCGCGATGTCACCCTGCACGGTGCCGACCCCGCCGCCCCAGCCGCCCCAGCCCCAGCCGCCGTAGCCGCCGGGATAATAGCCGTAGCCGAATTGGGCGTGCGCCTGAGGTCCCGCAGCAGCCAGGACCATCAACGCGCCGAGCATTACGCGAAACGAGACCGACATCCGCCACCCTCCCCCCGGATCGTCGCGCCGGGGCCACGCCAACGAGGCAACTCTTGATCAAGGAAACGTTCTGAAAAATACCGCGTGGACAGGCTTGCACGAACGGTGCCGGTCAGGCGACGGAACGGACGCCAGGTCTCGTTCGCGTTCTGGAAGCCAAGCCTCTCCCCGAGTCCGGCGGCCCCCCGGACTCATCGGGCTGCTCGCCCGCCAGTACCATCATAGGCGCGGGGCGCGACGGCTCAACGCGCTGACGGCCGGCCCGCAGACGATTATCGACTCGATTGCGGCCGTTCCAGGATGGAGCGCTCTCCCCCGTTCGGCATGACGACCACCACGGCGAAACCAGCGATGTCAGTCGAGTAGCGGCACGAGGTCACCGTCCTCGTCGTCGGCCGATGAGGGGAGCGACGGAAGGCTGGTTTCGGGCTTTCCGACCGGGGCCGGGACGGCCGCGGGTGCCATTGCGGGTGCCGCGGCAATGTTCTCGACGCGGTAAATCAGGTGGCCGATCGCCACCTCGTCGCCCGCCGCCAAGCGTGCTTCTTCCACCACGCGCCCATTCACTCGCAAGCCGTTTCGGCTCCCTAGGTCGCGTGCGATGACCCGATCATAGGCCATCGCGATGCAACAATGCCTGCGCGAGATTTTCGGCGAGTCGATCCGAACGTCACACTCGGGATGCCGGCCGATCAGCAATACGGGCCGTTGAAGTGGAATGTTGGGAGCGATCCCTGGGCTTAGTGAGACGAGTCGGGCGGACATTCCTCGGCATTCTCCGCGCCCTGGGGTTCGTTCTGCATCTGCACGATGACCTGGATCCGGCAACGCTCTCCGACCCCGGCCGCCGCAAGTGCACCACGAACTTTTTCGGCAAGGTTCATTTCAGGCTGAGGTAATTCCGCAAACGCAGCGACCGCGTGCTCCTCGGCGTGCAGCGGCGAACCGAACCGGTCCTTCGCCGCCACCGCCATCGGAAAGGGCTCGGCCATCGTCGCCTCGTGCGCTTCGCCGTTATCGAGCCGATAGCGTATGTGGGCGATCGAAAGTTCGTCCCCGGATCTCAGCCGTCCCATCTCGACTCGCTGGCCATTGATCCGGATGCCGTTCGTGCTCCCGAGGTCCCGGACCACAACTTCCCCACGGTCGCTCGTCATACAACAATGGTGGCGCGAGACCCGTAAGGAGTCGAGTCGGGCGTCGCACTGAGGGTGCCGACCCACTACGACCATTGCACGATCGAGCAGGATATCGGGCCCCTCGTCAAGTGCAACCAGGCGTGCAGCCATGAGAGCGTGTCCTGGTCCGAAGTCATGAGCCGGCTACAAGCTAATATCGCCGGCCTACGGCCTCAGCATGAATTATAGAGTATTTGCTGGTCACGGGATAGCACGTTTTCCGAAAAGGAGCGAACGAGCGAACGATGCTCCACTGGTTTCGATCGCGGCATCGGTTGGCCTCGTTGCAAGGCCGGCCAGCAGCCGGGCCAACGTCTCCAAATACCCATCGAGGTTCTCTTCGTCAGTTTATTCTTGCACGGCCATCGGCCCGAGGGAGGACTTGTTCCGGAATTGGGCATTCTGGACAGTCCGGAGGCTTTGCACCACATACGCAAGAATTGCCGCAATTGGCATGCCCCCGACCGTACCGCTCGGTGCGACTTGCCGAATGAGCCTTGCGTGAGGGGGCGACAACGGGTCGAACGGTGCGAGGCCGCCAATTGTTCCCGGGCCCGATTCCTTGCCGGGCCGGCATTGGCCCAGGCTCCCGCGTGCGTGGACAACGGGGGCGACATTGACCGGACCGCATGAGTTTACGTCGTTCACCCACTGAAACAAGGGGTGAGATACGAGAACTTCCGTTCTCACGAGTGTGGGGAGGTTTGCTCTCCTTTCGCTCGGCTCCATCCCGGTGAGACCCGTTGCCGGGCGTGCGGGACGGACTCGCTGACTCGATCGAACACATTCCGACATGGCACGTTCCCTGGTCAGGCGTTCCCCGAGAGACCGTCATGGGAGGGCGAGGCGGATATCGGCACTGCGCTGGGTCCTTGGGTCGTTTCCCGTTCCGCCAACTGTCCCGCCGCTTGCAGCCACGCCACCGCATCGGCCAACGACTCACGGACCGGGCGAGGCGACAAGTCGAGCGCTGCGAGGCTGCGCGACGGGTCGAAATGCATGGTACGACGAGTCAGCCGCACGCCGGTCACCGTCGCCTTCGGCGGGCGTCCGCTGACGTGGTCGGCCCAGAACTCACTCAAGTAAGCTATCGCCAACCCGAGCGGAAACGGGACACGCCACTTTGGTACACGTGCGCCGCTGAGTTCCGAGAGGATGGTCAACAGGCCGACGAGAGTCAGGTTCTCGCCGCCGAGCAGGTAGCGCCGGCCCGGTTCGCCCCGCTGCATCGTGCGGATCAAGCCCATGGCGACGTCGCGGACGTCGATCAGGTTCAGGGTGCAATCCATCAGCGCGGGGAGCCGGCCGCGGCAGAAGTCGCGGATCAGCCGCGTCGGCGGCGAGAGTCCGCGGTCGCCCGGGCCGACGGGCATGGTCGGGTTGGCGATGACGATGGATTGGCCGGCGCGCGCGCGCTGCATCGCCTCCTGTTCGGCCAGGAGCTTCGACCGGCAATAGGGCCCGACGGCGTCGTCCAGCGTGACGTCAATGTCCTCAGCGATCGGACCGGTTTGTCGGGCGCACGTCAAGATGCTCTCGGTGCTCGTGTGCAAGACGCGCTCGGCGCCTGCCTCCAGCGCGGCGTCGAGGACGTTCACCGTTCCGCGGTAGTTGACTGCTTCGAATTCGGACCGCCGGCGCACCCACAGGTTGGGATTCGCCGCCAAATGGTAGACCCGTCCCGCCCCTCGCATAGCGCGGGTCAGAGCGACTCGGTCGCGGATATCGGCCCGGGCCACCTCGACGAGCGCCGGCAAGTGAGACGTGCCGGCCCCCGGCCGCTCCACGACGCGCACGCGCTCGCCCTGGCCGACGAGCTGGTCCACCAGGTGACTCCCGATGAACCCCGCGCCACCCGTCACGACCGTGATCGCGTCCATGCCGCTTCCTTCCGACGAATTAGCGCACTCGAAAGAGTTGCTGCCTCGGTCCTACGGCCGTGGGGCGCTCCAGCACACCCTCCGCGACTAACCTTTCGAAGACGGCCGACTGCACGAAGTCGGTGAAGCCGTAGTTGCCCGGCGAGCGGTACCGTTCGATCTCGAACCAGTCCACGTAAACGTGCGTGACCCCGCGCTCGCGCAGCTCGCGGTGGACCTCTGCCGCCGTGTGCCCCCGGGTCAACAGCTCGATCGTTTCGTCATTGAATACCGTGTTGTAAACCACCCGGTGCTGAAAATGGAAGACCGCAGCTTGCCCGACGAGCAAAACTTTCGCGTCTGCGGGGAGCTGCGCGTCGAGCCGGCTGAGCGGCCGGTTGAGCATCTCGGGGACTTTGGTGCGCAATTCGTTGAGGTCGCCGGTCCACTCGTTGAGGCCCGCGAGGGCCGTCGACACATAAGCAAAGTTCGCCGTGACCGACAGTCCCATGACCGTAGCGAGGACCACCGACCACGACCAGTGCCGCAGCCAGTCGGCCCCCATGCCCGCGAGCACGGCCAGGACGGGCAAGAGCGGCAACCAGAAGCGATCGAGGCGGTGCGTGAGCAGCCACCAGGTCAAGAACAGATAGGCGGCGTACCCCCACAGGGCGGCGGCCCAGCGGCGCGACTCACGACGCAAGAGCGCCAGCGGAGCGAGCGCGGCGTACAGGGGGGATTGCCAGTCGGAGCGGCCGGCAACGTCGACGAACGACTCGACGAGCGCTGCGCTGGCGATCGCTTTGGGACCGTGCACGCGGTTCCACTTCGCCTCACGTTCGAGGTCCCAGAGGCGGCCGCCGAACACGCGGTAGCCCAACGGGTAGACCGGGTTTCCGGTGTCGACCACGTTTTTCCCGAGCCAGGGGACCATGACCGCGGCCCAGCCGAGTGCGTACGCGAGCACGAGCCGTGGCGATCGCCTGCGCACCGCGTCAACCAGCGCGAGCAGACCGAACGGGACCACCGCGGAGACGAGCGCGGGGTACTTGCACGCCATCGCGCCGCCGGCAAGCACTCCGCCGACGAGCCAAAGCGAGGCGCGGGAATTCGCCTCCAAGGACGGCCAGAGCCGAGCTGCCACGTACAGCAGGGCCGCGTGGTAGTAGCACAGTGGGCCCTCCACGTAAGGAATGGCCGCCACGCGGTAGATCCAAGGGGTTGTCAGGTAGACGACGCCGGCAAACCACGAGGCCCGGGGCGAGCCCCAGCGCCTTGCCGCGAGCATCAAGCAGGCCGCCGCCGCGGGCGCGTGCGCGGCGACGAGAAGCTGTCCCACCAGAGCCCCCCGGTACGTCTCGCCCATCACGTGCATGCCGAGCAAGTGGAGCATCTCGACCCCGAACGGCATCGACGTGTAAACGTTGTGCGGTAGAAAACGGATGCGTCCCTGCTCGAAGTATTCACGGGGTCCCTGCAGGTGGTACTCGATCGCGTCGAAGTCGATCGTCGGCAGCATGGCCCCCAGCGCCATCACAACCAGAAAGGGAGCCGTGATGACCACGAAAGCCACCCAAGGGAGCGCTGGGAGTCCACCGGTTTTCGACGGCGCCGGCGGGACGTCCCCGAGTTCATCGAGGCCTACTGAGCGGGCAAACGGCTTTCGACTGGCCGCGATCCCCGCGATGGCCAGCGTGGCCAGGCCGACCCGAACCGGTAAGGGCGCGAGCAAGCCGAGACGCCCGGCGAGAAGCGTCACGACTCCCAGCCCCGACATCCCGACCCCAAAAGCCAGCGGCCAGCTCTGCCAGGTCGTCAGCTCGCGTCGGAGGCCGAGTGCACGCAACACGAAGCCGCCGAGCGCGAGCGCGGCCCCACCGATCAAGCTCGCGCCGAGGACGATGGGAATACGCTGCGGCAGGTTCTGGAGATGACTGAGCTCGTTCGCCGCCTGCCCCAGGTACGACTGATCGAATCGCACGCCCGGGACCACGCCCGGAAAGGCGCGCCAGAGGAAGAGCGAGCGGCGAACCATCCCCCCCACGTTACCGGCGTTCGGCAAGGGCTCGCTGAGCACCCAGCGCAGCCACTGCGCCTCGAGGGCGACCAGCGCGATCAGGAGCGCGACGTACAGAAGAGGGCTGCGCGAGGTCTTGTTCACGGCCGCCTATTTCTTTTTCGCCTTCTCGCGCTCCGCGGCCTCGGCCAGGATCGCCTCCGGGTTCTCGTTGAAAAGGTCCTTGCAACCGGAGCAGCAGACGTAATACGTCTTACCTTTGTAGGAGACCGGCATCGTTCCCCGCCCCTCGGTGACGATGCAGACCGGCCCCGATTCGCCCGCCGCGAATGCCACGCCCTTCCGGGTGTAGCCGACTTCGCCGAGGCGAGTGAAGTCCTTATCCAAGTCCTGCCCTTCGAGCAGAAGGAGCAATCTCGTGTCGTGGAGCGGGGTGAGCGTGATGCGCTTGACGCCGTCGCCTCCCGCTTGGTCCGCGGTCAGGAGCAGGGCCTTCTTCGCAGCCGCCTTGCCCGAGAACGAGCGCGTCGTCCCGTCCGGCAGGACGGCCTCCGCCGTATAGGTATGGGCTTTGTCGCCCGGTTTCACGAGCAGCGACTTCAAGTACTTGCCGCGCGTGATTTTGCCCTCGAGTGCGGCCGAATCGGCGGTGAGCTTCCAGGCCCAGCTCGCGTCCTCCTGCCACGCCCCTTTCGTCTTACCGCGTTCGACCTGGGCGCTCCCGCGCCAGTCGCCGACCAGGCCGCCGAACTCCTTCAGTGCCGCCTGCGCCTCGCGACGCCCTGCGCTCGTGGCGTCGGCCCCCCAGGTGACCGCGCCCGCGAGCGTGACGAGCGTTGCGGCTGAGAGCAGCGAAGCGGTGGCTCGCATCACAGAGGCCTCACGGGTGATGGAAGTCGGGTGACTCTCCCACTCCATCAAACCGGGCGTGCGCCGTCAAGTTTCGCCGCATCGAATGCGGGACGATTGCCATGTCGAATGGGAACCGATCTGCGTGGCACGGCCGCCTTCAGGAAAGAATGCCGGACGCTCAACTCTGCTGAAGCTGATTGATCTTGTTGTAAAGCGTCTTGAGGCTGATTCCGAGCTCTTTCGAGGCCGCGGGCTTGTTGCCGTTGTGCTTCTCGAGCACGACCTGGATGTATTTCATCTCGATGTCGCGCAGGGTCGGCGTGCCGTCGGGGACCTGAAAATGCGGGCCGGCGACGGCCGACGGCGTGACCGGGGCAGGCATCGCCCTGCGCCCGGGGAACTGCGTGGGAAGGTGTTCGGGGCGAATCGGGCCGCCCGCGGCGAGGATCGTCGCGCGTTCGATGGCGTTGGCCAGCTCGCGGATGTTCCCGGGCCACTCGTGCGACTGAAGCGTATCGAGCGCTTCGGGCGTGAGGACCGATTCGGTCATACCGCGCCGACGGGCCGCAAAGCGTGTGAGCATATGGCGCGCCAGCAGGGGAATGTCGCTCCGGCGCTCGCGCAGCGACGGCAGGTGGATCTCGAAGGTATTGAGCCGGAAGAACAAGTCTTCGCGAAACTGTTCGCTGGCTGTCATCTCGTGCAGGTCGCGGTGCGTCGCGCAGAGCACCCGAACGTCGACCCGGAACGGGTCGTTCTCACCCAGGCGCCGGATTTCGCCCGACTCCAGGAAGCGAAGCAGCTTGACCTGGATGCTCTTGTCCAGCTCGCCGACCTCGTCCAGGAACAGGGTGCCGCCGTTGGCCACCTCGAAGAGACCCTTGCGGTCGCGGTCCGCGCCGGTGAACGCGCCGCGGCGGTGACCGAACAGCTCGCTTTCCACCAGGTTTTCGGGCAATGCACCGCAGTTCACGGGGATGAAGGCGCTGTCCGCGCGCCGGCTCTTTTCGTGGAGGCTCCGCGCGACGAGCTCTTTGCCGGTGCCGGTTTCTCCCAGGATCATCACGGTCGCGTCGGTCGGCGCGATGGTGTCGATCAGTCGGCGCACCTGGAGCATCGCGGCCGTCTCACCGATGAGGGTCGGCGATCCCTCGGCGGCCTTCAGCCGGGTTTCGAGCGCGGCGGCCTTGTTGGACAGGTCGCGCCGTTCGACCACCCGGTTGAGGATGACTTCGAGCTCGGCCCACTTGCACGGCTTCGTCAGGTAGTCGAACGCCCCGAGGCGGAGGGCCTGGACGGCGGTGTCGACGGTTGCGTGGCCGGTGAGGATGATCACCTGGGTCTCGGGGCTGATCTGGCGGATCTTGCCCAGGACCTCGATGCCGGTCAGGCCGGGCATCCTCATGTCCAGCAGCGCGGCGTCGTACGAACCCTTCTCGAGGGCTTTCAGGGCCGCCGCGCCGTCGGGGCAGACGGTCACCTCGTGACCGAGGCGCGGCAGCTCCATCTGCATCAGTTCCCGGAGGGGGGCCTCGTCGTCGGCAAACAGGATCCGAAGCCCGTGCTGGTGCGCCTTATCCATGACTCGCGTCTCCTCCGTGAGACCCAACTCCGCGGAATGGCAGAGAGCCGGACGTTGAGCGGCGAGATCCGAGAGCGCGGTTCGACAATCGTTCTCGATCCCGACATCGCTCGTCCATTCGCCGCGGTTTCCCTGAGCCGTTACGCGGCCCGCGTGGTCTTGTTGGTATGGTGTGCGTCATCCGCGTCGCCGGCAGACCGGACCGGCAAGCGGACAATGAACGTCGAGCCCTGGTCTTCGCCCGGGCTCGTGGCGGTGATTTCGCCACGGTGCTGGCTGATGATTCGTTGCGTGATGGAAAGACCCAGGCCGGTCCCCTTACCCACGCGCCGCTTCGTGAAAAACGGCTCGAAGATGTTCTCCAGGACGTCGGGAGTCATCCCACACCCTTCATCGCTGAACGTCATTTCCGCGCGGCCTTCCAGCTCGCGAAGCTCGATCCGGAGCGTGCCCCCCGACTCCATCGAATCCAGCGCGTTGACGACGAGGTTGAGCACGACCTGCTTGATTTCCTGGCTGTCGACCTGCGCGGTCACGGCCTCCTTGGGCTGGAACACAACGTGCTTGCCGCGGTATTTGCCCATATGTTGGACCATCTCGACGACCCCCTGGATCAGGCCGGCGAGGTCCGTACGCTCGCGCTGGATGTCGGCACAGCGCGAGAAGTCGAGCAGTTTCTCGGTGATGCTCTTACACCGAAACGCCTCTTCCTGGATCATGCGCAGGTAGTTGCGGACCACCTTCGCGTCCGACCCGTCGCCCGGTTCGAGCATGGGTCCGAGCCGCGTCTCGAGGGCCTCGGAGCAGAAGGCGATGGAAGCGAGCGGGTTGTTGATCTCGTGGGCGACGCCCGCGGCAAGAAAGCCGACGCTCGCCAGGCGTTCGGAGCGGACGAGCTGCTTGCTGCGTTCCTGGACTTGACGCTCGAGGTCGGCATAGGTGACGCTTAGCCGGGCGGTCATGTCGTTGAACGCCTCCGCGAGCGCCTGCATCTCGTCGCCCGTGTGGAGGTCGATCTTGTAGTCGAAGGCGCCTCGCGCCACGCGCCTGACCCCGCGCTGAAGGAGGCGGACCGGGTAAAGCACCCAGCGATGGAACAGGGCGGCGAGGGCGCAAAGCATAACCAGCACCATCAAGGCCGAGGTCCAGACGATCACGCGGCTGGCCTGGTACTGCTTCTGCGAGACCACCAGGATCGAGTAGAAATCCTGGTGGAGCATGGTCGGGAGCAGCATCGAAGTGTGGTTCAGGCGCGCGATTCTGGCCGGCGGCCCGTCAACCGGACCGAGCCGGACGGGGATCTTGTCGGCGTAGTTGACCAAGTACGACTTTGTCCCGGGCAAGAGGGGTTCGACCGTCGCCGCGGGCCGGAGCTGGTTCCGTATCGTCGCCAGGTCGTGGTCCATGAGGAAGACGAGCGCGAGCTCTTCGAGCCCGCTATTGGCGCGGTTGCCGCGCGTCGTGTTCTTCTTGAGTTCTTTGAAATAGACGAGCAGGGCCTCTTGGGCCTTTTCGACTTTACGGTCGACGTCGAGGCGTGCCTCGGCGGTCCCCTCTCGCGGTGGCTCGAGCGCGAAGACGCTCTCGAGGAGGTCCTTCGACGCCCCCAGCTCGCGCAGTTGGTCGACGAGGGTCAAGTTGCTCGCGTGAAACGAGTGCAGGCCGAAAATCGACCCCCCCATCAGGATGAGCATCATCCCAACGACAAGGCTGAAGCCGGCGATCAGCTTCACGCGGATGGGCCACTTGGGCATGACGACGACCTCCCTGTCGCGGTGCGGACGCTTTCCTGGTCCGTCTTCGAGCGGCGGGAGAACTATACCACAGGGCTAACGAGGCTCAAAGGCGGTTCGTTCCGGAATTCTTCAAGTTCGCCCCGCCGCCGCCCGAAGGCCCCTGGGCCGTTGCGGAGAACGGGCCGCCGACGCTAAGTTGTGTTGGGGGAATTGACGTATTCCGGGAGGATTCTATGCCTGTCACCGTCGTCAGATGTTCGAATCCCGGCTGTCGCGCCGAGGCCGAAGCGAAAATTGCCGCACCCTGGAAGGACGGCGCGTTCTCCGAGTTGAAGACGTACGCTTACTCGTGCCCTGAGCATGCGGAGGTCTTGATTGCGTATGCCGAGAAACGGCCGAAGCCGGGGCACTACTCGCCGGGCGAGACCGTCGGTCCGATTGCCACGTACGAGCTTGCAACCATTTAGCGGCTGGCGCAGCCTCCGGCCCGCTCCGGCCGGAGGCTACAACGGCATCCACGCTCAGGGCTTCTGAATCCAGTTCTCCGCCCAGGCCCACCACCAGGCAAGCGATAGCATCAGCACGATCGCGCCCCGGAGTGCGGTCACGCCCCTTTGGAAGCGTCGCTCCACGTCCGGCCGGCCCTCGAGGCTCTCGAGAAACGCGACCCGCCGCGCGATGCTGCCATGCCGCCATGAGGGCTTGTCCCGTCCCATTCCGTTGAGCGCGGCCACGTTGGTCAGGGCACTGACGAACGTGCGGATCCCCGCGGGGCATACCGCGGCGGCCTGGGCGGGCGACCGTTCGCTGAGCCCGTCCACGTCCCGGTGCGGCGGACACTCGGCGCGACCGCACGACACAGCGCGGCAGCCGAACAGGTCGGCCTGCCGTTCGAATCGGCGCGATACCAGTCCGAACGCGACGAAGAAGTAAACGCCGAGCACCAGCAGCCCGGCAGTCGTCTCCAGCACGCTGCCCAGATTGGCGTAGCGCTGCACCAGCACGGGAGTCACCCCGGCCAGGACGTACTGGTCGAGCGCTCCGTTGATCACGGCCATGACGCCGATCGTGCCGAGAAAGAACAGCCCGAACGACTGCAAGTGCCGGTGCGCGATGTGCCCGATCTCATGCCCGAACACCGCGGCAACCTCCTGCTGCGGCAGGTTCTCCACGAGGGCGTCGGAGAGGAACACGTACCGGAACCACGGCAGCGTTCCGGTCACGCCGGCGTTCACGAGCACGTTGCCGGTATCCCACACGAGGATGTCCGTGCAACGGAACCCCACGCGGCGCGCCAGGCTCTCGAGTCGGTCCCGCAGTGGTCCCGGCGCAAGCGGGCGGGTCGGCCAGGCCAGTCTCAGGAAGAGCGGCGACGCCACCAGCACGAGCGCGGCCATGAGTGCGAGGCCGGCGGGTTGCGCCCAAGGCGCGGCGGTCGCCGACGGCAGGTAGCGGTTTGCGAGATCCTGCCCGAGCGAATAGACCAGAAAAACCGGGAGGAGCAGCCCGGCCACCTGCCGGCCTTTCAGGACCAAGTAGCGTTTGAGCCCGACGCTTTCTCCCGTCCGAGCCACGCGCAGGGCCCGCTCGGCCGCGTAGAGCCCCCACCATGCGGCGACTTCGGTCAGGAGAAACGGGAGCAAGAGAAGGGCGTCCGACGCAATCGGCCAGTCCCTCCCGCCGAGCACCGAACGCACCACGTCGCTCCACGACAAGAAGTAGAGCACGCAGGCGTAGAAACCGAGACCGAACGCGGCGACTGCGCGCGTGCCCCAGATGTACACGCGCCGCAGACTCGACGGCACGTAGCCGCGCCGCTCCACACCCCGGCCCACCCACCAGCCCAGCGATCGGGCCAATACGGCGAGCAGCGCGATCGTGGAAAGTACCCCGACGGCCCGCCAGGACACCTCGGTCCACGTCAAAAACGCCGTCGTGCTGGGCCGGGCGTCCAGTCCAAACGCGAGGAACAAGGCGACGAGAAGCGTTAGCGGCATGGTCCGAGCACGAGCGAGCGATAAAGGACGTTGGTCGTTTCCCACTCGCACGCCACTTGCGTGCGAGGCGGCCCGGCTGGGCAAACAAACGAAGACGCCGCTCAGGTCGCCGCCACACCAATCACGACGAGCTGGACCGGCAGCGCGGGCGATTGCGGCTCACCTTTGACGCCGAGCTTGAGCGGCAAGGGGACGCCCCATGTGTTCTTGGCGTCATCGTGGATCGGGGCAACCTCTCCCTTGACGGACGATTCCGGCGCGGTGAACAGCATGAGGATCGCGGGATGGGTCGTCCCGGCCGCCTCCGCGCTCCGCTCCTCGAGCGCCTTCCGGGGCAGGTCTTTCAGCTCTTTGTCCTTTCCCGCGGGCAGCAACAAGGCGTAGTCGCGATAGGGACTGACCCCCAGGTGGTCGCCGTTTACCGGCTGAAGTCCGTAGCGGAGCGTGTAGACGCCTTTTGGGATCGACTGGTCGCGGTAATCGTGCCCTTCGGCGGGAAACCGGAGCGCCCCGAGGACCTCGCCCTCGCTCAGGACCGGAAACAGGATCGTTCCCTTCGGCCCTTCCGGCTTTCCCGACGCGGGAATGACCTTCCGAAGCCAGATCTCGGCGTAGACGTTCCCCTGGCCGTCGAGAAGTCGATAACCCTGGCTCTGAAGCTCGTCCCTGATTGCCGGCGCAAGCGCGTCGGGTGGAGGCGTTTTCAGGCTCTCGAGCTTGTACGAATCCTGGGCAAAGGCAGTCGTCGCGACGAAGGCAAACGCGAGCGGGACGAGGCGGTGGGCAATCATGCGGGTGCGGTTCCTCGGGAAAGGCAAACGGGCATTGGCCGCAAGTTGTTTGCAGGGTGCGCGGAACGCACCACTCCGTGCGCCACGCACCCTACAAAGGGAAGTACCCTGATCGGACCGTCAGAGAACGAATTGGCCCACGAATGCGCTGCGGCAGTTCGGGTCGTCCCAGTTCGTGTTGAGGCCCTTTCCTTTGAACTGGTTGCCCAACGTGTAGGCGGGGAGAGCCCTCACACCCTTGGAGAGCGGCGGATAGGCGACCACCTCGTTCCCGCAGAAGTGGTCGTTGTCGTTGAGCGGCCGGGTCACGATCTGCGCGAGGCCGGGCGCCCAGAACGAGGCTCGCGGT
Organism: Isosphaeraceae bacterium; assembly: GCA_031291845.1. Taxonomy (GTDB): domain Bacteria; phylum Planctomycetota; class Planctomycetia; order Isosphaerales; family Isosphaeraceae; genus DAIDJG01. The sequence goes on along the minus strand of JARLIH010000388.1, from coordinate 4,025 downwards.
GCGTGCGGCATGGCGTGCTCGGAATGAGGCGCGGCCGGCTCGTGGTGCGCTTCGATCTTCAGGCTGATTCGCGAGACGCGCACGTCGACGACGTTCGAGAGCCGTGCTCCACCGAGTTCCTTCGCGAGAGCGACCAACGCGGCACGCTGCTTCACATCAGCCTTCTCGTCGACGATCAGGACGGAACGAGCTTGTTCCGGCTTATCTTCTGAGAACGTGCACGTCGCCTTGACGGCGGCCGCGACACTGAGGCCGCTGAGGTCGACCCCCTTGTACGAGCCTTCGGTGACTTTCCAGGCCATGAGCGCGGAGTCGCCGTAGATGAAGATCTCGGCGTTGGAGAAGCAAGGCCCGGTAAAGACGTCGGCGGTCCGGGCCTCAACGTAATCGCCACGGAGGCCGGCGGCGTGGGTCGCGCCGGCGGCGAGAAACACCAGCAACCCGCTCAGGGCGGTCAGGGTTCGCGACATGGAACGGTCTCCCGGAATTGGAGAACTGGGCAGCGTGCGGGGCGGGTCTCCACCACAAAAGCGATTATGCGAGTGGTTTCGCACCTTCGTCAAGGGCCGGTCGGTCCCGACTTGAGCGGCGATCGGGCCAGTCGGATCTCGAGTGGCGGATTTATCGACGTGTTGAAAGTTTGCGGCTTCTCCTGCGCAACCGGGGCACGATCGGGGTCGGCGATCCGGATTCGGTCGAGGGCCTCGCGGCTGCTTGCGACAAGCCGCTGCCGCAACTGGTCCGCGCGAGCCATGGCGAGGAACCGCATCCGCGCTGACTCGTCCGCGTTTTCGTCCTGGCTCGCCTTCTCCACCGACGCATCTTCGGAGACCGTGACCAGCAGGAGGTCGCGTTCTTTCAGGTCGGGGCCGGACAGCGCGAGGGTAAGGTCTTTCAGGATCGCGTCCGCTTCGGGCCGCAACTTGGGAGACCCGGTAAAGAAGAGTAAATCCACGGGCAAGGTGAGGACGCTTGCCGTGGCGTCGAACGACGCGCCGGCGTGGTCGCGGGCAAAGCGCTCCAGCTCGGCCGGTTGACGTGCGGCCTCGGGGCCTGCGGTCCCTTGGATCTGCGCCTTGAGGCGGTCGTAGGCCGTCGCGAGGCGCTCGCGATCGTCCTGGTAGGACTGAACGCTCTGTTCGAGGCGCTCGATCGCGTCGTCCTGTGCTTTCAACCGGCGCTCGTCGTCGACGGAGCGCTGAGCCACGTCTTGATTTTCGGAGCGGAGCGTGAGGACCTGGTCCTTGAGCCGGTCGTTCTCAGCGCGCAGGGCCTGCCCGCGCAGGCGGCATTCGTCGAGCTGCGACTTTGGCGTAAGCCCGCACCCTCCCGCAAGCGCTGCGCCCGCCGAAAGCAGGAGCGCCCGACCGAAAGACCGCTGCGAAGGATTGACCATTCGTTCCGACTCCTTTCGGGACGAAAGCCAGCGGATCCAGGTGGGGCAGGGGGGCTGGGACGCCCCCCTCCCACGAATCCCGCAAGAGCGACGAGCGACGCTACTTGTCGCCCGCCAATGAAGCCAGGCTCTTGACGATCCCCGACGACGGGCCGTCGCCGCGGAACTCATAGAGGTTTCGCACCAAGTCGAGCGAGACGAAAGCCAGGAAGAGCATGAGAATGGTCGCAACGCTCAGCATGCCGATCACGGCTCCGCCCCACTCGGCCGAGGGCGCGGACGGGGCCAGCACGGGCGACGGCGCACCTCGTCCGGCGGGCGCGCTCGCGGACTCGCTTTCGACGTCCCAAGCGCTCGCCATATCCCCCGACGTCGCGGCCGCGAACGGGTCGTCCTCCTCATCCTCGTCCTCGTCACCCACGGAGGCCGGGCCAAGCGCCGTGGCGGCGTTCTGGTCGACGTCCTCCTCATCGATGGCGAAGACCTCGGAACCGGTATCGCTCTCTTCGAGCTCGAAGTCGCTCGCGGCTTCGAGCTGCATCGTCCGGTCTTCATTCCCTTCGCCCGAGTCGAAGGCATCGACCTCGAAGTCGGTGTCGTCGAAGATGTCCTTCTCGCCTTTCGCGACGGACGGGGGCGGCGTTGCGGCGAGCGACGACTTCGGCTTGGCCGGCTGCGCGGCCGCCGCAGGCTTGGCCGGCGGCTTGGGGGCACTCTTGATATCGTCGCCGCTCAGCGGGGCGAGTTCGATCGAGCTCGCATTCATGTCGAAGCCGGCCGCCGCCATCAAGTTGATGCCCGAGTCGCTCGGCTTGCCGAGGTTGATGCCGGAGAGCCCCGGGTCGGCCGCGGTCACGTCCGAGTCGCTCGGCCCCGCCAGGGGCGTCGCCTCGAACTCGTCGCTCGCTTCTTCGAGCGCTGTCAGCTCGAAGTCGCTGCCGGAATCGGGCTCCAGGGCGTCCATGAGGTCGGACGACGGGGTCAGCTCGAAGTCGCTCCCCGGTTCACCCGACTTCACTTCGGCGGAGGAGCCCAGCAAGGGGCTCTGCCGGACGGCGGTATCGCCGGGACCGGGCGAGAGCACGTGCTGATCCGACGACTCGTCGGCCAGCATGGTCACGTCCGAGTCGCTCGGCGCCTTGAATGCGGGCGAGGCGAGGCGCACGTCGGAATCGCTCGCCCCTTTCAGGTAGTCGGGAACCAGCTTGACGTCCGAGTCGCTCGGCAGCTTACCCCCCCCGTGGGACATGCCGATGATCACTGAGCTCGAACCCGACACCGGGCCGGGCGGGAGGGACAGTTCTTCGATCAGCAGGTCGTGGTCCGAGCCGGTGTCCGCCGGGAACGGAATGTTGACGGTGTCCTGGCCGAGGTCGGCCTTGACCGAGCCGAGGTTGTACTCGGAGAGGACGTCGTCCTCGTCGCCCCCCGTCAAGGGAACGTCGAGGTCGGACAAAGGGAGCTCAGCGTCGCTTCCCATCCCCCGTCGCCGCGCGAGCTCGTCGATGTCGACGACCCGGAACCGCCACGACCCGCCGTCCAGGAAAGCGCGAACCTCTCGTTGCTGGGCTTTCGCCTTCAGCTCTTCGGGATTCATTCCCAGAACGCGCGCGGCCTCCTCGAGGGTGTAGAACTGCGCCATGGTCTTGTTCCTCGCGGTGCTGTCGAAATCGGCCTCGACGCGGCCGTTCGGTTCTCAGTTCAAGTAGGTCGAATCAATCGGAGAGAAAACCGCGACGGTCGAGGCGACCACGCTTTTCCCCCGTTCTAATGGTTCGGGACACCCGCGGCTTTGACCGCAGACTCGATCACGGCGACCTCGGGATCCTGGTTATTGAACTGGGAGAGCTTCATGTCCCAGTGGTACTGCCGGACGCCTTCTAACTTAATTGTGCCCTTGTCGTGCGCCGGGTCAATCCGGTAGACCGCAAAGGCGCGCGATTTGGTGTCGATCAGGTAAAGCAGTTGGCCGGTTGCGCTGGGAGACCCGGCCTGCAACGGGGAAATCATGGCCAAGGTGCCGCCAGCCTCGCCGACCGGAGCGCTCGAGACCGGGCGGGCTCGATCGAGCGGGCTCGGCGCGGTGGCCTGTGCGTGTAACCCACGCTGACCGCCGATCGACCACGCGAGGACCAGGCCAAGCAGCAATCCCGGTCCACCGTACCGCGCTGCCATGTTGCACTGACGTAAGGACATCGAAGACTCCCTCCCTGGATTGTGCCGCCGAGGTGTCCGCCCCTCGGCGAAAGAATCGACGCCGCGGCCCGGAACGAGCGAAGCTCAGCGCCCCAAGGAGCGGACCTGCCGCGCGACCGGTCTCGGAGATTCTCGTACTTCAGTTTACCACACCGAACGGCCTCAGACGGGCGACAATCCCGGATGAGTGACAGTTTAGACCGCGCGGTGCGACAGATATGGACCCAGACGCAATTGAGTGTACTCGAACGGGATAACTGGACAACCCCAGAATCGTCCGTGCCGAACGACAGGGTGCACGTCAGCTTCTGCGCCTTCTCGTTCGCGGTCCAAAGCGTCAATAGAGGAACCCGACGGATTTGTGGTAAGGTGCGCGACCTCTGGTGTTTTGGAGGCCCGTTTTCCCCCGGATCAGGAGGATCGCCATGGACCG
>JARLIH010000387.1 GCA_031291845.1 Isosphaeraceae bacterium | reverse complement strand
TGTCGCCTGCTACATCGTGCGCAATCCCGAGAAATTACAGCGCGTGCCACACGAAGCCGGCCGGTCTTAACCCCTTCCCGCCGTTTACACCCCCATGTCGAGGATCCTTTTCCAGCATTCGAACAGCCGCGCCGTGAAGCGTTCGCGTAAATAGGCGTCGATCGTATTGGAGGCGGCGGAGAGCAGCGCGCGGAGGCGATCGCCCCCTTCCGTGTAAAGGTGCGCGGCTTGCGCCTGGCTAACGGCTCAGCGCCTCGTCCGGGGCTGGGAACGGTGTCCCCCGACTTTGCAATCCTCCTGGGAGCGATCGCTCGCAGCTAGGTGCGCGCGCCCTCACTGGGCTATACTCAAGGAATTCAGGAGACCGTTGACGATGGAAGAGATCTCGGCCGGCGAGGCGGAGGACGTCGACTCGTTCGATTCGCTCGTCTGGCCGCTCTGCGGGGCGTTTACCTCGGTCGAAGGCTGCTGGCTGGTGCCGCGGGTTCCGCAGTCGATGCTGGCGGCCGCGTTTGCGACGTACCTGGACCTGGCCGACGACGAAACGCTGCTCGTACTGTTGGACAGTGGTACGGAGCCGGCGCCCGTTCCGGGCTGTGCGCTGACCACGCAACGGGTCTACTGGGCGAACCCGCCCGGCTCCCACGCCCGACCGCCTGATCCCATGACGGCGGGATCGGTGGCCCGTGACGTCCTGCCCCCGCGCTGCGCGTATCTCGGGTATCGCGATCTGCCCGATCCGATCGCACCCTCCAGCGCAGACCCGAGCAGAATCCTTCTCGGGAACGGGCAGGAAATCCGCCGGGGGGTGACGGGGCAGGCGATGGAAACGCTGCTCGCGTTTCTTGCCGAGGCTCGCGATCGCAACCGCGGCGCGGACGCGCTCCCCGAGATCCCCTTCGCCGCCCGCGACCAGGCGCGCCGGGCGTGGCCCGAGGTGCTCCGAGCGAACTACAATGCGCGGGCGCTGCAAGCGCGGTTTCGGGGGCACCGAGCGGCCGTGCGGGACTTTCAGGACCGTACGACCGCGACGGCGCGTGCGGTGGTTACGCCGTTCATCGCGGGTGTTTGCGTTCTCATCTTCGTGGCGATGGTGCTGAGTGGCGTCTCTCCGATCGATCCCCGGGGGGAAGCCATGCTGCGTTGGGGGGCACTGTCCGGCCGACTTGTGATCGACGGTGAGAGCTGGCGCCTCATGACCTGCCTGTTCCTGCACTTCGGAGTGTTGCACCTGGCGCTGAACGTCTGGGGCCTTCTGATGGTGGGCCCAGCGGTCGAACGTTTTTACGGTCACCTGGGCTTCGCGGGACTCTACTTGCTCTCGGGTTTCGGGGGCGCGCTCGCGAGTTTACGCGAGCATCCGATCGGCATTTGCGCAGGGGCGTCCGGGGCGATTTTCGGGGTGATCGGCGGACTGCTTGCCTTTCTCGTCGCCCGCCGCGGCGATTTCCCGGCCGGCCTTCTCAAGGCAATTCGCTCCCAAACATTGACATTCGTGGCGATCAACCTGGTGCTCGGCGCGGCCAGTCCGTCGATCGACATGGCGGGCCACCTCGGCGGTCTCGCGACGGGTTTCGTGGTGGGTCTCTGCCTGGCTCCGCGACCGATCGCGCGGTCGGGCGGGATCGGCGTGCTGCGCCGCACGGCCGTCATCGTGTTCCTGGCCATTGGGCTCGTGGTGCTGGGACGCGCCACGATCCGCGCTACCCGCACTCATGTTCTCGGCGACGAGGCTCGGAACTCGCAGGCGCGGGGGCCAGGCGCTGCGCGGGCATTCATCGCGTTCGAGCAGGCGGGTCACCCCGTGTTTGAACGCGTCGATCGCACTTCCCGAGATCTCGTTCACCTGCTGAAGGACCTCGAGCAGGGGAAGACGCCGCCCGACCGACTGCTGGCGACCATCGACGGCCTCATTGTGGATACCGAACGCAATACCGCGCAACTGGTCGCGTTGCCGCAACGGAACGACGCAATTCGCGCGATGACCGGCCAACTCGTCGCGGCGCAAGGATACCTGCGCCAGGCCCTCGAGCTTCTCCGGCGTGCGCTTGCGACCGATGACCGTCGCGTTCTCGACGGCGCGGACGGCTTGAATTCGCGACTCGGTCAGTACTTTGCCGCGGAGAAGGAATTCGTCCGCCAGCGCGAGTCGTACCTCAAGGTGAACGGGCTGGCCAAGGAGTGAGCGCCGTTGGGACCGGACTGGGGAGTGCGGCCTCTCAGAGACCGAACAGACACATCGCGCCGATCCGCTGGAAGAGACCCCGTTGTTGAGCGCGCGTCGGGCGGCCGGGCGCATCGGGCGTAGCGGACGCGACGGCTACATCGTGAACGAACCGGAGTTTCTCCTGCGCCGGAATCGAGAGGACGAAGGGGTAGCCGTCCTGCAGGCCCATCCCGCGATTCAGGTTGTTCAGCACGTAAGTCAGGGGAAACCACCGCTCGATGAGTTGGTCGAACGTCGCCGAACGCGGTCCGACGACGGTGACGTTCGGTTTGAGGGTGGGCTCGTCCGACCGTTTCGGCCGGAGGGAGAGACCGCACTCGAACGCCGTTTCGAGCGTGTCGATCATGTGCAGGTAGTGTGCCCAGGTCTCGGCCCAGTCCTCCCAGGGGTGCGCAGTCGCGTAGGCCGAAACGAACGACTCGCGCCAGTTCGCGGAGGGGCCGTCCTGGTGATATCGCGCCAGGGCCTCGCCATAGTCGGCTCGTTCGTCGCCGAAGAGGGCCCGGTACGCGTCGAGCCGGTCCCCTTCCTGGATCAGGCGGTCCCAGTAATAGTGTCCCACTTCATGCCGGAAGTGCCCCAGGAGCGTACGGTAGTCTTCCTTCAACGAGTTGCGCCGACGTTCCCGCTCGGCGTCGTCGGCTTCGGCCACGTTGATCGTGATGACGCCGCCCGCGTGCCCGGTCAACACCGGCGCGGCGCCCGGTCCCTCGGGGTCGACGAGGAACTCGAACGTGAGGCCGCGATCGGCATCCTCGATCTTGGTAGGAAGCGGCAGGTCCAGGTTAAGGAGGCTGTAGATGAGCCGTCGCTTGGCCATCTCGAGCTTCGCCCAACGTTCCGGTACACCCGGCCGGGAGAGATCCGGGATCACGCGGGTCAGTTGGCAGGAAAGACAGAACGGGTTCGGGTCGTCCGCCGGCACGGCCCAGTTGCAAACGTTCTGCTCGCGATAGTTCTTACAGAGCCGGTACTCCCGCTCTCCGCCTGTCTTGCCGACCGCGCGGAAGCGGTCGTCCTTCGTGGGTTCGAGCGTTGCCATGTCTTCGGCGTCGGGTAAGAACGCCAGCACGTGGCCGCAGCTCACGCACGCACTGTTCTCGAAGAAGACGAGCTGGTCACAGCAATCGCAGTGGAAAACTTTCATTGGCCGTCCTTTGTGCATAAATCGTCGAATAAATGGAAAGCAAACGGAGTGCCGCATTCCCGGTCCGCGCGGCTCGGGGATCGTAGCCGCTCCGATGAGAGCGAATACTTCGCTCTTCATGTCCAGAGAAAGCGAGGCAGACCCATGGACGACCCGAGGACCAGGCAGGCTGCGTTCAACACCGCGAGCTGCGACCAGTGGGAAGGTTTCGCGGCGCACCGAGCACGGGTTTCGGCCCTCCTCGGCGCCGGTGGTGTGCCGCGGCCGACCCGCCTCTGTGTCCTCGGCGCGGGGAACGCGAACGACCTGGATCTCCCTGCGCTGCTCGCAGCTCACCGCGAAGTCCACCTGGTGGATCTCGACCGCGAGGCCCTGGCCAGGGGCGCCGCGCGGCAGGGGGTTGGAGGGCACGCCTCAGTACGACGGTTCGGTGGCATCGACCTGACGGGGATGCTCGACGCGATTGCGGCATGGTCGCCCAGCACGACGGTTGGCGCGGCGGACCTCCAAGCGCTGGCCGAATGGCCCGCACGACGCGTCGCGCAAGCGCTGCCGGGACCTTATGACGTCGTCGCCTCGACGTGTGTGCTGAGCCAGTTGATCGGCAACGCCTTTCCCGCGCTGGGGAATTCGCATCGCCGTTTCCTGGCGGTGGTCGAGGCGCTCCGCATCGGCCATCTGCGTCTGCTGGCCAGACTCGTTGCACCGGGGGGCACGATGGTCTTCGTCACCGACGTTGTCTCGTCCGACACGCTGCCGGACCTCGCATCGCTGACGGAGGGGGACTTGCCGGGATTGTTGCCGCGGCTGGCTCGGGAGCGCAACTTCATCGCCGGAGTGCATCCGGAGGCGATCCTCTCGGCCCTGGAGTCCGACCGGCCGCTCTCCGCGCGGATCGCCCGGCGCGAGGTGGTTCCGCCCTGGCGCTGGAGGCTTCATGCGCGCGTTTACCTCGTGTGGGCGGTCCGCCTGGAAATGGCGGCACTCTGACCTCCCGCCGAACGGTTGTTATCCTCACTCTTGCTCGTCGCGCATGTCATCGGGACTTGGGGCGACCGCGGCCATCGGACGATTGAGGTGCGCGGTGGAACGACTTTCAGACCGGATCAACGAAATCGGCGCGGCCCCGGCGGGCTATCTCGGCCGGCGCTACCGTGTCGCGCTGGCGTTGGTGGCTCTCCTGGTCTTGCTCGACCGGCTCGTGGTGCAGCCGGGCTTGGTTGGTCTCTTGACGGACGCCCCCCTCATCAACGTGGCCGGCCGGCAGCGGATGCTCAGCCAGCGCCTTTGCAAGGCGGCGCTGGCGCTCGACGCGTCGGCTGACCCTGGCGACCAGGCGCGTTGGCGCGCCGAATTGCGGCAAGTGCTTACGCTCTGGACCGGCTCGCACCAGCGGTTGCGCCGAGGGGACGCCTCGCCATCCATCCGCAAAGCCTTCGTGTTGATCGAGCCGTCCTACGACCGGATGCACGCCGCCGCCGAACAGCTCCTGGCCGGCGGTGCCCCGCGACGGCATCGCGAAAGCCTCGCTTCGCTCTTGCACGCGGAAGCCGAATTCCTGGCCGGTATGGAGAGGATCGTCGGCCTGTACGAGCGGGAGGCGCGGGCCCACGTGCGCCAACTGATTGCTCTCGGGTGGGGCCTGACCGCGGCCGTCCTCGCCGCCCTGGCCGGAATCGGCTGGTTCATCCTCAGGCCCGCTGCGCGGTTGATCGATCGCCAGGTCGACGCGCTCCGGGACGCGCGCGACATCCTCGAGGACCGCGTACGCGAGCGCACGGCCGAGCTGGAGCGGGCGAACCAAAGCCTCGCGCACGAGGCCGAAGAGCGCGTCCGGGCCGAACAGCGCCAGCGCGCCTTGCTCGAACAGTTCAGCCACGTCGCGCGCACGAACACGATCGGCGAGATGGCCAGCGGTCTCGCGCACGAGCTCAATCAACCCCTGGGGGCGATTGCCAACTACGCCGAAGGGTGCATCGTCGCCCTGGAATCGCCGGCCCCCGCCCTGGACGAGGTCCGCGCCGCGCTGGGCCGTGTGGTGTCGACAACGTTCCGCGCCGGGGCGATCGTGAAGCGCATCCGACAGTTCGTCACCCGCGGCGCGACCGCCCGCCGTTGGCTCGAGCCGAACGCCCTGGTCCAGGACGTCAATGAGTTCTTCCGCGACGAAGCCCAGCGCCGGGGAATCGCCCTGCGGATGGAGCTGGCACCCGACTTGCCAACTCTTTGGGGTGACCCGATCCAGCTCCAGCAGGTGCTCGTGAACCTCACGCGCAACGCCTTTGACGCAATAGACGCGGCCCAACCTTTGGAGCCGTCAGTGGTTATGAAGACAGAACTGGAGCCGCCAGCAGGCATCGCGTTCGCCGTGAAGGACAACGGAGAAGGAATTGCCGCGGAGCGAATCGGCCGGCTTTTCGATGCCTATTTCAGCACGCGTGACCATGGAATGGGCATGGGTCTCGCGATCAGTCGCACAATCATCGAATCCCACCAGGGGACGTTCGACGTGGAATCGTCTCCTGGATTGGGCTCAACGTTTCGATTCACACTGCCAACGGCGGGTGGCGACGATGCGGGAACCGACGGTCTACGTCGTTGACGACGACCCGGACATGCGCGATTCGCTTCAGTGGTTGATGACGACCGTCGGGTTGAGCGTCTCGGTCTTCTCGTCCGCGTCATCGTTCCTGGAAGAGTTTGCACCCAAGGGCCCGGGCTGCCTTGTGTTCGACGTGCGGATGCCGGGCATGAGCGGGCTCGACCTGTACGAGGAGCTCATCGCGCGGGGTGATGGGATGCCCGTGATCTTTATCACCGCGTACGCCGACGTGCCAATGGCGGTCCGCGCCCTCAAGTCGGGCGCGGTCGAGTTTGTGGAAAAGCCGTTCAACCGCCAAGCCCTGCTCGACCGCGTCCAGCGTGCGATCAAGGATGACTGCGAGCGGTGGAAGCGTCTCACCGAACGCGCGGCGCTCGCGCGGCGGTTCGCGCTGCTGACCGACAAGGAGCGCCAGGTCCTGGACCTGGTCAAAGAGGGGCAGCCCAACAAGGCAATTTCCGCCGCGCTCGGCATCACCTCGCGGGCCGTCGAGATGCGGCGCGCAAGCCTGATGGGCAAGCTGGCCGTGCGCTCGCTGGCGGAGCTGCTCCGATTGATCTTGGAAGTCGAATCCGCCGGCGCTGGGCGGAAGGCCTCGCGGTGAGGTCTCGGGTCCTTCGCTCCACCATGAAGACGGCGGATCTTCTGGTTCCCATGCTTTGCGGGGGCGCCCCGTCTTCGCCGCTCTTCGGCCCGAGTCCCATGAATTAACGTGATGCAGAGCGTCTGGAGCGCGTTCCCACGCGGAGCGTGCGAACGAGGGTGTACTATGCGATCGCCTCAGCGGGCCGGTCGTCTCGCGCCAGCCCGTTCTTGAGGCATTTCTGCTTATAGAATCATCGTGTCGATTGTTCGAGCGAATCGCTCTGCGCGGTTTTAGCTTCGGTTTCCCGAAGGTGCCCCTCGAAAGGTCCGAATTTCCGGTGCGCGGATCCGCACGAATACGGGTATTCGCGGCGAGTACGGCAAAAACCCGGCACGTCGGCTGCAAAGAAGGGGTTTCCGCCACGACGGCACCCCTCGGCCTCTCCCCGAAGGTTGTCTTCCGCACGACCAGGCCGACCTTTCGCGAACGGTTCATCTGTCCCGCTCCCGGCCTGCGCCGGGGGCGGTGATGGGGAGTGGTCCATGCCCGACACGGAGACGATGTCCGCCCCGATCGAGACGCGCGCCTTCGGCGAATTGATCGGCGCGTTGCTGAACGAGCAGTGCGACCTGACGGCCGTCGAGCGGTTCGCGCAGTTCCACGAGGATGCGACGGGGCCGCTCCAGAGCCGGTTCTACTCTGCGTTGTTACCCGGGCGGACTCCCGGGCCGGGCGAGCAATATGCCTTCGAAGTCGACCTCGATCGTTGCTCGGGCTGTAAGGCATGCGTCGCGGCGTGCCACTCGCTGAACGGCCTGGACGACGGCGAAGCCTGGCGCGAGGTCGGCCTGATCATCGGCGGGCCGCCGGACCTGCCGGTGCTCCAGCATGTCACCTCGGCCTGCCACCACTGCCTCGAACCGGCCTGCCTGAGCGCCTGCCCGGTGGACGCGTATGAGAAGGACCCGGTCACCGGCATCGTCCGGCACCTCGACGACCAGTGCTTCGGCTGCCGGTACTGCATGCTCGCCTGTCCTTACGACGTGCCGAAGTTTCACGCCGGGAAGGGCATCGTGCGGAAGTGCGACATGTGCGCTGACCGCTTGAAAGTGGGAGAGGCCCCGGCCTGCGTGCAGGGGTGTCCGCACGAGGCGATTCGCATCCGCGTTATCGACCAAGCGGACGTCGCCGCACTCGCAGATGCGCGAGGGTTCCTTCCGGCGGCCCCCGACCCGAGCTATACGCTGCCGACCACCCGGTACGTGACGCTCCGGCCGCTTCAAGGCGCGGTACGGGCGGCCGACCATCACCACAGCGAGCCGGAGCACGCCCACGCGCCCTTGGTCGTGATGCTCGTGCTGACGCAGGCCGCGGCCGGCGGATTTCTCGCGGACTTCTTGTCGCGAGTCACGGGGCAAGGGAGCCACTGGGGTTTGCCGGCCCTGAGCGTGGCCCTGGGCCTGGTCGGGATTGCGGCGAGTGTGCTCCACCTGGGCCGCCCCTTGTACGCCTATCGGGCCATCGTCGGGCTGCGGCACTCGTGGTTGAGCCGTGAGGTCCTCGCGTTCGGGTTGTTCGCGAAGCTCGGGCTGGTCCACGCAGGGGTCGCGTTCCTCCGGCCGGGTCTGGCGCTCGCGTCGGCGGCCGGCGTGTCCGTGGCAGGAGTCGCGGCTGTCGTCTGCTCGGTGATGGTTTACCACGTCGTCCGGCGCCCATTCTGGCAGGCGGGGATCACCGGAGTGAAGTTCGCGGGCACTGCGCTCGTGGCGGGCCTCGGGATGTGGCTGGCGGTTCGCGGCGGCGATCGGGCGATCGGGTTTGCGCTCGCGGTGGCGTCGGTGATCCGTCTCGCGGCCGACTGCGCCATCCTGCTCCATCGGCACGACGCTCGGCTCTCCCCTTTGCGACGCACGGCCGAACTGCTCACAGGGCCGCTCAAGCGGATCTCGACCCTGCGGCTCGGGCTGGGAATCGTCGGAGGGATCGTCCTGCCGCTGTGCGTCGCGGTCATGGGCGATTCGCTGCCGTCCGACGTGCGTCGCGTGGTGTCCGTGCTCGGCTTGGCAGCGCTGCTCGGCGGCGAGTTCGCGGAGCGGGCCTTGTTCTTCATGGCCGTCGTCCGGCCGAAGATGCCGGGAGGGATGCCATCATGAACCTGGGCATCACGCTCCTCGAACGCCTTCGCTCGCTCGTGCGGGCGCGCGACGGGCACCTCACGCGGGAGCTGCTCCGCAGCCCCGGGCGCTTTGGCCTGGGTCAGGTTCCAGCCCGTAACGCGCCTGACGCTACGACGGGGATGACCTGCGGCTTCTGCTCGACCGGGTGCGGCTTGACGATCCACCTCCGCGACGGGGAGGCCGTGAACCTCACGCCGTCGACCGACTACCCGGTGAACCTCGGCATGGCCTGCCCGAAGGGCTGGGAGGCCCTGACGGTGCTCGATGCCCCGGACCGCGCGACCGTGCCGCTCTTGCGGGATGCTGCCGGAGTGCGCAAAGAGGTCGGCTGGCAGACGGCGATGACGACGATGGCCGCCCGCTTTAAGGCGATCCAGGCCGAGCACGGTCCGGAGTCGGTCGCGTTCCTCAGCACCGGCCAGATCGCCACCGAGGAGATGGCCCTCCTGGGCGCGGTGGCGAAGTTCGGAATGGGGATGGTCCACGGCGACGGCAATACCCGTCAGTGCATGGCGACCGCCGTCGTGGCGTACAAACAAGCGTTCGGGTTCGACGCGCCCCCTTACACCTACCAGGACTTCGAGGAGTCAGACTGCATCGTCCTGGTCGGGTCGAACCTCTGCATCGCGCATCCGATCATGTGGGAGCGTGTGATGCGGAACCGGAACCGGCCCGAGATCGTGGTGATCGACCCGCGCCGCACCGAGACCGCCGCGAGCGCGACGCTCCACCTCCCCGTCCGGCCCAAGACGGATCTCGTGCTGTTTTACGGCCTCGCGAACCTGTTGATCCGGAACGGGTGGATCGATCGAGAGTTCGTCACAGCCCACACGGCGGGCTTCCCGGAATACGCCGCGTTCGTACGGCGGTTCGGGCCGCATTCGGTCGCCTACGAGACCGGGCTTCCCTTGCGGGCCATCGAGCACGTCGCGGCTCTGATCCATCAGAAGAAGCGAGTTTCCTTCTGGTGGACGATGGGCGTGAACCAGAGCCACCAGGGGGTGCGCACCGCCCAGGCCATCATCAACCTGGCCCTCATGACGGGCCACATCGGCCGCCCGGGGACGGGGGCGAACTCGATCACCGGCCAGTGCAACGCGATGGGTTCGCGGCTGTTCTCGAACACCACGAACCTGCTGGGAGGGCACGACTTCGCCGACGCGGGGCACCGCGCCAAGGTGGCCTCGATTGTCGAGATTCCGGAGGACCGGATCCCGACGCGGACGGGCTGGGCCTACGACCAGATCCTCGAAGGCGTCCGCGACGGGAAGATCCGGGGCCTTTGGGTCGTCGGCACGAACCCTGCGCACTCGTGGATCAACCAGGGGGATTTCCACGAAGTGATCCGCCGGCTCGATTTCCTGGTCGTGCAGGACATGTACCACTCGACCGAGACCGCACGCCTTGCCGACCTGGTGCTGCCCGCGGCGGGCTGGGGCGAGAAGGAAGGAACGTTCATCAACTCCGAGCGCCGGATCGGCCTGATCAAGAAAGTGCGCCGGGCACCCGGGCAGGCGTTGTCCGATTTTCATATCATCAAGCTCGCGGCCCACGCTTACGGCTGTGGCGAGCGGTTCGAGCGCTGGGAGACGCCCGAGGCCGTGTTCCAGGTCCTCAAGCAACTCTCGGCGGGGCAGCCGTGCGACTTCACGGGCGTGCGCGACTACCGGATGCTCGACGAGCTGCGCGGCGTGCAGTGGCCCTGCCCCGAGACGGAACACGCTCCCGCGCCCCAGCGCCGGCTGTTCGCTGACGGCCGCTTCTACCACGCTGACGGCCGCGCCCGGTTCGTCTACGAGAATCCCCGGCCCGTGGCCGAAGAGGTGGATGATGAGTACCCGTTTCTGCTGTTGACCGGGCGCGGCACGGCCTCGCAGTGGCACACGCAGACGCGGACGGCGAAGTCGGATGTCCTGCGTAAGCTTTACCCCCAATCGCTGCACGTCGAGATCCATCCGGTGGACGCCGCCCGGCTTGGGCTGGCGGCGGGCCAGGAGGTGATCGTCGAGTCCCGCCGCGGACAGGCGTGGGCCCGCGCGTTTCCCTCGTCGACCGTTCCCCGCGAGCAGGTGTTCCTGCCGATGCACGACGGCCAGACGAACCGGCTGACGTTCGCCGAGTTCGACCCCTACTCCCGGCAGCCCGCCTATAAAGCGTGCGCCGTACGTGTGCGGCCGCTACGAGACCACGAAGGGGACAAGCGGCCTACGACGACGAGCAGTGTGCGTTGCTTATCCCCTGCCCCCTTTCGGGGAAAGGCTAGGGCGGGGGGATCGCCCGACCCGCAACGGCCGTTTCTGCGTGTCTCGTCCGAACCACTCCCGACTCCCTACCCCGGCCCTCCCCCGCAAGGGGGGAGGGAGGAATAGCGGAACCTCGCATACCGGCTCCAGGCATCGCTTGAATTGAAACCCGAAGGAATCCCCTATGCGACGCGACGGCAAAGCCACCCGTATCAACCTGTTCGACTTCACGTCTCCGCCGATGCGCGCGTTCCACCTGTCGTGGCTCGCATTCTTCTTGTGCTTCTTCGCGTGGTTCGGCATCGCTCCCCTGATGTCGGTGGTGCGTGCGGAGCTGGGGCTGACGAGAGACCAGGTTGGCTGGTGCGTGATCGGCTCGGTCGCGATAACGGTGCTGGCTCGCGTGCTGGCGGGCCGGCTCTGCGACCGCTACGGTCCGCGTCTCACGTACACGGGATTTCTGGTCGTCGGCTCGATCCCGGTGATGGCGATCGGGCTGGCTCACGACTTCACGACGTTCCTGCTCTTTCGCGTGGCGATCGGCGTGATCGGGGCGGCGTTCGTGATCACGCAGTACCACACGTCGGTGATGTTCGCGCCCAACTGCATCGGCACGGCGAACGCGACGACGGCAGGCTGGGGGAACATGGGAGGCGGCGTCACGCAGATGGTGATGCCGCTGGCCTTCACCCTCTTCGCCGCGACGCTCGGCTTCGGGCCGTACTGGGGCTGGCGCACGGCAATGCTGGCGGCGGGCGTCGTCTGCCTGCTCATGGCCGCCGTCTACTATTTCTGCACGCAGGACACGCCGCTGGGCAATTTCGCCGAGTTGCGTGCCTCGGGTGTCATCCCTCCGGCGGGCGCGACCAAGGGGACGTTCGCCCTGGCGGCTCGCGACCCGCGGGTCTGGGTGCTGTTCGTCCTCTATGGCGCGTGCTTCGGCGTCGAGCTGACGATGGATAACATCGCCGCGCTCTACTACACCGACCACTTCGGGCTCGGCCTGAAGGGGGCCGGCATCGCGGCCGGCTCGCTCGGTCTCATGCACCTGTTCGCACGCACGCTCGGTGGCTTCGTCAGCGACCGCTGCGGCGGTCGCTGGGGTTTGACGGGGCGCGTGCGCTGGCTGTTCATGGCGCTCCTTTGCGAGGGGCTTGGGCTGATGCTCTTCTCGCGCATGACGACCGTCGCGTTCGCCATCCCGGCGATGATCGGCTTCGGGCTCTTCATGAAGATGTCCGAGGGCGCATCGTTTGCCGTCGTCCCGTTCCTCAACAAGAAGGCCCTCGGCTCGGTCGCCGGAATCGTGGGGGCAGGGGGAAACGCCGGGGCGGTGCTCGCGGGGTTCCTGTTCCGAGGCGCAATTTCCTGGCCGACGGCCCTGCTCGTCCTGGGTGCGGTCGTCACGTTGTCGTCGTTCCTGGCATTCGCCGTCCGCTTCACGAGCGAGGTCGAGGCCGAAGCCGCCCACGAGTTCGCCGAAGCGCACGCCCAGCGCCGGCGTATTTCCGAACTGGCCGAGGCTGCCGTTTGAGCTGGTAGGTCCGGCCGTTGCCGGCTGATGGTCGGCCGGCAATGGCCGGCCCTACAAGAGAGGGAACCGCCAATGGACGAATCGAAGGGCTTGAGCGACGAGCAGAAGAACTTTCTCCAGGGCTTTGCCATGGGGGCCGACGTGGCGCGCGCGGTCCGGGGGTTGCCGATCCTCTCCGGCAGCGCGACCGTACCAGGCGCCACCGTGAGCCTCGGTCCCGGCGGTGCGTCGGTTGGGCCGGAACGCCTCCAACGCGAGGCGCAGGACCGCTTCCTCGCCGAGGGAAAGACCCTCACCCGCGAGGAGCAGGCGAAACGGACCAAAGACCCGCTGACGATGTACGACGAGATTCAGGCGACCGCCCGCGCGGGGGTCTTTCCCAAGGACACCGACGTCTTTCTCTACAAGTACTCCGGGCTGTTCTTCGTCGCCCCCGCGCAACACGCCTTCATGTGCCGGCTACGGATCCCCGGTGGGGTGCTCCGTTCGTGGCAGTTCCGGGGTGTCGCCGACCTCGCGCGGCGGCACGGTGGAGGGTACGTCGACGTCACCACGAGGGCCAACCTGCAGATCCGTGAAATCGGTCCGCGCGACGTCCCGTGCGTGCTCAACGGCCTGGTCGAGCTTGGCCTCACGTCTCGAGGCGCCGGGGCCGACAACATCCGTAACGTCACGGCGAGCCCGACGGCCGGCATCGACACCCAGGAGCTCGTCGACACGCTGCCGCTCGCCAAGGAGATGCACCACTACATCCTGAACCACCGCGAGCTGTACGGCTTGCCCCGCAAGTTCAACATCGCGTTCGACGGCGGTGGCCGTGTCTCAGCGCTTGACGACACGAACGACATCGGCTTTCAGGCCGTGCATGTGTCCGAGGACCTGGCCGACGAGAGCGCTGCGCCGGGTGTATATTTTCGGCTGCGGCTGGGCGGAATCACGGGCCACCAGGACTTTGCGCGCGACACCGGCGTCCTGCTCAGGCGCGACGAGTGCGTGCCCGTGGCGGCGGCGATCGTGCGGGTCTTCATCGGGGCCGGCGACCGCACCGACCGCAAAAAAGCCCGGCTCAAGTACGTGCTGGACGACTGGGGATTCGGCAAGTTCCTGGCAGCGATCGAGCGCGAGCTCGGAGCCCCCTTGCGCCGGGTTCCGCTCGACCGCTGTGACCCCCCCGGCCGCGAGGACCGTTGGGGGCACGTGGGCGTCCATCCCCAGAAGCAACCGGGTCGCTATTACGTCGGTGTCGTGCTTCCCGTCGGCCGGATGTCGGCGGAGCAGGTCGACGGGCTGGCCGACATCGCCGAGCGCTTCGGCAGCGGCACGGTTCGCCTGACGGTGTGGCAGAACTTGCTGATTTCCGACGTCGCGGAAGGCGAACTCGAAGCGGTGAAGGGCGCAATCGAGCGCATTGGTCTGGAGTGGCGTGCGTCGAGCGTCCGCGGCGGCCTGGTTGCCTGCACGGGCAACGCCGGCTGCAAGTACGCCGGGGCTGACACCAAGGGCAACGCGTTGATCCTGGCGCGTTACCTCGAGGAACGGGTGCAGCTCGATCAGCCGGTCAACATTCACCTGACGGGTTGCCACCATTCGTGTGCCCAGCACAATATCGGCGACATCGGGCTCGAGGCGACGCGCGTCGAGTCGGGCGAGGAAACCGTCGAGGGCTATCACCTGTGCGTGGGCGGTGGCTGGGGCGAGAGCCGGGGGATCGGCCGTCGCGTCGTTGACGCCTTGCCGTTCGAGGAAATTCCGCCCGCCGTGGAGCGTTTGCTCCGCCATTACCTCACGCACCGCCGCGACCCGGACGAGTCGTTCGCGGTTTTCGCGCGACGCCAGAGCCTTGAGGCGCTCCGCGGTCTTGCGCTCGATACTGCGCTTCCCGCTCCAGAGCGTGTCACGGTCGACGTCGCTTGAGCCCCCGGTCTCGTTTGGGCCGCCTCGAAATCGTTGCCGAGATCGTACACCCCAAGCCGTCCGAGGAACCATGGACATCAGCCTGATTCCCGACACCGCCCCCTTCAATTCCGAGCAGCGTGCATGGCTCAACGGGTTCCTCGCCGGCTGGCTCGGCCTGGTGCCGAACGGCGCTTCCTCGGCTCCGCCACTGCCGCCCGTGCCGAGCAAGGAGGCCGTCCCCGAGCCGTGGCACGACCCCGCGCTCGCACTCGACGACCGCTTGCGGCTGGCCGAGGGGCAGCCGTTGCCCGGCCGCTTGATGGCGGCGATGGCGCAGCTCGATTGCGGCTCTTGCGGCTACCTCTGCCGGACGTACGCGGAGGCCATCGCGGGTGGGACCGAGACTCGGCTGTCCCTCTGTTCTCCGGGCGGTTCCGAGACGTCAAAGACTCTCAAGCGCTTGGTGAAGGAACGAGCCCCCTCAGCGAACGGCCACGCCAACGGTGCCGCGGTCAACGGCGTGGCCAAACCGGTTACGGACGGCTGGTCGCGCGAGAACCCCTATTCGGCCCGCCTCGTGCGCACCGTCAACCTGAACCGCACCGGCTCGGAGAAGGAGACGCGCCACATCGAGATCGAGCTCGGCGCCGATGGTCCGTCGTACGCGGTAGGGGACTCGCTCGGTATCTATCCCGAGAACTGTGGTGCCCTGGTCGATGAGCTGATCGCAGCCCTCGGTGCGCGGGGTGACGAAGAGGTCAGCCCGGGAACCTCGCTCCGAACGATCCTGAGCGAGCGATCGTGTCTGTCCGAGGTCACGGAAGGGTTACTCCAGGGGCTCGCGGCCGCGGCGTCAGACCCGGCCGAGGCCGCCGGCCTGCGAGCGCTGATCGACGACGACGGGCCGATCGCGGGCTGCGACGTCCTTGACGTGCTGCAGCGCTTTCCGTCAGCCCGCCCTCACCTCGCGGACTTCGTCGCCTGCCTCTCACCCCTTCGCCCGCGACTCTACTCGATCTCCAGCTCGCCCAAGCGACACGTCGGGCAGGTCCACCTGACGGTCCGTCGCGTGTTCTACGAGCACAACGGCCGCTCCCGGAAAGGGGTCGCCTCGACGATGCTCGCCGACCGCGTGGCCGCCGGATCGGCGTTGCGCCTGTTCGTGCAGAAGTCGCACGGTTTTCGCCTGCCGTCCGACCCGACCGCGCCCATGATCATGATCGGCCCGGGAACGGGGATCGCTCCCTTCCGTGCGTTCTTGCACGAGCGTGACGTAACCGGTGCGACGGGAAAAAACTGGCTCTTCTTCGGCGACCAACGTGGTGAGACCGACTTCCTGTACGAGGACGAATTGGCCGAATTCCTCCGCCGGGGCGTCTTGACGCGGCTGGACACGGCGTTCAGCCGCGACCAGGAGATGAAGGTTTACGTCCAGCACCGATTGCTGGAGCGCGGCGCTGAGCTGTTCGCGTGGCTGGAGGAGGGGGCGTTCCTCTATGTCTGCGGCGACGCCAAGCGCATGGCGGCTGATGTCGACCGCGCCCTTCGCGCGGTCGTCTCGCAGCAAGGCGCAATGAGCCCAGAGACAGCGGACGCGTACGTTGCGAGTCTTGCCAAATCGGGTCGCTACAAGAAGGACGTCTACTGACGCGTCTGCTTGCCCTCGAATGGTATTCTGTAGCGCGTCCGGGCGGTATCGGTGTAGGGTGCATGAAATTACCCCTGTGAACATGCCAATGTGACGCGACACTAACTCTTTGGCTTGCCCCGTTTTGGTTTCGCGACCTCGGGAGGGGGAAGTCCCCTGGAGGCATCCAGTAGTTTCTTGGTGGC
>JARLIH010000386.1 GCA_031291845.1 Isosphaeraceae bacterium | reverse complement strand
GGCCGCGGCGGGCCAGGCGGGCCCGTAGCCGGCCCCGGGCCCGTGCTTGCCGGCTCTTGACCGTGCCGACGGGCCAGCCCAAGCGCTCGGCCGCCTGCTCGTGGGTCAAGCCACCAAGGTCGCATAAAATCAAAGCCGCCCGGTCGCGCCCCGACAATTGGGCGAGTTCTTCATCCACGAGCACGACCACCTCAGCTCGCTCGGCGGCCGACGCCACGTCCTCGCCAGCGCCGTTGACAAGCTTCAGCTCCCTTTGATCGAACCCGCGGTTGGCACGGCAACGCAGGGCGTCAGCCCGCGCCCGCCGGGCAACCCGACGCGCGACTCCGTAGAGCCAGGGCCCCAAGGTGGCGCCGCGCACGGACGAGGCGCGGCGGGCCAGGACAAGGAAAGTCGTCTGGAACGCGTCCTCAGCCTCGTGCTGGTCGGCCAGCGCCCTGCGACAGACGGCCAGAACCATCGGCCCGTGACGCGCCACGAGGGCCGCGAAGGCCACCTCGGCCACCGCGTCACGGCGGGCCGCGAACCGCCGAAGCAGCTCGTCGTCATTCAGGCCGGCGACCGTTCCCGCGGCGAACAGGGCATGAGTGTCGCGCAGCGTGGCAGCCAGTGGTCCGCTCGGCATGGGGCCTCCTCCGCGACGGCGAATCGGTTTCCCATATTGCCGGAAAGCTGGGAGATAGTTCCAACTTTCTGGTCCGGAACCGGCGGATTCGCGGCCGGGGAGATCCGTGGCCGTGTCGGCGCCCCCAAGGCTCCCGCACGAAGGGCCGTTTCGAGTGCGGTATCCCTCACGGCGCTGAGAGAGTCACGCGCACGGACGTCGCGCGCGAGGCGCGGATGACGATGACAAGGAGCTGGCGCGCGTCGTCGCGCGTGCAGGTGGTGTCGGGCGGGTCGAGCGTCAACGACGAACCGGACGGAAACAAGGCCAGGGGAACGTACAGCTCGGTCGCGCCTCGCGTGGGGTCGTGCTGCCAGGAGCACTCGAACCGTGGAGGCTCGCCCCGGGCCAGACCGGCCGATTGGAACTTGAGCTCCCGCGGCACGCCGGCAACTTTCTGGGCGTAGGGGCGGGCCTGGAAATTGCGGCGTGCGCGCGAACGATGGTCGAGGATGCTATAGTCCTCGGCGTTCCAGCCGTCGCGCGCGTGTTCGTTCCAGCGCGGGGTATAGTTCCACTGCGCTCCCGAGGCGAGAGCCTGGTCAAGGCGGTCGTAGAGCGCTGCGACGTAGTCCCCACTGCGACGGACCTCGGCGCCGATGCCGAACTCGCCCACGAAGAGCGGCACGCCCCACGCGTCGGCCTTGGCCTGCATCGTCGCGAAGGCATGGTCGAGCGGGCGTGTCACCCCGTCCCATGCCCCCATCGCCACGGCGTGGGGGAGATAGTAGTGCGGGGAATAGGCGAAATTGCCGAAGCCCGGACGCGGCAGACGTGTCTGGATGCCGCAGCTCGTGGTCCCGTGCCCCGCGATGAAGAGGATGGCCCCTGGGTGCCGTGAGCGGAGGGCTGCCGCCGCATCGCGTTGGAGCGGGGCCAGTTCCTCGAGCTCGTTCCCCCAGGGCTCGTTCAGCGGATCGTACCCGACCACGCCGGGACAGTCGGCGAACGCGCTGGCGACCCGGCCGATCATGGCGAGATAACGCGTGCGAACGCCCTGGACGTCGGCGTAGAAGTCGGCGAACGACCGGTGGACGTCGCGGTCGGTCACGAGATGGAAGACCCAGCCCTTGCAGCCACAGCCGTTGTCCGGCTCGGCACGGCGCGCACGCGGTGAAAGCGCCCAAGCCGGGAACCCAGCGCCGCAGCCGCGGGAGGCCCAGCGCGACAGGCCATCCTGGTGGAAGTCGACGATCACGTACAGATTCCGCCGCCACGCCGCGCGTGCGATCGCGACCATCCGGCCGAGGTACGCCTCGTCATACTCACCCGGCTCCGGCTCGTAGGCCTCCCACAGAAAGAGGAGCCGCACGGCGTTGATCCCGAGCGCGGGGAGGGGATCGAGGGCGGCCGGGTCATCGAGCGGCAGGAACGGCGGGACCTTGGAATCGCCCGCCAGGTTCACCCCTCGCAGGAGGACCACGCGGCCGTCCGGATCGACGAAATGCCGCCCCTCGACGCGCAGAAGGGGCGCGCTGCCGGTCGCGGAAGCGGCCACGGGCGGCTCGGCGGCGCGCTCGGCCACGGGCGCGGGGCTCGTCATATGACAGCCGCAGACGACGACCGCCCACGCGACGAGCAGTCCCCACCGTGCGCGGGCTGAGACGTCCACTCCGGGCCGTACGCCCGGCACGATCCAAGGCCGAACAGTCATCGGACCTGAGCTCCTGACCCGACAGCCGGCCGGCCGGCGCATTCCCGGGGTGGCTCCCGGACGAGAGGAGGCGGGAGCGTAACACGAACCGGGACATTTGCAACCCCGATCGGCGGCTTCATGCGCTGCGGCCTGCTGCTCAAACGACCCGAAATACGAGCGTTCGGCACGAGTCGCCGCCAACGAACAAACTCATGCGGCACACCCGACGCCGCGATGATTTAAGGGTAAGGAGTTGTTGTGCGTGTTTAGCGCCGCGTGTCCGTGGTGCGCCGCGGAGTTGTACGGGCGGCTTTCAAACCCGCCCCTACACGAGAGTGCGGCTTTGCCATACCGTGGACTTAGCCGCGGGAGACGCCAAGCACGTACGAGCGACTCCGCCCTAAGCCGTTGAATGTGCAAAGTCCCTGGGTCCTGGCCGACATCGACCAGGCCTGGAACAAAATCGAAGGCCTGGCGAAGTTCTTCGCGGATCGGAACAACGGTGCCGACCCGAAGCGGCGGGTTGAGAAACTGCGGCTCGCGAGTCGGAAAAGGCAGGCCGGGCACCAATGCTTCCTCGTGAACCGTCGACTGCGCGGCGAGTCCCCTTCCATTTCCATCCATCAGGATATTCCTGAGTAACGCCATTCCTGCGCACTTCCTGCTCCTGAGCGAGCTACCTTTAGGTAGTGCCTGTCGTGCTTAATCCCTCCCGAAGCCGTGGGCGGTCCCCTTCAAGGCTCTCCGTTGCGTGGGGGGAGTGCTCGCTGATGAAGACCTCCGAACTCGAACCAGACCTACCTCAGCCCGCAAAGAAGCCAGGCGAGACGGCGATCGAAGACCGCCGGCATGGGTTCCGCTATCAGCCGGTCGTCGAGAAGGCGTATCTCGGCTGGTGGGAGGCCGAATCGTTCCGCGCCGAGCTGGGAGTGCTCCGGAACATCTCCGCCGGCGGCGCCGCCGTCGAGCTCGAATCCAGACTGGCGCATGTGGACACGGTCTGGTTCTGCGTCGCCGGGCCCGGTCGTGTGACGTGGACCCCCGCGCGGCTGGCGGGCCAAGAAGGACGGGTCCTTCGGCTCAGCTTTACGGAACCGTTCCCGAACGACCTCTTCGAGCTCCTCGTCTGGGGCTTCGACACCAGTCAGTCCGCGCTATTACTCGAGCGGCCGCCGAACGCAACCGCCGAGTAGCACAACCCGGGCGCCCTCGGGCAAGACCGTACGGCCCGAGGCTCTCGTGATCCCTGCGCTGCGCGCGAGTAGCCGAGGTCGGGCGGCACACATGGCACGAGGGACGGTAACGACCCCGGCGGTGAGGGGTCGCCCGTCGCGCCCCTGACTCAGACGGTACGGCACCCGAGCGCGCGGCACAGCGCGTCAAGGTCGACGGATTCCCCGAGGAGAGACTCGGGATTGAGGCCGGCCACGGCCGTCAGGTGCTCCTGGTCGGGCATCCCCGTACAGACCGCGACTCGGATTGATAGGCCGGTGCCCAGCACACGGTGCAACACCGCCACACCGTCGCCGTCAGGGACTTTCAGGTCCAGAATCAAGCAGTCCGGGGGCGGGTCCAGCGCCTCGAGTCCTTCAGCCAACGACGCCGCGGTCTCGACGCGGCATTCGCCCCGTGCGAAGAGCCCGCGCATCGTCTCAAGTGCCGGTTCGTCGTCCTCAATGATCAGGAGCCGGGTTGCGCTCATAGGCGCCTCCCTCGGTGGGGGAACTCGTTGTGAATGATTGACAGAGTCTGCGGAAGGGTTCAACCTAGGTTAACCGGCCCTTGCGATCAATTCAAGGCTATCTTTCCTAAAAAGGCTGCGTACGCAAGAGCGGCCTAGTTTAGCGTAAAACAGGCGCAGATCGATGGCGACAGAAGCGCGCAACCGCAGAGCATGGCCGTGCTCATGAGGGGCGGCGATTCGCGTGCGTTGACCGCCGCACGGAAAAACCGAGACTTCTCGCTGATCTCCACCGCGACTCGCGGTTTCGGCTCAAACGGCTGATCGGGGACGGTGTTGGGTGGGCATCGCCCCGCGGTGGTGGGGGGGGCGCGCCCCCGCCGGGGGGGCGCGGGGGGCGCCGGCCCCCACACAGG
>JARLIH010000385.1 GCA_031291845.1 Isosphaeraceae bacterium | reverse complement strand
TCCTCGTTTCCGAGATGATGCTCGTCCAGACGACCGTGGCCGCGGTCGTCCCTTATTTTGAGCGATTTCTCGCACGTTTTCCCTCCGCGGCCGCGCTGGCCCAGGCGGACGAGGCCGCAGTGATCAAGCAGTGGGAGGGGCTCGGCTACTACCGCCGCGCCCGGCAATTGCACGCCGCCGCAAAGGCGATCGTCGAACGGCACGGCGGCCGGGTGCCGGACGACCCCGAAGCGCTCCGCGCGCTCCCGGGCGTCGGTCGGTACATCGCCGGGGCTGTGCTCTCCTTCGCCTTCGATCGCCCGGCGCCGATCCTCGAAGCGAACACCCAGCGCGTCCTGGCCCGCTGGCTCGCCTGGGGCGCCGAGCTCAAGGCGTCCGCGTCGCAGGCCCGCCTCTGGAACGCCGCCGCTCGTCTCGTTCCCGACGAGGGAGCCGGGACCTTCAACCAGGCGTTCATGGAGCTGGGTGCGCTCGTCTGCACTCCTCGCTCCCCGTCGTGTCTGTTCTGCCCCGTCTCGGCCGAATGCCGCGCTCGCCGATTGGGACTCCAGGAATCGCTCCCCGTCATCGCGTCCAAGGCTCCCCCGCTGGAGGTCGAGGAAGCGTGTGCCCTGGTCGTTCGGGCCGGCCGCCTGCTGATCGTGCAGCGAGCGCCCGGCGGCCTCTGGGAAGGTTTCTGGGAGTTTCCGACCATCCACCTGGCCGGCGCTGACCCCGGTGGCCGTTCGTTCGGAAATCCCGTCGAGCTGGTCGAGGGCGTTCGACGGCTCGCCGGTGTCAAAATCGAGGTGGGGCCGCTTGTCCACTCCCTCCGCTATTCCGTGACCAAGCATCGCGTCCGGCTTGATGCCTACCATGCCTCCGGCCTGACGGAAATGTTGACCCCCGGTCCGGGGCTGGTCAAGGCGGTCTGGGAATCGTCCGAAAACTTGACCAGGTATCCGTTTGGATCGGCGAGCAGGCGTCTCGTCGCCTGGCTGTCCAGGCACGGGACCGGCGGCGCGAATGGCGTGGCGGGGGCTGAACCGGACAGGCCTTGACGCCGGCGCGGAGATTCCATCCCGGTCGCTTGCTCGGAGTGGAAACGTGCTTTAGAATGGGACGGTTGGCGGACGGCGAGGGTACGAATATCGATATGGCAACCGGTCATTAAATCGCTCCCTCGGACAGGCGCGGCTTCTCCCGGGATCGAGTACGAGACAGCGGCGCCAGGGCTCGGTTCCCTCCCCTCTTGAATCCAGGACGGATCAATCAGCCGCCACCTCCTGGAGTTCTCGTCCGCACATTCGGATCACGGCAACCAGGCTCCCCGGCCCGCGCCGGGCGGGGCCTTCTTCCCCTCAAAAGGGACGAAAGGGAATCGGCATGCCATCGGGTAAGGACATCACAGGCGGTGGCTCGGGCGGCGGCAAGCGGAGCGGCGGCGGGGGCGGCACCACGACCGGGACGACCGGCGGGACGAAAAAAAACGCCTATTGCTCGTTCTGCCGCAAGAGCTATCGCGACGTCGGACCACTCGTCGAGGGTCCCGGTGATGTCTATATTTGCGGTGAGTGCATCGAGCTCTGCCAGTCGATCCTCGACCAGGAGCGCCGGCGCCGCGGGGTACCCAAGACACTCTTCACCGACATCCCGACTCCGCGCGAGATCAAGGAACAGCTCGACGCGTACGTCATCGACCAGGACCGGGCCAAGAAGGTCCTTTCGGTCGCCGTCCATAACCACTACAAGCGCTTGGTGCACGGCGACGATCCCGAGGCCGAGGTCGAGCTCGACAAGTCGAACATCCTGCTGATCGGCCCGACCGGCTGCGGCAAGACGCTGCTGGCCCGCACGCTCGCCCGCATCCTGAACGTCCCCTTCGCCATCGGCGACGCCACAACGCTCACCGAGGCAGGCTACGTCGGCGAGGACGTCGAGAACATCCTGCTCAAACTGCTGCATGCGGCCGACTTCGACCTTGAGGCCGCGCAGCGGGGCATCATCTACATCGATGAAATCGACAAGATCGGCAAGACGAGCCATAACGTCTCGATCACGCGCGACGTCTCCGGCGAAGGCGTGCAGCAGGCCCTCCTGAAGATGCTCGAGGGAACGGTCGCCAACGTGCCGCCGCAAGGGGGCCGCAAGCACCCCGAGCAGCAGTACATCCAGTTGGACACGACGAACATCCTGTTCATCTGCGGCGGGACGTTCGTCGGCCTCGACAACCTCATCGCGCGCCGGGTCGGACGCAAGACGATCGGGTTCGGCAGCCAGTCCGAGGCCGAGCACAACCACGAGCTCGGCGCCTTGCTCGACCGTGTGACGTCGGACGATATCCTCGAGTTCGGGATGATCCCCGAGTTCGTCGGCCGCCTGCCGGTGATCTGCCCGTTGATGCCGCTGGACGTCGACGCGCTCGTCCAGATCATGACCAAGCCGCGCAACGCGCTGGTGAAGCAGTACCGCCGCTTCTTCGAGATGGAAGGGGCCGACGTCGAGTTCACCCCCGAATCGCTCGTCGAGATCGCCAAGCTCGCCAAGGCCAAGGACACCGGAGCGCGCGGCCTGCGCTCGATCGTCGAGGAGGTGATGCTCGACATCATGTACGAGCTGCCAGACCGGACGGCCAAGGAAAAGGGACGGTTCATCGTCACGCCCGAGATCGTCCGCAAGGAGAAGAGCTTGTTCGACGTACCGCCGGTCCCCTTGACGCCGCCGAAGGCGTCGGAGCGCAAGAAAGAGAGCGCCTGAGCGGCGCTGGAGGGCGCGGCCATGAGCACCGTTGAGCCGCCGAAGCGCGAGACGCTGCGCCCACTGGTCGCCGGCGAGCACCTCGACCAGCCCACGTTCCACGAGCGCTATGAGGCGATGCCGCCGGAGACACGCGCCGAGCTGGTGGGAGGAATTGTCTACATGCCGTCGCCGCTACGCTCGGATCATGGCGACGTGAGCCTCTTGATCTCGGGCTGGGTGTTCTATTACATGGCCTTCACGCCCGGTCTCAAGGGTGGCGACAATACGACCACCAAGCTGGGCCGCTTCGGTGAGCCGCAGCCGGACTGTATCCTCTACATCCCTGAGGAGTTGGGGGGAGAAAACATCCGCATTGTGGACGGATACGTTACGGGCGCGCCGGAACTCGTCGTGGAAGTCGCACGGTCCAGCAGGAAGTTCGACCTGACCGAAAAGAAGCGGGATTACGAACGAGCGGGCGTTCCCGAATACGTGGTCGTCGGAGTGGATCCAAACGACGTTTACTGGTTCGTCCTGCGCGACGGTCATTACGTCGAGCATCCACCCGCGCCGGACGGGCTCTTCCATTCCCAGTCGTTTCCGGGCCTCTGGCTCGATCCGACGGCGCTGTTCGACGAGGACCGGCCCGGCCTGATGGCGGCCGTGGATCGGGGTGTCGCCACCGCCGAGCATCGTGAGTTCTTCGCGCGATTAAACGCGCGGCGGCAAGGGCCTCAGTAAACTCCGATCGAGGAGGCCCAGGCGATGAGCACGGTCGACCACACAGAGAAAAAGACGCTCCCACCGCTGATCGCAGGCCAGCGGCTCGACCGCGCCACGTTCCACGAGCGCTATGAGGCGATGCCCCCGGATACTCGCGCGGAGTTGGTGGGGGGAATTGTCTATATGCCGTCTCCGCTCGGTTATGATCATGGTGAGCGAGATGCTGACATCTCGGACTGGATCGGACATTACAAACGGTATACACCGGGGGTGCGCCGAGCACTGAACGCGACGACCCAGTTCGACGACTACGGCGAACCCCAGCCGGATCTTCAGCTTCGCATCCCGGAAGAGCGAGGCGGATCGTCGCGCATCGAAAACGGGTATGTCGTCGGACCGCCGGAGTTCGTCATCGAGGTCTCGAAGACGACACGGAAGCACGATCTCGGCCCCAAGAAGGCCGATTACGAGCGTGCGGGCGTGGCGGAGTACTTGTTTATCGGGTTGGATCCGCAAGAGATCCGTTGGTTCATCCGCCGTGGGGATCGGTTCGAGGAACTGCCGCCCGGCGCGGACGGTGTGTATCGTTCGGAAGTCTTCCCTGGGCTGTGGCTCGAGCCCGCCGCCTTCTTCGACGAAGACACGGACCGGCTTTTCGCGACCTTGGATCGAGGCCTGGCAACTGCCGAGCATCAGGCGTTCGTCGCACGTCTGTCCGCGCGATGACGGCCGTGTCGCTAAGCCCGGGTGCTTCCCTTCGCGATCTCCCTCAGCACATCCAGCCCTCGGCGGAGCGTCACATCATCAACCGCATAGGAAATGCGGAAATGCGTGTCGCGCTGGCTGAAGACGTTCCCCGGGATGATGAGCAAGTTCCGGCGGATCGCTTCGGCGACGAACTCGGTCCCGGTGCCCCACGGGGCGCGTGGGAAGGCGTAGAAGGCCCCCTCGGGGTAGGCAAGCTCGTAGTCATCGGCCAGGGCCTCGACGACGGCGTCGCGCTTGCGTCGGTAGGCGTCGACGTGGTCGCTCAGGTCCTGGTCGAGGGCGACGACCCCCGCGTACTGGACCATGCTGGGCGCACAGACGTAGCTGAACTGCTGGAGCTTCGCCATTTCCTGGATCAAGCGCGACGGGCCGTGGGCGTAGCCGAGCCGCCAGCCGGTCATGGCGTGTGACTTGCTGAAACCGTCGACGACCAGCACATCCTCGTTCCACGTCGCCGGGGTGGCGAACGGGTGGTCGAAGCAGAAGGCGCGGTAGACCTCGTCGCTGATCAAGAGCACGCCCCTGCGCCGGCAGAGCGAGGCGAGGCCCTTGATCTCGTCGTCCGAGGCCACCACGCCGGTCGGATTGGCCGGCGTATTGACGACCACGCACTTCGTCCGCCCCGTCATCGCGGCCTCAACCTTCGCGACGTCAATGTGAAAGTCGGGGTAGGTCTCGACCAGGACCGACGTTCCCCCCGCGAGCGTCACGAGGTGCCGGTACATGACGAAGTAAGGGTCGAAGACGATCACCTCGTCCCCCGGGTTCACCACGCAGCTCAGCGCCAGAAGCAGGCCTCCCGAAGAGCCCGAGGTGACGAGCACCTGCCGGTCGGCGTGATGGAACTGCTCATCGACCGCCGCCTGAAGCCGCCCGCGCAGCTCAGGGATGCCTTGCGTGACCGTGTAGGCGTTGTGCCCTTGCTCGATCGCCGCGATCGCCGCGGCCTTGACCGGGTCGGCCACGTCGAAGTTGGGCAGACCGATCGAGAGGTTGATCGGGTCTTTCATGCTCTTGGCCATGTCGAACGCCTTGCGGATGCCCGAGGCGTCGATATGCTTCATTCGGTCGGCGATCCAGGCGTCGTTCACGGACGAGGCGCTCCCTCAATCTTGTAGGATGCGTGCAACGCACCAAACCCGCTCTTTTCAGAATGCGAGCAGGCTGAAAACCTCGGATGGGGCCAGGCGGGAACGTCCTTCCAGGAAGGTCAGCTCGATCACGAATGCACAGGCGACGACGTCCGCGCCGGTCTGCTGGACCAGGTCGCGGCAGGCGCGCATCGTGCCGCCCGTGGCGAGGACGTCGTCCAGCAGCAGCACGCGCCGGCCGGGACCGAAGGCGTCGGTGTGGACCTCGAGGCGGTCGGTGCCGTACTCGAGCTGGTATTCGAGCGCGATCGTCGCATAAGGGAGCTTGCCCGGCTTGCGGATCGGGACGAACCCAGCGTTGAGCCTCAGGGCCAGCGGCGCGCCGAAGATGAACCCGCGGGCCTCGGCCGCGGCGATCGTGTCGATTGCGCGCCCGGCAAACTGCTCCGCCAGGCGGTCAATCACAGCGCCGAACGCTTCGGGATTGCCCAGCAAGGGCGTGATGTCTTTGAAGACGATGCCCGGCTTCGGGAAGTCGGGGATGTCGCGGATCCAATCACGCGGGTCGACGGGCGCGGCGGCATTCATACGTACGGGGCTCCGGCCGAGCGGACGAAAAAGGTCATCATAACCGACCTGCCAGCGCGTCGCCACGGCGCCCCCGCATCAGGGGGCAAACGAGTCGACGTCCGCGCCGGCGGGGGAGATTTTGAGGGCCGGGTCGGAGAAGGGAGGGGCCGAGCGTGCGCCGGCGGACTCGTTCTGGTTGATCGTTTCCGCCGAGAGAGGGATTTTGATGCCGACGACGTTCGTGCCGCCGTGGATCGTGCCGGACTGGATCGGGCCCACGCCGCCGAAGTAGACGTCCTTCGCCGTGGCGGTCGCCATCATCGTGCCGGAGTTCCAGACGAGCTGCCCGCTCGACCGGTCGTAGCCGAACAGGGCGAGCTTGGCGATGCCTTGCTGGTCGTTCTTCTTGATCACGGCCATTTCGGGGATCGTCCCCGCAGGCATGCCGGTCACCGTCTGCGGGATGGTCGTCTGAGGGATGCCGAGCAGCCAGTTGTAGTTGTCCGTGCCGTAAGCACCGACGCGTGCCTCGACGATCCACTGCGCCTGCTCGGGCTTGGCGCGCAGGAGAACCCCCTGGGAAAGCATCGCCTGGCGGATGCTCGAGACGACCCAGCCCTGGTCGACAGCACTGACGTTGGTCACGTCGAGGTAGACCGGCACGCCCGTCAGGGGCCGGAAGTCGACCTTCTGGAGCGCTGAGTCCCATGCGTTCGTGAGCAGCAACTGCTCGGTGCCCGTTCTCGCGGTGCCGCTGGTTTTGACCGTACCGCACCCCGCGCAGGCGGTGAGCGCGAGTCCGAAGCCGAGAACGGCCCAGTGGGCACTTCGCGTTGTCATGGTTCGCATCGATCCCCAAGAACGGTAACGACGAGCGGGACATGCGCGCGATCTTGCAGAGATGAGCGGTGCGGAGGTGCGACTGGTCGCGTCGGCGACGCCGCGCACCAGGCGCGGCCTCGCCGACGCGTTCCCACGTCGGGAGAGATTGTCACTTCACGGTCGAAGTCGCCGGCGCCGCGGCTCCCGTGGCCGCCGGGACGACGGGCGCCTGCTTGAGGGCCTCGGTCTGCTTCGTCAGCACGTCGTCCGTGGGGGCGCCGACCGGGGCGGTAGCCTTCCGATCGGCCGACCGGACGACATTGCCAGGCGTTTTGGTCGTCGGCTTGGTCCCCAGGGTCGCCTGGTTTCCCATCAGCTTGACCTCGGAGTCGGCCTTCTCGTGCTCGGCGTACTGAGCGTCCTCGTGCGATTCTTTCGTCGTGCCGACCAGGCGGTTATCGATCCGCGCGGCCTTCATGAGCTCGACGTAGTAGTTGCTCATCGCCTCCTTGAGCTTCACTTCATAGATCATCTCGTGCATCTGCTTGCGCACGTCTTCGCTCTGGAGACTGACCCCGGTGCGCGCTGGAATGACCTCCTCGCGCTTGAGGATCACCCAGGTCGCTTCCGCCACCTGAATTGGGCCGGAAATGGCGCCGTCCTTGGGTTTCTCTCGGTTCTTGTCCTGAGGATCGCCGTCAACCAGTTGGCGGAAGGCCGCGTCGGAAATGTGCGTGGGATACGCGTGCCGGCTGATCGGCTCCGCGAGCAGGCCGCCCAGCGACCGGCTGCCGCTGTCCATCGACCGCTCCTGAGCGAGCCGCTCGAAGCCCCCTGGGTTCTTGCGCAGCTCTTCCCAGATTTCCTGCGCCTTCCGGAGCGTGTCGGTCATGATCAGGCGCACGCGGACCTTGTCGCCGTACTGCGCCTCGTAGGCCAGCTTCTCGTCGTCGTCGGTCACTTGCACGAGCGGCGAGGCCAGTTTCCGCAGCGCGAGCGCGGGGTAAATGATGTCGCGGGCATACTGGGCCGGGCTGATCCCCTTCTCCTTGTCGAGGGTCCGCAGCCAGGCCTCGCGGCCGATCCCACCGCCGAGCTGGTTCGCGACGCGATCGATCTCCTGGTCGATCTCCGCGGCCGTGACCTCGAGCTTCTTGCCGCGCAGAGCCTGCTCGATGAGCTTGCGAGCGATCAGCGTGTCGAGGATCTCTTTACCCTTGCGGGCCACGCACTCGTTGGCGAGTTGCTGCCGCGTGATGACCTCGTTGTTGACCGTCGCAATGGGGTCGGTCGGGTTGACCGGGATCGCCGTCAGGATCGGCTGGGCAACCTCCTCGGTATCACCGTTCGCTGCCGCCTTCGGCTGCTGGGCCGGCTGCGGCGCCGCCTCGCGTTTACCGCGAAAAAGGCCCTGGGCCTGCGCTTGCTCCGACCCGAAGAACCCGGCCGCAGCGATGGCGACCAGCACTGCCTTGGCTCCGCGACCGCGCTTCCGTGCGCTCATCGGTTGGCAACTCCTATTAAACCATCGGATCATGCCCGGACAGTTTATCCTCAAGTTTCGAGGCCATGCGGCCGAGACTCTAGGTTTTCGCGCCCAATCGGTCAACATCAAGTCGTGACAATCCGTAAGGGGCGGATCGCTCGGGTTGGGACTCCTGGGCTACGGCCTGATCCCCACGGGCCCGCGCTGATACGATGAATCGCCGCGGTCCCGGGCCGTCGAACCGTGCGCACGGTCGGCAGCCGGGATGTGGAACCAAGATCGCTCGGCGCTACGGCGAGAGAACTCATGCAACTGTCGAGAGCAGCAGGGCTCGGTGTCCTTTTGATTTTGTGGTCGCCCTTGGCGTTGCGAGCACAAACCTTCACGAAACACGTGGTCGTCGCGCAGGAGGGAAACGCGGCGGACGTCGGTCGGGACGTGCTGCGCCAGGGGGGGACCGCGACCGACGCTGCCGTCGCCACCGCGTTCGCGCTGGCGGTGACGCACCCCGCGGCCGGGAACCTGGGCGGGGGAGGGTTCCTCGTCGCGTATGACGCCGCGCGGCGGGCCGTCGTGACGATCGACTTCCGCGAGGCCGCGCCGAAAGGCGCGACCGAGCGCATGTACCTGCGGCCCGACGGCACGCTCCTCCCCCGCCACCGAGCCGGGGCGTGGGCGGCCGGCGTCCCGGGGACCGTCCGCGGCCTGGCCCTCGCCCATGCGCGGCTGGGCAAGCGCCCCTGGCCCACGCTGGTCCAGCCCGCAGCGCGGCTGGCCCGGGAAGGCTTCCCGGTCTCCGCCGAGCTGGCCCGATCGCTCAACGGTCAGCTCTTCGATCCGGCCCCCGCCGCCGGCTCGGCCGCCGCGCGCAAGGACGACCTCTCGGGCCGCTCCGACCGCCTCGCCGACTTCCCCGAGTCCGTCGCCGCCTTCCGGAAGTCCGACGGGTCGCGCTGGAAGGAGGGCGACCGCCTCATCCAGCCCGACCTCGCCGAGACCCTCGACCGCATCGCCGAGCACGGCCCCGACGAGTTCTACAAGGGTCGCACCGCGGAGCTCATCGCTCGCTACATGGCCGGCCACGAAGGCTTGGTCACCCTCGACGACCTGGCCGCCTACCAGGCGAAAGAACGCGCTCCAGTCCACACGTCGTTCCGCGGCTACGAGGTTTACGGGATGGGCCCGCCATCGTCCGGCGGGATCGTCGTCGTCCAGATGCTCAACATCCTGGAGCGCTATGACCTCAAAGCGGACGGCCCGTTCGCCGCGCTCACGCTGCATCGGGTCACCGAGGCGATGCGACGCGCCTTTTTCACCCGCGCGACGGCCGTCGCCGACCCGGACGTCGTGGACGTGCCGGTCGCGAAGCTGACGTCGAAGGCCTACGCCGACGAACTCGCCCGTTCGATCACCGACCGCGCCACGCCGAGCGCCCAGCTTGCCCCCTTCCCCGTTCTCGGCGCTGAGGGAGAGCACACGACCCACCTCTCGACGCTGGACGGAGACGGCAACGCCGTCGCGTTGACCTACACGCTGGAGGAAGGCTACGGCGCCAAGGCCGTGGTAGCCGGCGCGGGGTTCCTCCTGAATAACGAAATGGGCGACTTCAATCTGATTCCCGGGCGCACCGATACCTCGGGGCGAATCGGGACGCCCGCCAACCTGATCGCGCCGGGGAAACGCATCCTGAGCTCGCAGGCGCCTACCCTGGTCCTGCGCGACGGGCGGGTGCGCCTGGTCACGGGCTCGCCGGGCGGCCGCACGATCCCGAACACGGTCCTCTGGGTCGTCTTGAACGTCCTGGAGTTCGGCCGCAGTCCCCGCGAGGCGGTGGACGCCCCTCGAACGCACCACCCGTGGTTCCCGGACGTGCTGACCGTCGAGGGGAGTACCTGGCCCCCGGAGGCGCTGGAAGCCCTCAAGGCGATGGGGCACCGGGTGCGCCGAGGGGGCGTTCAAGGCGACGCGCATTCGATCGTCGTGGACGCGGCATCGGGGACGATCCACGGCGTCGCCGACCGCCGGCGCGCCACGGCGAAGGCCTCGGGCGATTGAGCGTACCGCGGATGCGACGCCGCCCCCCCAACGGAGCACGCCTGCCGCGAACGTCCGCGCAGTCGCCGGTAAACATGTTGCCGCAAGTGATCTTGGGATTCGCCCGCCGCTGGTCAAGCACCCGAATGGAACCTAGTGTTCCGATACCGAGGAAACGGACCGCGCAGGTCATCGTCGAATGCCGGGAGCGCGGTTCCGGGCTAGATCACCGAAGGAGCGCCTCACGCCATGGGTTGCACGACATCGATGTTGGGCCGGTCGCGGACCATTTGTCCCACCGTGTTGCTACGGATCAGCGACGGGACGTTTCATGCCCACCGGGCGTTCAGCGACTTCGGCCAGGCCGTGCAGAGCGCCGAGGCGTATGCGGGAGCCGGGTACTGTGTGGCCATGATGTCGGCTACGGGCCGGTTCTTGATGGACTTCGAGCCCAAAGAGTACCGCGCCGCCGCAGTTTGACCGCAGGAGGCCTGCGCGGCGTGAAAAAGGCCGGATTTGGGCCCCGCGAGGCTCGCGGATCGAAAAAAACCGGGAAAAATTGGGGGAGTCGCTGGTAAACCCCGATTTTTCCTGTATGTTTTCGTCCTGATCGTCGAAAACGATCGACAGGAGCCTCGGTCATCATCCTCGCAGGAGGAGGCCGGAGGGTTCAAAGGCGAGGCACCGACCTCGGACAGGAGGACCGAACGTCCATGGCGAAGAAAGCCGCACCCAAGGCCGCGGAACCAAAGGCAGCTCCCGCCGCCAAGAAGGCGCCCGCCGGCGCGTCGAAGGCCATCACCAAGGCCGAGATTTACACGCAGCTCAGCGAGAAGTCGGGGCTGAGCCGCAAGCAGGTCGCCAGCGTCTTCGACGGCCTGAGCGAGCTGATCAGCAAGGAACTGGGCAAGAAGGGCCCCGGGCACTTCGTCGTCCCCGGCCTGCTGAAGCTGAAGGTCGTCCGCAAGCCGGCGACCAAGGAGAAGCAGGGGATCAACCCCTTCACCAAGCAGCCGATCACGATCAAGGCGAAACCCGCCCGCAACGTTGTGAAGGCAGTTCCGCTCAAGGCGCTCAAAGAGCTCGTCTGAGCGGTTCTCGTCGGGGAGAACGTCCGGTCCGAGGAGAGAACTATGCGCCGCTTGGTCCAATGGGCCGAAGTCCGGGCGCCTTTCTCCCCGGACCGGCTCCCTTGCGTCTCGACCGTTCCCGCGGATTCTCGGCTCATCCTCTCTTCCTGCTCCGGCGTTCGACGGACTGCGGCCGGTCCTCGATTTCGTTATTGACGCCCGGAAAGCCCTCGGGACATGATGATCCCGCCCCCGGCCGGCGTGGCGGAACGGCAGACGCAGAGGACTTAAAATCCTCCGAGGGGTAACCCTCGTGTGGGTTCGATTCCCACCGCCGGCACTAGCGTCTCGCCGCGTTCCGCGGGGTCAGGGTTTGCAGGTATTGGTAGAGGTCGGCCAGATCCGCCGGCTCAAGGTCCTGAAGCAAACCCTCGGGCATGAGCGAACGCGAGCCCGGACGCCGCTCCGCGATGTCGGCCGTGGCGATGCGGACCGTCGTTGCCGCGCCGGTCTGCAGGATGAGCCCGTCCGCTGACTCGAACGCGACAAGCCCCGAGTGGACCTGGCCGTCCCGCGTGGCGACCAGCGTCGTGCGGTACAACGGCGACACGTCCAGGCTCGGCGCGGCGATCGCCGTGAACAGGTCCTCGCGCGTAAAGCGGCTCGTCGCCCCGTTGAGGTCCGGGCCCAGGGCCCGCTGGCCCGTGTGGCACGTCTGGCAGGCTCGACGCTGGAACAACGCCGCGCCCCGCGAGGCATCCCCGCGCGACCAGTCCACACCCTTCAGCCGGGACCGCCATGCCCCCAGATCCACGGCACTCCCATTGAGCGACCCGGCGAGCTTCGGGTGCTCCCGTTCAAACCACGCGAAGACCGGCTCATAGGTCTTGCGCAGTGATGCTGGGTCCGTAGCGCCTTCGGCGATGGTGAGGCTTTCCCCCGCTTGGCGCGCCAGGAGCGAAACAACCCGGGTCCGCACTTCCCCATCCTTCGGCTCGTGCAGTGCGCGGTGGAGCAGACGGACCAAGGGGACCAAGTGCTCGGGGGCCGGGTCGCGTGGGAGCCTCGCCAGCGCGGCGAGCGAGGCGCGAACGACCTGCGGCTGCTCGGAATCGAGACCCCACAGGTATGGCGCGCGGTCCGCGTCTTCGGGCAGCGTGGCGAGCCGCAGCACGATCGCGTCGCGCAGGCCGAAGTTCTCCCATTGCGCCCGCAAGACCGGGTGCAGTTCACCCGGAGGGAGGAGTGCCAGCAGGTCGATGAGCAACCCGGTCCAGGTAAACTCGGTCCCCTGTTTGACCGCGTCCAGGAACCGTTCGGCGGCTTGCCGGCGCTGGGCTTCCGGGAGGCAAAGCGCGATCGCGACGTGCCCCGGCGTTGTGAAGTTGGGCGCCCGGAGCAAGGCGTCCGCCAGTTTCGGGTCGCGCTCCAGCAGGCGGGTCGTGACTTCAGCCAGGCGGTCGCTCCAGGTCTGCTTCGACCGCATTTCCTGGCCGTCGAGCTTGCGATCGAGCGCCAGGACAGCGCGAGCGGTCTGCTCGGTCAGGGCTGAGTCGCGTTCCCCCTTCAGCCGCGAGAAGACGATCAGGAAGTGGAAGTCGCGCGTCGGATGGCTCGCGGCGGTCCAGAGCGACGCGACCCGTTTGAGCAGTTCCGGGTCGTCGTCCTCGAAGATTGCCAGCAGCCGCGCGGCCTCGTCTTGAAGGCGGGGGTCATTCGACGCGATCAAGGGCCGCACGGCTTGCCGGATCGGGTCCGCCCAAGGCGCGTCGCTTGCGAGCGCAGGCTGAACGGAGTAGGCGGTGTACACCTCAACCGGCGGGTCGATCAAGTGCCAGTCCCCGAGCGCGAGGACGATCAGCCGCACCGCCTGTAACCGCTCTTCGTTATCACTCGACCGAGACAAGATCCCGAGCGCCGTCTCGATCGCGTCGGGATGGACGGAAACCTCCGGATGGCGCCAAATCTGCGCCAGGGCGCCGGCGGGGCTCGAGGACATGACGGGCTTCAAGGAGTCCCACTGCTCATCAGAAAGCTTTGCCGCGAACCGCGCCGCGGACTGCGCGACACGCCGATCGCGGCAGGCGAGCCCTTCGAGGGCCTTGCGAACCACTGCCGGGGACGCCTCCTTCACCATCAGCGCCATTGCGTCGAGCGCTTGCCGTTGGACTCGCGGATCGTCATCGGATGCGAGGGTGCCGAGGATTTCGACGGCATTGGGGCATGGTTTACGCCCGAGGGACCAGGCGGTCCGGGCCCGGATCTCGGCCAGGTCCGCGCCGGCCGCAGCCCGAGCGAGTTCCTCCGTCAACCCATCGAAAAGGTCGGTGAGGATCTCCACGGCACGAACGCCGTCGTTTCCCCGTGTGACGACATCTTGCTTGAGGAATGTCTCCCGTCCGAGTTGCCGCGCCAGCGGCTCCCACCGCTTGCGCGACCAGGCGTCGAGCGGTTGTGGGGCCCGCAAGACATGCTCGGCGTCGTTCTTCGGCTCCGCCGGCGGTGTTGCGTTCTTGCCCACGTACTCGACTCGGTAGACCGCCCCGCGGGTCCCCCGCCCGCCGATACTGATGAGCAACGACCCGTCAGGCGCCACGGCCGCGTCGGTAGGGGCGAACCCTTGCGTCCCGGTCGGCTCGATGAAGACTTCCCCACGACTGCGGTATGTCGCCCCGTCGGGCTTCAGGGGCAAAAAATAGACCTTGCCGAACGTCCAGTCGAGCGCGAACACGCCCCCGCGATAGTGTTCGGGGAACTGAACGTGCCGGTAGCACGCGACCCCGGTGGGAGAACCGCGCCCGATGGGCCAGAGGATGCCGACCGTATCGAGGTAATCCGGGCAACGCGCCCAGCTTCGCAGGTGCGACGGTAGCCGCCAACCGTGGTGGCCCCCCTCGGCGACGTGATAGACTCGGGTCGGCGAGTACCAGGGGAGGAAGTAGTCACGTTCGCAATCGCTGTCGTACGTGAACAGGTCGCCCGCGGCGTTGAAGTCGAAATCGTACGGGTTCCGGAAACCGTGCGCGACGACCTCGCACTGCTTGCCGTCAGCGTTCGGGGGCAAGCGCAGGATCGCCCCGGCCTCCGGGTTCTTGACCGGCGACGTGCCGAGCGTAACGTGCGTACGCCCGATCCGGGCGTCGTTGCCGCCGATGACGTACCACCAGCCGTCGGGGCCCTTGCGGATCGCGTGGCCCCCGTGCTCGCCAAACGCCAGGGGGACGAGCTTCTCGGGCGGACCGTCCGCCCTGCCGTCCGCGTCGGCATCACGGTAGCGGGAAAGCCAGCCGTCGCCGCAAAAATAGAGGGTGTCGCCGTCGCAGCAGAGCCCCATGCCCCCCGTGCTCGTCTCGGTGAACTCCGTGGCTCGGTCGGCCTTGCCGTCGCCGTCGTCGTCGTGTAGCGTCTTCACGTAACCCCGGCTCGTCACGACGACCCGTCCGTGCGAGTCGAGAGTCATCGCGTAGATGTCGTTGGCCAACCGTTCGTCGGCGAAGGTGGACACCCGAAACTCGGGGGGCATCTTGAGGCCGAGGTCCTCTGCGCACGCGGGCCGAAGGGCCACCCAGAAGACGAGCGAGACGATCGTGCCTGCCAGCCGGCGCATCAGTAGGACCTCCCCTCGAGCTGTTCGATCGCGCGACGGATCTCTTCCGGTACGGAATAGGAACGGTTCGCGTTGTAGTCGAACATGACGATCGTCGAGCTCCCCTCGGCCGCGACACCCGCCGTCGCTTCGCTCACCAGGACGTGCTCCATCGTCATGCTGCTCCGCCCAATCCGCGTGACTCGCGCGCCGACGTGGATCGTGTCGGGGAACGTGACCTGCCGCCGGTAGTCGCAGGTGATCGAGGCGAGGATCGGGCCGATGTTCTGCGTTTCCTTCCAGACGTGCATGCCGACCCGTTGGCCGTAGGCGATGCGAGACGACTCATACCAGCGGAAATAGACCGTGTTATTGACGTGGCCGAACGCGTCCTGATCGCCCCACTGGACCGGAAGGGTGATCGTGACCGGAAAACCAAGCAAAAACTGCGTCCACTCGGGTGTCGCCACGTCTCGGCCCTCAACGTTATCAATCTCGGGAGTGTCATTCTAAAGCCGAGTCTCCCGACGCGGAACGGTGACCCGCGCGGCGAATCGGCGGTCGTCGCATTCCGCCGCGCGAAACGTGACCTACTGTTATCGTAGAGTCATTACCGGCGGGCCGCCATCCGCCAGAAGACGACGAGGAAGGGCGAGAACGAACTTAGGGACGATGCGGGAACGAACGATGGGCGGTTATTCGGCTTCCGGTGACAAGCGCGCGACGCCCCGCTACACGACCCACGGAGCCCCTGCGCGTCTCGGCTGGAAGGTCGGCGAGGCCTACCGGACGATCGACGTACGCTTGAAGGATATCAGCATGGGCGGTTTCGCGGCGATTGCGGCGGCCGCTCCACCCGCAGACTCGCCGATCTGGGTTTGCCTGGATGCCGGGGAGACCGAGTCGTGGGTCGAGGTGTCGCTGGTGGCCGCGACGAGGGGCCGCATCCTTTTTGTCCCAAAGCGCACGTATCTGCTACGGCTGAAATTTACGAACGGCTGCACCTTCGACTTCTTTAAACATGCCATCCGCGGGTTCGCCCAAGATCATGTTTCGCAGGACTACGCCTCGGACGATCTCAAATGGTTTAACTCTCAGTCGTGGCGCTGACCCTCCCAAGGTCGCCGGCTCGAACTAAACGATTGTCAAAAGTCTTAGAACTAAAAAAATCCGGTGAACGCGCCGTGGAACGCACGGAAGCGACGCCGACGGGACGAACGGACATTCATGTTACCCAACGGCGCGATCAAGACAGCCCAGCGCGTGCTGTTGATCGAAAGCAGCGCAACGGACCGGCAGCTCTTGCGCAACTGGCTTGCTGCGGAGCGGATCGAGACGTACGAGGCCACCGACATCATCTCGGGCCTGTCGGCGTGTTCGAAGTTCCACCCGAACCTGATCCTGCTCCAGTTGCGGCTCCCGACCTGGGACGGCTTCGAGGTGATCCGCCGCCTCAAGGGTGATCCAAAGACCCTGTCCATCCCGGTCATCATTCTATCCGCAGCGGCGACCACGTCGGAAAAGGCCAAAGGCATCGACATGGGGGCCGTCGATTTCGTCTCCAAACCGTTCGACCCGGTCGAGCTGATGGCCCGGCTACAGTCCGCCCTCCGGACGAAGGCCTACCTCGACCTGCTCGAGCAGCGGGCCCATATCGACGGCCTGACCGAACTGTCGAACCGGTTCGCGCTCCAGGACCGGCTCCCGGTCATGTGGGAGTCGTGCTCGAAAGCGGAGCAGTCCATGGCGATCTTGATCGCCGACCTGGACAACTTCAAGAGAATCAACGATCACCATGGCCACGCCGCGGGGGACGAGGTCCTCCGCCAGGCTGCGGCCACGCTCCGGATGACCGCGCGCGACTCGGACTTCATCGCCCGCTATGGCGGTGAGGAGTTCGTCGTCGTCGCACCCGACTGTGACCTCTCGGGCGCGATCGTGCTGGCCGAACGGTTCCGGGCGGCGATCGCGGACCTTCGGATCGGCTTCCGTACGTCGACCATCCGAGTCACGTCCTCGGTCGGGATCGCCATGGCCTTCACGCCCGCGGTGAAGGCACCCGTCGAGGCCCTTGACCACGCCGACCAGGCCCTTTACCGTGCCAAGGCCGCCGGACGCGACGCGGTCTGGGTTTGGGACCCGGTCCAAAACACCCCCAGACCCACCGGCCTGGCCCAATTTGATTCGACGATGCTCCAGCTTCTGCTGGACGGGCACGTCTCCGCCGGCGCTCCGAAAGGCGGTCCACACATCCTCGTCAGGACCCCTCCCGCGCCACGTCTCCGCTAGGACCACGCATCAATCACGCCTGCCCCGGCGGGGAATCACTTTGTCTCGCGCCGGTTCCCGTCGACCGCCTCTCCGCAACGATTCAGCCTCGTGCGTCACCAAAGGAAGTGGCCGCGCGAGGACTCCGTGGAACAGGCGCTCCGCCGCGTTCGCGACCAAGTGCAACAGGACGGCTTGCCAAGGGGCTGTCGGGAACGCCCGCGTCGTCAACTCTCGGCGACCGACTCGCTCGGTTCGTCCGGCTGTTCTTCCACTTTCCGGATCCCCAGACGCAACGACTGCAGAACCACAAACGCGACCAGAACCGGCGGTATGAGGTAGGCCAGATAGATCGTCCAGGGCATCCCCAAGGCCGGTCCGATCAAGGCCGCGGGCAAGACGCCGAGGATTCCGAGGAGGAGCACGCACCCGAAGGAGGTCATGACGCTCTTGAACGTTCCGGCCTCGCTGATCTCCTCGTAGTGCATCTCGACCGTCCGCCCGCGGCGCAGGCTGCGGACGGCGGCCTCGGCCAACTCCGTCGCGCGCGTGCCGTCGAGCAAGGTAGGGCTCGCCGGCCGGCCCGCGACGGCCGCAACCAGGACATCGAGCAGCGCGGCGTGCGAGTCCCAGGGCTGGAGTGTGTTGGCCGTTTCCGTCCCATCGGCCGAGGTTCCGATCAAGCGCGCAGGGAGCCGGAACGAGGGGTCGTACTCCAGCGTCAACGACCCCGTTGCCCCTTGAGCGATCAGGCGCGACGGACCGGGGGGCCCGGAGCGGAGCCGTACCTCCGCCCGGCGCGACTGGGGGCCGCGCAGGTGGACGACCAGCTCCTCCGTCGGATCAGGGCCCGGCGGGGCACCCGTGGCAGTTACCGCTTCGACCTCGCCCACGATGGCCCGCACGAGATCGACCACACGCGGGAACGCCTGCCGCGCGAGGCTAACTCCTTCGGGACCGACGGGCGACTCGTGCCGCAGTGTGCGGAAGGCCCCCAACTCTCCCCGCCCCAGCGCCTGCCGGAGCGCCACGACGCCTGGGTGTAGCCGTGCCGCCAGGTCGGGAACGATGACCGCCCCGGTCTCCTCGCGGCTCAGGGCCACCATGTAATACGGCTCAGAATCGAGCCCCGGAGGGTGCAGGCACACCGCCGCGAGCCCTACTGCCGCGACCCGCCGGAGCGCCTCGGCCCGGAAATCGAGGCCCCCGCCCACGACCGCCGCCTCCACGCCGATCACCGCC
This sequence comes from Isosphaeraceae bacterium, assembly GCA_031291845.1. GTDB lineage: Bacteria > Planctomycetota > Planctomycetia > Isosphaerales > Isosphaeraceae > DAIDJG01. The sequence continues at coordinate 4,015 of JARLIH010000385.1, read as the reverse complement.
AGCGCATCGTCCAGGTCGCTCGGTTCGGGGACGTCGGGAAACTCGTCGAAGCCCGGGAACGCAGCGAGCAGGCTGTGGCGGGGATGGGCTGCGATCGCCCGGGCCCAGGCAAGCTCCTCGGCGCCGTCACCCAAAATCAGAAAATTCATCGATGAGCCGCCACGACGCAAAGGGGGAACCACAATGACCAACGTGCCGAGGTCACCCGCGGTGGTCCGCTTTCCCGCTCATCATAGTCGCACGATTGGCGTCTGCCCACGGCCGGCATTGACCCCCCGCACTCCGTAGGGCGATAATGGTGCCCGATCCGTGACCCCAAACCGCACCTGCGCCAGCGTCCGAAGTGCCGTGAGAGAGAGGATTTGAGTCGGTGATCACGATTGAGAGCTTCGCCCCGGTCCCCGCCGCGGCGCGGGGGGGCTTCCTCACGATCGGCAACTTCGACGGCGTCCATCGGGGCCACTCGCACCTCCTCGCTCGCCTTCGAGCCCGGGCGGACGCGGCGGGGGCCCCAGCGCTCGCCTTGACGTTCAATCCGCACCCCGTCGCTCTCCTTCGGCCCGATAAGGCGCCCGTCCCCCTGGTCTGGCCCGAGCGCGAGGTCGAACTGCTCCTGGCCACCGGCGCCGACGAGGTCGGTGTCTTCCGCACCGGTCCATGGCTGCTCGAGCTCTCCGCCCGCGAGTTCTTCGACCGAGTGATCCTGGGTCAGTTCCAGGCCCGTGGCCTCGTGGAAGGGCCGAATTTCGCCTTCGGCCGCGACCGCCTCGGCGACACCGCGATGCTCGGCCGCTGGTGCGCAGACGAGGGCCTTGAGTTCGAGGTCGTCGAGCCCACCGTCGTTGAAGGCGCTCTCGTCTCCTCCACGCGCATTCGCCACGCCTTGACCGAGGGCCACGCCGACGAGGCTGCGCGCCTGCTCGGCAGGCCGCACCGCATCCGCGGACGCGTCGTCCACGGGGCCGCCCGAGGCGCCACGTTGGGCTTCCCGACCGCCAACCTCGGCGGCATCGACACCCTGATCCCGGCGGACGGCGTCTACGCGACCCGCGCCTTTGTCGACGACGGCTCACCCGGCTGGCCCGCCGCGTGCCACATCGGTCCCAACGCCACGTTCGGCGAGCGCAACCGCACTGTCGAAGCCCACCTGATCGGCTTCAACGGCGACCTCTACGGCCGGCGGATTGAGCTCGACATCTTGCAACGAATTCGACCCACCCGACGGTTCGAGGGGCGTGAGGAGCTCCTCGCCCAGATCGGGGCGGACGTCGCCGAGACCGAAGCCGTCTGTCGCCGGGCTGGCCAGACCGATTTGTAGGGCACTTGAAACGCACTGCCTAGAATTCCGGCCGGCAATGGCCGGCCCTGCCGCTCTTACGGCTTCGTCTTGTCGTAGAACCGCTCCTCGGCCTGCTCGTGCAGATAGTTGGGGTCGGGCCCATCTGCGCTCAGCAGCGAACCTGGCTTCGACGGAACCTTATCCGGGATCGGGGCGGGCGGCATCGTGCCGAGACGAATGCCGGTCCGGTCCATCAGCGCACGCGACAACGGCTCGTCCCCCAGCAGCCCGATCCGGCTCGTGAGGCGGGTCCCGCCGGCATACGGCCTGACCGTCACGATGGCCCGTCGGTCGTCGGCGGTGGTCCCCTCGTAGAAGACCGCGCCCGGCTCCGTCGACTGGTGGACCGAGTGAATTCGTAGGTCTTCCATCGCCCCCAGGACCGCCGCCTGGACCTTGTCGGGCGGGAGCACGAAGTCCTGCGACGCCTTGCCGACCGAGTACGAGAAACTCGTCACGGCCATTGCCGGGGCCGCGAGCGGGGTGACAGTCGAGCAACCGGAGAACGCCGGTCCCGCGAACAACGCCGCCGCCATGACTGCGATCCTTCGCATCGTCGGCCTCGCTCCGTGTCTGTCGAGAAGTGGTGTGGGGGGGTCCTTCCCCCGAGCGCCGGCAGGCTATCGCGATCGGCCGAATGGGTCAAGATCGACCTCTCCGGTCACCGGACTTGAGTTTTCCTCGGCGAGAGCCAGAAAACAGCCCAGCGGCGATTGCTGTGCTGCGTACCCGTGCTATAATCGCTAATTGCGTCAGCCCACCCCTTTGCGTGGAAGGGGTGGGTTTTTGTTCCTATCGGCCCTCTGTTTTTCACCCCAAGGGGCAGCGCGCGGCCCGGTCGGACCGGGCCGGAGGCGGGATGCGACGGGGACGAGGTCGCACCTACCTGGCGTTCCAGACCCCACCCCCTCCCGCCGGGTGCGCGGGGGGGACGATTCGAAACGAGATCACATGGTAGATCGTAACCTGCTTCGTGAGTTCGACGTCAGCGATGACGAGTTGACGGCCCTGGTCTCCGGTGAGGACGGCTCGAGCGACTTCGAGCGCTTCCTCAACGAAGAGGGGCAGAGCTTCGAGATCGGCGGCATCGTCAAGGGTAAGGTGATCGAGATCGTCGGCGACCAGGTCGTCGTCGACGTCGGTTATAAGTCTGAGGGCCTCGTGCCCCTGGGCGAGTGGGAAGATGAGCCCCCGCCCACCCCGGGAGAGGACGTCGAGGTCCTCCTCGAAGGCATGGAGGACGAGACCGGCGAGATCGTCCTCTCGCGCAAGAAAGCGCACCGGATGCGCGCCTGGGAGAACGTGATCTCCAAGTACCACGAGGGGGACGTGGTCAAGGGGAAGGTCACCCGCAAGATCAAGGGGGGCCTCCTGGTCGATATCGGCGTCAACGTCTTCCTGCCCGCCAGCCAGGTCGATATCCGCCGCCCATCCGACATCGCCGACTACATCGATCACGAGATCGAGTGCATGATCCTCAAGATCGACGAGAGCCGGCGCAACATCGTGGTCAGCCGCCGCAAGCTCATCGAAGAAATGCGCGCCAAGCAGAAAGAGAAGCTGCTGGCCGAGATCGAGCCGGGACAGGTCCGCATGGGAACGGTCAAGAACATCGCCGACTTCGGCGCGTTCGTCGACCTCGGCGGCATCGACGGCCTCCTGCACATCACCGACATGAGCTGGGGCCGCATCAACCACCCGAGCGACATGCTCAAGATCGACGACCAGATCGAGGTCATGGTCCTGCACGTCGACAAGGACCGCGAGAAGATCGCGCTCGGCCTCAAGCAAAAGAGCGCAAGCCCCTGGCAGGACGTCGAGAACAAGTACCCGGTCGGCACGCGCGTCATGGGCGAGGTCGTCAACGTGATGAGCTACGGGGCCTTCGTCAAGCTCGAAGAGGGCATCGAAGGCCTGGTGCACATCTCCGAGATGTCCTGGACCAAGCGCATCAACCACCCGAGCGAGCTGGTCAACATCGGCGACAAGGTCGAGGTCGTCGTCCTGCAGATCAACAAAGAGAAGCAGGAAATCTCGCTCGGCATGAAGCAGACCCAGGCCAACCCCTGGGACCAGGTCGCCGGCAAGTACCCGCCGGGGACCATGATCGAGGGCACGGTCCGCAACCTGACCAACTACGGCGCGTTCATCGAGATCGAGGAGGGGATCGACGGCCTCCTGCACATCTCCGACATGAGCTGGACCCGCAAGATCGGCCACCCCAACGAGGTGCTCGAAAAGGGCCAGCGCGTCAGTTGCCAGGTCCTGAACGTTGACCAGGAGCGGAAGCGCATCGCCTTGGGTCTCAAGCAGCTCAAGGAAGACCCGTGGGAGACCGACATCCCCAACCGCTACGAGCCGGGCGACGTCGTGAAGGGGAAGGTCACCAAGCTCACCAACTTCGGCGTTTTCGTCGAGCTGGAGCCGGGCCTGGAAGGCCTCCTGCACATCTCGGAGCTGGCCGACCACAAGGTGGATAGCCCCGAGGAGGTCGTCAAGGTCGGCGACGAGATCGAGGTCAAGATCCTGCGTGTCGACCCGGCCGACCGCAAGATCGGCCTGAGCCGCAAGCGACTGACCTGCACTCCGGAAGGGGCCGCGGCCGCCGCCGAAGCGGCCGCGGCGGCGGCGGGCGGAGTGCCGCGCGAGAAACGGGAGCTGCGCGGCGGCACGGGA
>JARLIH010000384.1 GCA_031291845.1 Isosphaeraceae bacterium | reverse complement strand
ATCCACATCGCCGTCTGGCCGGCCGAGGGGCCTGCGAAGGCGCGCGTCGTGGTCCTGCATGGCGTGCAGAGCCACGGCGGCTGGTACCACAGCCTCGGCCGCACGCTGGCCGCACGCGGCTACGATGCCCATTTCCCCGACCGGAGAGGCTCGGGGGCCAACACGCGCGACCGCGGCCACACTCCCTCCTCCCAGCGCTTGCTGGACGACATCTCCGAATACCTGCGCGCTTTGAGGGAAGAGGGATCGGGCCTGCCGATCGCGCTCGTGGGAATCAGTTGGGGGGGCAAGCTCGCGGTCCTCACGGCGGCCGACCGTCCCGAGCTGGTCGACGCGCTGGCCCTCGTCTGTCCCGGCCTTCACCCTCGCGTGGGGGTTTCGCTGGGCGAACGCCTCCGCATCGCGTGGGCCTTCTTCACGCAGCCGCGGAAGACGTTCCCCATTCCGCTGAGCGATCCCGCCCTGTTCACGGCCACCCGCGAGGGGCAAGCATTCATCGCGGCCGACGCGCTCGGCATTCGCCAGGCAACGGCGTCGTTGCTCGCCGCCAGCACGTTCATCGACCGCCGGGTCCGTCGTGCGCCGAGGAGGGTCCGGCAGCCGACGTTGCTCATGCTCGCGGACCACGACAGGATCGTGAACAATGAGAAGACGAGAGATTACTTTCGCTCGCTTGCCAGCAGCGACAAACAGCTCATCGAGTACGCGGAGGGGCACCACACGCTCGAGTTCGATCCCGAGCCCACGCGGTATGCCCTCGACCTTGCCGCGTGGCTCGACAAGCACTGTGGTGCGAACCTCGCCGGAGCTTCCGTTGTCCGATCCTGACGAAGGAGGACCCGTGCGATGGAACCGACCAAACGCGAGCTGCGCGAGGTCAAGCGGATCATCAAGCGCAAAGGGAACCAGCGTCTCCGCAGGCAGCTCCGGCAGACCCTCGCCGAGAATCCCGATCAGGCGAACGACGCGGAATTCGATTACGGCCGCTACCGGTCGTCGTCGCTGAACGGCATGGACCATGACGCCACGCGCCGACGGAGCTCGTGAGCCTCGGGCGCGAGCGTTTCGATTTTGCCCATGCTCACGCACGAAGTTTCTGACCACCTCTCCTCTCGGGAGAGGTCGCCCGCACAGCGGGCGGGTGAGGGCGCCGTCAGAAGGCGTGCCCGATTTCCCCATCGCCCTCGCGCGAGATTGTTGATCACCTCTCCCCGTCGGGCACTGGTATTGACACACTGGGTTTTTCGCCCGAAATCAAGCCGGAGCTCTCGTTCCCATGCTCTGCGTGGGAACGCATGCTTTGTCGCCTTGCGGCGCGATTTCCACGGAAAAACGGGACGCAGAGCGTCCGAGGGATTACGTTCGGATCTCACTCAAAATAAATGATGTTGATATTAATGCATAATTGGGGGTAGGCGCCGTCTGGACGCGTGTCCCAGTTCGCCCTCACCCGGCCGCTGCGCGGCCGACCTCTCCCGGGGGGAGAGGTGTCCGATTTGTGCGCAGCGCGCACACGACGCTACGGGCCCGTGCCGATGCCCGGAACACCCGTCGTTTCGGGAGGTATGCCTTCCGCGATGCGTCGCCCGGCGTCGGCGAACACGCGCATTTTTTCCAGTCGTTCCGTGCGGTCGTACCGGGCGTGTGAGAAGTCGCGATAAAACGTGCTGGTCTTTGCGCAGACAACCTGCCAGGCCTCAGCGTCCACGTTGAACTCTCTCGCGCAAGCAGCCGGGGTCAGGTCGGGAGGAACGCTCGCGTCCCACCCCAGCGCTTTGCGCGCATGCAGGGCGTCGAGGATCGCCTGAGCAATCGCCACCTGACCGGCCAGCGTCGGGTGATGAGCGTCGTGGATGGCGTGATCGTCGACGATGCCATGCGGGGTCACAGCGCGAAGCGCTTCGGAACCGTCGATCAGAATGCAGCCGTGCCGCGCGGCGACCTCCCGGTAGGCGTTCTTGAACGGCGAGGCGCAACGCACGGGGAAACCGTCGTGGTCGAGGGCGAGCCCGTAGTGCCGCCGCGCGCCGTCCCAGTCGCTCGTGCCCTCCAGGAGCCGCGCGAGGCGGAAGTGTGCCTCGGCGAATGTGGGTTGTTGCCGGACGAGGTCCCGGTACGCTTCGCGACTGCGCGCGGGGTCGCTCTCCTCCAAGGCCCGCGCGGCCTGGAAGGTTTTGATGAGCGCGGCGCGCTCGCTCTTCGAGGCAGCGGGCAGGGCGGTGCGGGTCGGTTCGAACCCGCTCTCGTTGCCGGCCGGAATCACGAGGATGGGGATGGCGCCGATGCGTTCACAGTAACCGGCGAGCGCATCGAGGCGGCGGCGGAAGTCGCTGAGCACGGCGTCGTACTCGGACGGGGAGCAGAGGGTGGGGTCGATCACCTGGTGTCGCTTGAGCAGGCCGGGGGGGCCGCCTAGGCGGTGTTTGTTCACGGTTTCATACACCATGCGGCAGAGCCATGAACGTTGAGTGAGCCGATACATGCGGTTCAAGATCGGGTCGAGTGGCGCTTCGTCGAGCGCCACGTCGCGCGAGCCCTCGTACCGCGCAAGGAACTCGTTGTTCCCCTCGTAGACGATCAAGATATCGGGCCGGCGCTCGAGGCTCGCCAGCATCTGGTACTCGGTCTCGAGCGACGCGCCCATCTTGGCGTGCGGGTCGACGGCGACCTTGCGGCCCGGCAACGCCTTCTCGAGCTGGCGAGCGACGATCTGTGCGGGGGAGCAGCGGGGACTGTACGGGTAGCCGAGGGCGCTCGAGCCGCCGATGCTGACGATGGAGATCTCGCCCGGGGGGAATTCCCGAAACCGCGCTGGCAAGGCGGGCATTCGGTGCGCCCAGGCGAGCCACGCGCCTGCCGCGGCCTCGAGGCACGTCACGGCGGTGAGAAACGCCACGCACAACAAGAGGCAACGGGCCAGCCGCGGGCGGCTTTGACGACGCCGACGAGCGCGTAAGAGCACTCTCGACAGCAGAACGGCGCCGGGCAAGGCGAGGGCCAGGCCGACCACGTAGCCGATCAAGAACGCGCGGAGAAAACCTTCCGTCAGACGACGGCCCAGCGCGCGCGGGAAGAGTGGGATCCAGTAGCGGAACGCCGCCACACCGCCAACGGCCGCGGCCAGCACGGCGAAGATCAAGGCCCAACGCAGCAGCATGCGCCACCGTACGGCGGGCCGGTCCAACTGGGTCGCCATAGGGCCTCATCCGGAAGAACGAACGCCGCACGCGAAGCCTTACGCGCGTTCGCGCTCGCGTGCCTCGAGGGCCGTTCCGGTTCGAAGTCTACACCCTCGGTCGCCGAGTCGGAAGGCTCGCGCTGTGCTACCTCGGTTGGGAACGGGCTATTCGGTGGCGACAGGGGTGGGGCCGACCTCGTTCGTGAGGATCTCGCAAAGGCGTAGCGTCGCACGAACGGCCGCCAGGGCGGCCGAGTGCTTGCGCGCTTCCGCCTGTTCGGGGGTTGCGCCGGGGCCGATGATTCCCATCCCCACGGGTTTGCGGTGTTTGAGCTGAAGCTGAACGAGCGCGGTGTGAACGACGTGTCCCATGACCTCGCCGTGCAGGGTCTCCCCGCGCTCGATGTGACCGAGGACGACGAGGCCGTCGACGCCGGGGTCGTCTAGCAGCACGTCCGCGACGAGCGGCGTCTCGAACGCACCCGGCACCCGCACGACCCGGGCCAGGATCGCCGCCGCCTGGTCCAGCTCCTGGCGCGCGACCTCGACCATCGTGTCGACCAGGTCCTTGTTGAAATCCGCCGCCACGATGGCGATCCGTTTGCCTGCTTTGCTCATGAGCCGCTCGCTCTTTGCGGAATCGAATGCCGGTGCGTCTCGGATTCACCGGCGCAGCGGGTTTGCACCCGACTTTGGAACGGGACGCGAATGACTTCCCTTTTTGTGGCGACGAGCGAACACATAGTGGGAAGTTATTCTCGGCTGATCGCCTTGTTCTCCACCGGCTGCTGCGAGACTTCGGTCTTCTTGGCGTTGAACGCCGCTTCGATCAACGATTCGGTCGTCTTCGAGTCGAAACCCTCGACGACTGCGACGTCTTTCCCGCGCCGTTCGAGGGCGAAGGCCGCTTTCTCATTCCGTCGGCGCAGCGCGTCCGGGCCCGAGGTTTCGGGCGCCTTGGCATCCGCGCCAAGCTTGGTGGTCTGAAACTTGGAGTAGCCGGCGGCGAATTCCTTCGCGTCGTCCTCGGAATCCCAGGTCGAGAACCAGACAAGACCCGCTGCGCCGCCGGGCCGCTCGAACACGGCGTAACGGTCGCCGTCCCAGCCCGCCGCGGCGTTGCGGCCCCCGTGACGCTTCAGCAGGACGGTGAGCTGCATCTCGCCCACGACATTCCGGCCCAGCTCTTTCCAGTCGCCCCCCGGTTTCAATTCGCCGAGGTCGACGGCCGTCGGCGGGTCGGGCTTGGCCCTGTACTTCTCGGGGTGGAGGATCTGCTCGCTCGAAAGGGGCGGGTTGCGGTAGGCCTCGTCGAGGGCGTTCCAGCCGTTATCGTTCGTCAACCGGGCGCAGAAGACCATTCCGCGCAGATAGGGAAAGATCATCGTTTCGGAGAGGATCGGGGGGGCCTCGCGCAGACTCTTACCGCCCGCCAGGGGCATGAACGGGATCATCATGCTAAACACGCGGTCCAGCCGCGCCGCGGGAATCGTGCTGATGACCGAACCGTTCCAGTCCTCCATCTGCGAGCCGATCATCGTCAACGTCGCCTCACCCTCGATCAGCGACGAGATCGCCAGCTCCCGATCGTCGTCGTTCTTCACGCGCTTCTGCATGGCGTCGATGTCGAAATTCTGATCGGCCAGGGCGTGCGTCAGCTCGTGCGCGATGACGGTCTTGTTTTCGTCCTTGTCGAACCCTTTCTTCTTGCCGAGCAGCTTTTCCAGAAAGGTCGGTTCCTTCTGGACCTCGGGTTCCTTGATCAGGTGCATGGTCTTTGTCTTGGGGTCGTAGAACGCAGCGATCTCCTCCGAGTAGACCTTGACCAGCGTTTCCTTCAGGTTGATGTCGGGTGGGAGCAGCCCGAGGGCTTTCATGCCGATCTCGTTGGCATGGAACTCACCGGGAGTCATCTCCTCGTCGATTTCCTTGACGAGCACCGCCTTGAGGTCTTCACGCGCGGTCACGTCGCGCTTCACTTCATGCTTGAAGCGCAGCTTCCTCATGCCCGGCAAGAGCTGCTCGAACGCACGCTTGTAGCGGATGACCGCATCGGTGCTCTTTCCCTTGTCTGCCAGTTCGTCCCCTTCGGAGAGCAGCTTCTTCCCTTCGGCGAGGTCGGGCTTGAGGTCGGCGACCGCCGCGACGTTCGGGAAGAAAAGGCTGCCGGCGAGGACCGCAAACGCGGCGAGACCGAGACGAAGGTGGCTGCGTACGCGGAGGAAGTGGAAACCCAACATGAGGATGAATCTTTCCTGTTGGAAGGGTCGCGTTGCCCCGCCCGTGGGGCAACGGGGCTTCTAGAGTTTCGAGGCGGGAGCCACCAGGGGGGGCTCCGGGGTGTTGGCGGTTCGTTTGAGGTCGTTGTCGACCACCGGCCTCAGTCCGGCCGTGGTGTCGTGATCGAAGAGCGATGCGGCGTCCGTGATCGGCCTGGGCGCGGCGGGCGGGACGGGCTTCTCGGCCGACGTCTCGACCAGAACGACCGCCGACTTGAAAGCGGCCGGCACGGGCGGTCGCGGCGGGACCGAGCTGGTCGTCTCAGTCAGCGCGGGAGCCGGCGGCACAGCCGGGACAGGCTGCTTGGCCACGACCGGGGAGGCCGCCGGCGCGTCCGGCTCCGTCGCGACCGGCCTGGTCTCCGTCGCGGCGAGCGCGGGCGATCGACGTAGCGGATAGGGCGTCGTCATGTTCTGGTACGACATAATCCCGAGCGCGGCCAGGACGATGAGCAGGGGGGGCATGAGGTAGACCGGAATGCCGCGGTTCCGGTACTCAACGACGACCGCCGGCTTGACGGCCGCGGTTTCCGGCTCCGGCCCTGCCTCGGACATAACGCCGGCCCCGGTCTCGACGGGCCGGGCCACCCCTAACTGGACGTCGAATCGGTCCCTCATGGCGGAGAAGCCTCCTTGTCGCCCCGGGGGGCGAAAGGCGGACTGAGCGGGATCAACCGCCAGCCGCCCCACCAACTCCCGTTCCCCGAATCGTTTGCCCGTGCGGTTCCAGCATCGCCTCGACTTCCTTGTCCGTCGGGAAGCCTCCCTTGGCCGCGATGTCCTTCGCGGACGCAGGCTTTCCCAACCGCGTTTCAATCTCTTCCGGCGTCTTGCCCACCAAACCGAGCGCCACGTCGCGGACGTTCAATCCCTCGCGATAGGCCGTCTTCGCGATCGCAGCCGCGTTATCGTAGCCGATCCGAGGCGCCAGGGCGGTACACATTGCCAAGCTTCCCTCAATAAGGAGTCGGCAGCGCGCTTCGTCCGGCTGAATCTCAAGCACCCCTTCCACTTTCTTTCCGCCAAGATGCTGGGTTGCATCCACGCATTTGTCCGCCAGGTGCTCGGCGGCGTTCGTCAGCAAGTCGATGGACTGGAGCAAGTTATACGCGATGACAGGCATCATGACGTTGAGCTCGAAGTTGGAGCCCAGCGCGTTGGCCCAGGCGATCGTCGCATCGTTGCCGACAACCTGGGCAGCGGTCATCAATACGGCCTCGGGGATCACAGGGTTCACTTTTCCCGGCATGATGGAGCTGCCGGGCTGGAGCTCGGGGATCTTGATCTCCCCGATTCCACAGCGCGGGCCGGAAGCGAGCCAGCGGATGTTGTTCGCGATGTTCGACAGGCTGATGGCCACCGTCTTGAGCGCCCCGGAGGCCTCCACGGCCGCGTCGCGGTTGGCCATCGCCTCGAAGCAGTTGGCGGCGGGCCGGAACGGCAGGCCGGTGTCGCGGCTCAAGAGGGCCGTCATGCGCTGGGGGAACTCGGCGTGGGTGTTGATTCCCGTCCCGACGGCCGTCCCGCCGATCGGCAGCTCGGCCAGCGACTCGCCGCAGAGATCGAGCCGGCGGATGCCGTGTGCGACCTGCGACGCATAGCCCGAGAACTCCTGTCCGAGCCGGATCGGCACAGCGTCCTGCAGGTGGGTGCGGCCGATCTTGACGACGGCGTCGAAGGCGTGCGCCTTCTTTTCGAGCGCCGTCTGGAGCTCCTGAAGGGCGGGGACCAAGCGTTTCTTGATCCCCTCGAGCGCGGCGACGTGGATGGCGGTGGGAATCACGTCGTTCGACGACTGGCCCATGTTCACGGCGTCGTTGGGGTGCACCGGGGACTTCCCGCCCCTGACGCCGTTGTTGAATCGCTCGTTGGCGACGCCGGCGATGACCTCGTTGGTATTCATGTTCGTCGACGTGCCGCTTCCGGTCTGGAAGATGTCGAGGACGAACTGGTCGTCGTGCTGCCCATCGGCGACCGCCTGCGCGGCCTGCAGGACCGCCGCGCCGAGCTCTGTTGGCAGGAGGCTCAGGTCCATGTTGGCCTGTGCTGCCGCCTTCTTGATCAGGCCCATCGCCCGGAGAAACGCCCGAGGGAAGCGCAAGGGGCTGATCTTGAAGTTCTCGAAGGCGCGCTGCGTCTGCGCCCCATAGTACGCTTCGACGGGGACTTCCATCTCCCCCATCGAGTCCTTCTCCACGCGAGTCTTGGCCAAGGCGAGAGTCTCCAGTCCTTAGAGTGCGAAAGCTCTGGTGCGCGATCACGCTGCGCTGGGGTGGGGGAATGGAAAGAAAGATGATACCAGATCAGGCAGCGCAACGCCTACGGAGCGGCCGGTCTCGAGCGGACGATTGCAAAGTCGATTGTGGACCAATCCAGGGTGGCACGCCCGGAGGACTCCGGGCGGGCCACCTCGATCGGTTTTCTGTCGACGTTGCAACCGTCCTGATTCGCGATCCACGCCGCGTGGCAACAAACTCTTAACAGCGTAGGGTGCATGAAATGCACCGTCCCTGGTTATGCCGATGGGACGGTGCATTTCATGCACCCTACAAACGCATCAAGCCCGGACTGCGCGAGCGCTTCCGGATCATCACGAGTCGAAAGCGGCGGAACCGGTCGTCGCCGCGGCCTCTTCGGCCAGCGGGGCTTGCTCCTGGGGAAGCGGCCACCACTCCAGGCGAATCTCGCCGCCCCGGACGGCGATGAACGGGCAGGGGGGGTGTTCGGTCCAGGTGCCGCTGTTGTAGTAGTGTACGCCGTCGATTTCCGAGCTCATCGGCATGTGGGTGTGGCCGCAGGTGACATGGCGGATCCCGCGGCCCCGGGCGTAGTCGGCAGCGCGGTGCTCGATGAGCTGACTGTTGCGCTGGAAGCGCTTCGAGACGCGTCGGATCCAGCGCGAGGCGCGGTGGGGCATCCATTTCTGGATGTAATAGAACAGACCGCAGCCGATGGCGGTGAGGAGGCGGTAGTTGGTGATGATCGTGTCGAACTGGTCGCCGTGGAGGATCAGGAGCTCGACCTGGCCGTTGCGGTAGACGTATTCGTCGAGGATCTCGACGCCCACGATGTGGCTGACGATGTCGGCGGGGCCGTCGTGGTTGCCGCGGACCCAGATGAGACGGAAGTCGTCGCGGTCGGAGTTGCGCCTGATGACCTTGAGGCAGGCGAAGTGGCGCTTCGTGAGGCGCTTGAAGTTCAGGTCGTCGAAGATGTCGCCGTTGATGACCAGCATGCGCGTGTGGGTGGCGGCCCACTCGAGGAACTCCTCGAGGAGCTTGGCCTGGCAGACGTCGCTGCCGAGATGCAGGTCGCTGATGATGAGGCAGTCGTACGAGGGCTCCGCCGGGAGAAGGTCGGCGTCTGGCTCGTGGTCCGGGCGGGGCGAATCGGGCATGGCGGGAGGCACTCCGTGAGGGACGGGTCGCCGGGGCCGGTCACCAGCCCGCGTAGTAAGTCATTCCGGGGTGGTCGCGGACGAACCCGAGCTCGGCCAGCCAAGGAGCGGCAGGGCTGGCCAGGGTCGCGGCGGTGTTATACGTTTCCACCTTGAGGACCCTGCGCGAGGCACCGGCGAGGCTCGGCAGCAGGGCGAGCGCGGCCCGCAACTCGGGCTCGGAGGCCGAGGCCAGGCCGGTCAAACGCTTGCCCTGCGCCTCGATGATCAACACCGGACGCCCTCCGCACAAGACCAGATAGTTGGACGTGGTCCGCGGCAAGCGTGCCGTGCCCCCTTCCAGCAGCGCGATGTCCAGCGGCGCTCCCGTGCCGTAGAGGTT
>JARLIH010000036.1 GCA_031291845.1 Isosphaeraceae bacterium | reverse complement strand
TGCTCGTGACGCCGGTCTTCTACGCGTTGCTCGACATGTGGGTGAACTTCACCCGGCGGATCGGCATCCGGTTCTCCGTCGAGCCGCGCTCCACGCCGGCGCCACACATCGGCGGGCGCGAACACGAGCCCGTCGAGACGGTGTTGTAAGCGGCCCCGTTGGGTGGACACTGCCCACCGGATTGATGGTGGGCAGTTGCCGCCCGACTTGTGCTTCCACCTTCTCGTACGGCTGGGCCGCCAGGGACGAGCGCCACGCCCATCGAAGACTCGGGGAGTGCCACCCTGAATTCGACCCACCGCGTGAGCGGGGAAGCGGTTCGACTTGTGAAATTGCGGCCCCGGATTTGCTCATCTCCGACCCAAGATGGTGACATGACTCATCGATCTTGAGCGGAGTTTCACGATGGCCACCGCATCCTTGTCGGGCGATTCCACGATGGAGCTTCCGTGCCGAACCGAGACGCCTCCGGGCGGTCGCCTGCGCGTCGAATTCGGGGCGCTGACCCACGCCGGGAACGTCCGTGAGAACAACGAGGACCATTTCTTCGTGGCGCGGCTGGCCAAGTCGATGCACGTGTTCGAGAGCAGCTTGCCGGGGGCCGGAGGGACGCGGTTCTCGGACGAGGAAGGATACCTGATGGTGGTCGCCGACGGCATGGGGGGCGCTGCGGCGGGCGAGCGGGCGAGCGCGCTGGCGGTCGAGACCGTCGAGGAGTTCGTCCTCAACACGTTCAAGTGGTTCCTTCACCTGGGATACCAGGAAGAGCACGCGCTGGCGGCCGAGCTCCGGCAGGGCCTGGAGCGGGCAGACCGCTCGGTGATCGAGCGCGCCCAGGGGGACCCGAAGCTGCACGGGATGGGAACGACGCTGACGATGGCGTACAGCGTGGCGGGCGACCTGTTCGTCGTGCACGCGGGCGACTCGCGGGCCTATCTCTACCGGGACGGTGAACTCGAGCAGGTCACGACCGACCACACGCTCGTCCAGGTGCTGGTGAAGGGGGGCGTCATCACGCCCGAGGCCGCACGGCACCACCGCAAGCGTAACGTCGTGACGAATGTCATCGGCGGCCCCGGGCCCGGAGTGCACGCGGAGATCCACAAGGTCCTGCTGAGGGAGGGCGACATCGTATTGCTCTGCTCCGACGGCCTGACCGAACCTGTCGACGATGAAGCCATCGCGGCGACCCTTGCCCGGGATTCGGCGCCCAAGGACGCCGCTCGCCGGCTCGTCGACCTCGCGCTGAGCCGGGGCGGACCCGACAACGTCACTGTGGTCGTCGCCCGCTACGGCGCTGACGGCTGATTCGGTCCCTGCCGCGCCGCGCAGCCGACGTTTGTGATACCATCGGCCTCTCGTCCCCCCTTCACTCGCACCGGCGATCGGCCGGTGGGTTTTTGTGCGGGAGTCCGGACCGATGCGAATCCCCGCGAAGCTCTGGAAAGGCTTGGGGCTCGTCCTGCTTGCCCTGCTCGTGGCGTTAATCGTCGTACGCACCTGGGTGGTGCCGGCCTTGATCGCGGGGCAGGTCGAGGCCCGGCTCGGCGGGCGGGCCGCGCTCGGCTCGTGGTGGCTCGGGGGCTCGTCGGCCGGTGTAACCGGGCTCGTGCTCCGCGACGGCCCCGAAGTCTGGGCGACGGCCCGGCGCGTGGAGACCGACCTCTCGCTCGGCGGGCTGCTCCGTGGCCGATGGAGCCCTCGCCGGCTGACGATCGACGGGGTGAAGCTCACGCTCAGGGTCGATCGCGATGGACGAGTCCTGACAGCGATCGGCGGCTCGTCATCCGGCAGCGGCACCTTGCCGGTGGTCGTGGTCCGCAACGCGGAGCTGACGATCCGCCAGGAAGGGCGGCCCGAGCTTGTCGTCACGCGCGTCCAGGGGCGCCTCGCCCCGTTTCAGGGCGCGGTCCAGCTTGCCGCCCGGTCCAGCGACCCGGATTGGGGGCCGGCCGAGGCGTACGGTGAGTTCGACCCCTCGTTTCGCTCCGGCCACGTGACGCTGAGCTCGAAGCAAGGGATCGCCGTCGATCCGCGCAAGGTCGAATGCATTCCGTTCGTTCCCCCCGACGTGTGGGCAAACGTCGTGCCCCACGGCGTAGTAGACGCCCAGTTGGCCGCGGAATACGGAAAGAGCGCGCCCACCGTGCGTGTCGAGATCGGCCTGCGCCACACGACCGTAACGAGTCGTGGCCTGGACATCACCGCGGCCAAAGCAACTGGCAAAGTGCTCGTCGACGGCGGGCTCGTCCGGCTCGAGAATGTCGCGGGCGAGGCGATCGGCGGCCGGGTCGAGGCCAACGGCACGCTCGATTTTACACAGACGTCTCCACGCTTTCACCTGGGGCTGAACCTCAAAGCGATCAATGTCGCCGACGCTCCCAAGTCGTGGCAGCTCGACGAGGCGGGCGTGACCGGGCGGCTCTCGGGACAGGTGCAGCTTAAGGCGGTGGTCGAACCCCAGGGGGTCGACCTCACGGGCACCACGGGCGAAGCCGAGGTGACCGGCGGGGCGATCCAGGGGATCCCGGTCAAGTCGCTCAAGCTCGTGATGCGCGCTCAAGGGAACGACCTTCAATACGAGTCGAAGACCACCAGCGCGGGACTCTTCGAGCGGCGCGATCCCAATTTGATCACCTCTCCCGGGGGGAAAGGTGAATGTCAGCGGCTCACACGTACAAATCCTGCGCGTTGCGCTGCAAGCTCCTGCCAAGCCGGAAAAGAAAGAAGCATCGCCGCTGCCGAAGGTCCGTCTCCCGAAGACGCTCATGACCCAGATCGAGCTGCAGGACGTGGAGATGGCCGAATTGATCGCCAAGGCCAAGCTCCTGTTCGGCATGTCGTTGCCGGTCCCGATCAGCGGGAAGCTCGACCTGAAGGCCACGGCGACGATCCCGCTGGGGGAACTCCGCGAGGCGAAGGATTATGCGTTTCACGGCGACCTCACCCTGCGTGCCGCGTCGTTGTTTCGGGTGGACGTGGGGACGCTCTCGGCCCGGATCGACCTGGCCGACGGCGTGCTGGAGCTGAAAAAGCTGCGGGGCCGGCTGGTGAACCGGCCGAATGGGGGGCCGGACAACCCCCCCGAAGCGCTTCCTCCGGTGCCGGCCGAAGGGCCGCTTCCCACCGGCGCGTTTCGCCTCGATCTGCGGGCCGAGCTCTCTCCCCCCGGGAAGCTCTCGGCCCGGGTGGAGGGGAACGCGCTCCCGCTCGGCGAGTTGGCCGCCCCGGTCCTGCCCCGGCCGACACCACTCTCGGGCTTGGTCTCGCTGCACGCGGCGGCCGACGCGGACCTCGGACGTGCCGCCGACCCGAAAGCCTGGAACGTGAGCGGGCGTGCACAGAGCGTCGAGGTTGCGTACCGCGGCACCATCCTCGACTCGCTCGCGTTCGGCTTTGCCCTCAAGGACGGACGGCTCGACGTCTCTGAGCTCTCTGCGCGAATGAACGGTCAGCCGCTGAGCGCCCGTCTCGCGCTCGGCCTCGACCCGCCGCACGCGTTCGATGGCGTGCTCGACGTCGCGGGCTGGGACGTCGCGTCGGTCGTCTCGCTGCTCCCCTCGGTTCCTCGTCCCGCGCCGGTGTCGGGGAACCTGACCGCGAAGGCCGGCGCAAAAGGGACGCTGGCCCCGCTCCGGCTCGAAACGAAGGGGGACGGCCGGTTCGACCGCTTCCGCGCCGGGCCGGTCGCGCTGGGCGCCGTGCCGTTCCGGTGGACGACCGAGGGAGACACGATCGTCGTCTCAGGAGTTGAAGCGCGACCGTTTGGCGGACGGCTTCAGGCCGACGTTCGCGTGCCCAATACGGCGGGGCGTCCGGTCGCAGGGGCTGCATCCTTCGAGGAAGTCGATACGGCCCGGCTCTCCGACGCGGTTCCAGGGGGTGCCCTCAAGCTCACCGGCAAGGCCGGCGGCCAGGTGCGGTTCACGATCCCGCCCGACGTATCGCGGCTGGAGTCGAGCGTGCGCCTGGCAGCCCCCGACCTCACCTTTCAAGGGATCCCGGCCGAGCAAGTCCAGGCGTCGGTGCAAGCCCAAAAGGGGGTGTTGACCTATGACGTCACGGCCGAAAGCCTCGGGGGCAAGGTCAAGGTCCGAGGGGACTTCCCGTTGACCGCTCTCCCCGCGAACGCGGCGGCCGAAGGAGAATTCCGGGCCGCCGGCTTTACGCTGGACCGCGTCTGGAAGATCCTGGGCATCACCGGCGCGGCGGCGCACCTCGAGGGCCAGGGCGCGGTCGACGCAAACCTCCGCGCGCCTCGCGAGGGCCCCGACGCTGGCCTCTGGGTCCACGGCCTGGCGGAGTTTCGCGACCTGCGCTGGGGGAGGTCGTACCCACTGGGCCACCTCCGCGGCACCGTGGCGCTGACGCCGACCTCCTGGTGGGTCGAGCCGCTCGAAGGTGAGTTGCTCGGAGGGCCTGCATCGGGTCATCTCTGGGGCGCGAGCCCCGCGAAGGGGCCGCGGAGTCTCGGGTTCGAGTTCCGGATCGACCGGGCCCCCCTCGAGCGGGTGCTCGCTATCTTGCCGGCTCTCAAGGGAAAATGCGACGGCTTCGGCTCGCTCCAGCTCGCCGGCCGGCTTGAGGAGGCGTTCCGCGCCAGTGCCGAGCTGGAGGTGCCCCAGGCCCGCGTCTTCGGGATCCCGGTGAGCGAGTTGCGAGCGCCTGCCGAGCTCGTGCTGACTCCCGGCGCCGAAGGGGGCCGGATCCAGGTGCGCCGATGGTCCGCGCGCTTCGCCGGTGGGAACCTGCACGGCGACGCGCTGCTACGTGTGGGCGGGGACGAGTCCTTTCAAGCCGACGTCACGCTCGCCAACGTCGACGTTGAAGCGGTCGCTCGGCTGGTCTCCGACAGCCGGCGGAGCGAGTCCGGGCACATCTCCGGCCGGGTGAGCCTCACCGGTCCGAACGCGTCGGACGTCGGTCGGTACCGGGGCAAGGTGGCCCTGAGCCTGACCGACGCCTCGCTCATCTCCATCCCGGTCTTCCGCGAGATCGACAAGTTCCTGGGGGCTGCGCGGGGCGGGCTTTTCGAGGGGGGGACCCTCAACGGCGCGATCGTTCACAAACAGCTCCTCGTCGAGCCGTTGACCCTGATCGGGCGCGTCGTCCAGCTCCACGCGACGGGCTCAGTCGGCTTTGAGGGGCAACTCGACCTGGACGTGCTGATCAACACCAACCAGATCATCCCCGAAACCGGCCAGGCGCTGGTGCGGCTGATCCCCGGCTTGGGTGACGCCTTGGGCCGTCGCGATGACGCAAGCTTGCGCGTGGCCAACTACCTTTCGAATCGCTTGCTGAAGCTGCACGTCGGGGGAACGGTGCGGAGCCCGTCAGTCTCCGCCGACCCGTCGGTCGTCGTCGCCGACACGGCCGTCGGCTTCTTCTCGGGCGTCCTCAAGCTGCCGCTGGGGCTGGTCAAATAGATTCGTAGGGTGCATGAAATGCACCGGAAGATTCGATGCACCCCACGGATCATGATCGATGCGCTGTGAGAGTCTTTACCGCTGGACCCGTGCCGAGCCCCCCTTGGCGAGCGCCTCGACCTCTTCCAGCTTGGCCATCGTCACGTCGCCGGTAAACGTGGTGAGCAACGCCCCGTGCGCCCAGCCGAGCCGCAGGGCCTCTTCGGGAGCGCGGCCGGCGAGCATGCCGTAGAAGACGCCGGCGGCGAAACCGTCGCCGCCGCCGATGCGGTCGATGACGTCGAGCTGGCAGGTCGGGCTCACGTACCGCTGGCCGTTCAGCCAGAGCACGGCTGCCCAGTCGTGCCGGTTGGTCGAGTGCACCTCGCGCAGGGTCGTCGCGACGAGCTTGACGTTCGGGAACTTCTCGACCACCCGGTCGATCATCTGGAAAAACGTCTCGGGGTCGAGCTTCGACGACGAGGCGACCTCGGGACCGGGAATGCCGAGGCCTTTCTGAAGATCTTCCTCATTCCCGACGAGCGCATCGACGTTGCTAACGATACGGCGGAGCGTGCTCTGCGCCCGCTCGAGGCCGCCGACGGAGGCCCACAGCTTGGCGCGGTAGTTGAGGTCGAACGAATTGATCGCCCCGGCGGCCTTCGCGGCCTGCATCCCCTCGATGATCAGCTCCGAGGTGGTCTCGGACAGCGCGGCGAAGATGCCGCCCGAGTGGAACCAGCGCACGCCTCGGGCGAAGATCGACGCCCAGTCGAAGTCGCCCGGCTTGAGCAAGGCGCCGGCCTCGTTGGCCCGGTTGTAGAAGACGACCGGCCCGCGCACGCCGTAGCCCCGATCGCTGTACACCGTCGCGATGTTCGGTCCGCGCACGCCGTCGTGCTGGAACCACTTGTAGAACGGCTTCACCCCCGTCTCGCGCACCCGCGCCTGCACGAGCTCGCCGATACCGTAGTTGACCATCGCCGTCGCGATGCCGGTATTCAGCCCGAAACAATCCGACAGGTTCGCCGCCACGTTGTACTCGCCGCCCGAGACGTGGACTTCGAACGACCGCGCCTTGCGGAACGGCACGATGCCGGGATCCAGCCGGTGCACGAGCGCTCCGAGCGACAGGAAATCCAACTCGCAGGCGTCTTGACGCACGTTCAAACTGCTCATGAGTACTCCCTGGTATCGTCGATCGACAAAATCATTATGAGTTGTAGGGTGCATGCAATGCGCCAGTGCGTTCCAGGCGCCCTACGGATTACCCAGCGACGTTGACGTACACCTTGAGCGCCTCTTTGTCCTCCAGCAGCCGCATCATTTCGCGGTACTTGTCCAGTCCGTCGACCGGGTGGGTGAGAATGCGCTCGGTGACTCCGGGGTAGGTGTGCTCGCCGTGCGAGAGGGCCTGGATTCCCAGCTCGAAGTGGCGGCGGTTGCCGTTGACGCTCGAGACCAGGAGCTTGTTGCCGAGTACCCACTCGAGGTTGATCTTCGCGGCGTCGACGGTCACCTCGTGCTTGCCGCCCGTGATGCTCGTCCAGATCAAGGCGCCGTTGTGTGCGAGCACTTCCATGGCGCGGAAGCAGAGCTCGGCGTTGCCGGTGGCCTCGAAGATCAGGTCGGGCTTGCCGACCTGCTTCGCCAGCTCGGCCAGGGGCGTCTGCCGCGTGCTCACGTAGGTGGCGCCGTAGGCCTCGGCAATCTCGGACTTGCGGTGCGGTCCCGGCTTGGTCGCGAGCGTGTAGACCTCCATCCCGCGCAGCTTGAGCATCATCGTCGCGAGCAGGCCGATCTGCCCGGCACCGAGCACGAACGCGCGCCGGGGGTGCCAGACCTGGAGCCGTTGCTGGGCCAGGAACGCCTGCTCGATGGCCTTGGCGCAGACGCTGGCGGGCTCGGACAGGACGCCCAGGTGCTTGAGGTTCTGCGGCACCTTGACCATGTACTCCACGTCGTCGACGAACGACTCGGTCAGGTAGCCGTGGCAGAGGTTGATTCCGCGCTCGTAATAGACCTCTTCGCTGGTGATGTCGTTCCGGCCGATCGTGTCGAAGAGCGACCCGCCCGGCCGCCTGACGGTGCAGGAGACGTAGTCGCCCGGCTTCAGCTCGGTCACCTTGTCGCCCACCTCGACGACCTGGCCGAAGCTCTCGTGCCCGATGACCAGGTGATTGCCGCCGGGGGGGGCGTTGCCGTAGAGGGCCTCGTTGATCTCGCGGTCAGTGGCGTCGACGCCGATCTGGAGCGTCTTCACCAGCACGGCGCGTCCTTCAGGGATCCGGCAAACGTGCGGCTGCGGCTGGTCGCTGAGCTTCGGGGCCGGGATGTCCAACACGTGGACGCTGTTCGGCTTACCCGGTAGTACGGCCACGGCTTTCATCAGGAGCTCGACTCGTCAATGGGGAATGAGGGAATCGCACGAACCCCCCGTGCCTTGGGGAGTCGCCGCACCCAGAGATTCTAGCGGCAAACCGGTTTGCGTTCCAAGGGCCGACGGCCGCAACCGGGACCATTGCCGCGTCGTAGGGAGGCATGGCTTGGGTCGCGCGCCTGGGGTCCTCGACGACCGCGCCACCCATCCTCGGAGCTTTTGCACCGACCGTCTCCGCTCGCTGGCGCGTGGACTGCGGCGACTTCTCCGGCCCGCGCGATAGGGGAGGCGGTAGCGGTTCTCGCGTCGTGTTTCCGCCATTTTTTGGTGCTCCCAGCCCCGTTATCGGTCCACCCGGAACAAGAGGAAACCCCCGCACGAGCCCGGCAGTCAATCAACCGGGCACGCCCGTCACAACACCGGCACGGACGGGCAGCCGCCACCTCAAGAAAGCGCACGCCGACTCCGATGCTCAAAGCAAGCGGCCCGGGCGGCATGGATGCCTCTTGGTGCGGATACAGGACCTATTGCCGCAACTGCAGCCGGTCGGAAGCGGGTTCGTGCAATCCACTCCGACCTCGTCGAGGCAACGTAACGAGGTGAATCATGCGGAGTCATGAGGGGCGAGGCCGTTCGAGGGCTTCCCATCGCGCGGGGCGCGTGTCGCGGCCGTTCCGGCCCGGCTGGGATGATGCGGCGCTCGAGTACCGACTGCTGCTTGCCGCGAACGTCGCGCCTGCGGACGTTGTGCCCGCATCTGCGATCGTCATCACACCGTCGAGCCTCCCGAACGACACGATCAACGTCGCGTACAGCCACACCCTCGTCGCCTCGGGCGGCTCGGGTGGGTACAGCTATGCCGTCACCACCGGCAGCCTGCCGACCGGCCTGAGCCTGAACGCCAGCTCCGGCGCGATCACGGGCACGCCGACGGTGGCCGGAACGTCCAGCTTCACCGTTACGGCCACCGACAGCAGCAGCGCGACCGGCGCGGAAAATTACTCGGTGACGATCGACCCCGCGCTCGCGATCAGCACGACGACCCTCCCCTCCGCCAAGCTGAACACCGCCTACAGCCAGTCGATCGCGACCACCGGCGGTACCGGCACGCCGACGTTCGCCGTGACCAGCGGCGTATTGCCGGCAGGCCTGTCACTTTCCACGGCCGGCGTGCTCTCGGGCACTCCCACGGTCACCGGTTTGTCGACGTTCGGCGTGACGGCCACCGACACGGTCGGGGCGACCACGACCCAGACCTATAACTTCTACGTCAACCAAACGGTCAGCCTCGCGCCGACGAGCCTGCCGAACGACACGATCAACATCGCGTACAGCCACACCATTACCGCCTCCGGCGGCACGGGCCCGTACGCTTACGCCATCACGACCGGCACCCTGCCGGCGGGTCTGAGCCTGAACTCGTCCACCGGCGCGATCACCGGCACGCCAAGCGCGGCGGGAACGTCGAGCTTCACCATTACCGCGACCGACAGCAAGAGCAACACCGGCAGCCAGGCCTATCTGGTCAAAATCAACCCCGCGCTCAGCATCACCACGGTCACTCTCCCCTCCGCCAAGCTGAACTTCGCCTACAGCCAGACGATCGCGACCACCGGGGGTACCGGCACACCAACGTTCGCCGTGACCAGCGGCACGCTGCCCGCGGGCTTGACTCTTTCCGCGGCGGGCGTGCTCTCGGGCACTCCCACGGCCGCCGGCTTGTCGACGTTCGGCGTGACGGCCACCGACACGGTCGGGGCGACCAAGACCCAGACCTACAACTTCTACGTCAATCAAACGGTAAACCTCGCGCCCACGAGCCTGCCGAACGATACGCTCAGCGTGCCCTACAGCGAGACGCTGACCGCTTCCGGCGGCTCGGGCGGGTACACCTATGCCGTGACCAGCGGCACACTGCCGTCGGGGTTGAGCCTGAACGCGACCAGCGGCGCGATCACCGGCACGCCGAGCGTCGCGGGGGTGTCCGCCTTCACCGTCACGGCCACCGACAGCACCAGCGAAACCGCGAGCCAGGCGTACTCGATCACAATCAACCCCGCGGTCAAGATCACGACGACCACCCTGCCCGGCGCGACCATCAACACGCCCTACAGCCAGACGATCGTCGCCACGGGCGGCACCGGCGCGCTCACCTACACCGTGACGAGCGGCACGCTCCCCGCCGGGCTGACGATCACGTCGAGCACCGGCGTGATCGCCGGCACGCCGACCACCGCCGGGACCTCGACGTTCAGCGTCACCGCGAGCGACACCGTCGGCGCGAGCAGTACCCAGAGCTACTCGGTCACGATCAACCCGGCCGTTACGTTTACCACGACGACGTTGCCGAGCTCCAGCGTCGGCGTCCCCTACAGCCAGCAGATCACCGCGAGCGGCGGCACGGGCGCACTGACGTACACGGTCCTCAGCGGCACGCTCCCGCCGGGGTTGACGCTCTCGAGCACGGGACTGCTCTCGGGCACCCCGACCACTCCGATCAACACGAGTTTCATCGTCAAGGCCACCGACAGCATCGGCGCTTCGGCGACGGAAAGCTACGGGCTCACGATCAACCCGAAGCTCGGGTTCACGACCACCACGTTGCCGCAAGGGGCGGCGGGCACCCCCTACAGCCAGCAGGTTACCGCCACCGGCGGCACGCCCCCTTTGACCTACACCATCTCCACCGGCACGCTGCCGGGCGGCCTCTCACTCTCGACCTCGGGCCTGATCTCCGGCACCCCCACGACCCAGGGAACCTCGACCTTCACCGTGAAGGCGACCGACAGTGCGGGGATCACCGCGACCCAGTCCCTCTCGCTCACGATCCTCCCCGTGGGCAGCGCGACGGGCCCGACGGTCACGAGCGTGGAGCGGATGGGCGTCCATCATCAGAGCACCAAGTTCACGATCACCTTCAGCGCCGCGCTCGACCCCACGTCGGCCCAGAACCTGGCCAACTACTCAATCGTGCCCATTCGCCATACCCAGCTCGATGGCGTGGCCGTCCCGCTCGCCTCGGCGGTTTACGACGCCTCCAACCACACGGTGACCCTGACGGCGTTTGGTAACGTCGCCCTGAACCAGCAGTACGTACTCACGATCAACGGCACGTCCACCACGGGTGTGAAAGACACCTCCGGCAACTTCCTGGCCGGCTCGAGCGGCGCTGCGGGTACGAACTACGTGAAGTACTTCGGCCCCGAGATCCTCGCCGGTCACCAAGCACTCGCCGCCACGGCGTCAAAGCTCGAGACGTCGCTCACCACCGCGATTAACAACTCGTCGCTGACGATCGGTGACGTGAACGCGATCGTGTCACACACCGGCGCTCCCGGCATCCTCGCCGGCGCCGACGTCGCGCTCGCCGTGCGAATCAAGGCGCTCGCTCACAGCAATTCCCCGACCATCGGCGCGGTGCTGAACACGGTCCTGCAGAACTTGCTCGCTCCGCCCACGTCGGTGCTCTCTTTGTCGCCGTTGAGCTTCCCGAACGACACGGTCGGCGTCGCCTACAGCCAGACCGTCACCGCCTCGGGCGGTGCGGGGGGCTATTCCTACGCCGTTACGTCGGGCAGCCTCCCCGCCGGGCTCACTCTGAACTCAACCACCGGCGCGATCACCGGCACGCCGACCACCGCGGCGACCTCCTCCTTCACCGTGACCGCCAGCGACACCAATGGCGTGAGCGGCAGCCAGCCTTACTCGGTGACGATCAACCCCGCCATCAGCTTCACGACTACCACCCTGCCCGTCGCGGCCGTCGGGAGCGCTTACAGCAGGCAACTGTCGGCGAGCGGCGGTACCGGCGCACTTGCGTTCACCGTGACCAGCGGCACCCTGCCGGCGGGTCTCTCCCTCTCCAGCACGGGCCTCCTCTCCGGCACCCCGACCGCTACGGGGACGTCCAGCTTCAGCGTGACGGCCAAAGACACCGTGGGCGCGACCGCGGTCCAGGCCTACTCGCTCGTCGTCAATGCCGCGCTCGCCCTCTCTCCGGCGACTCTGCCGAACGACACGATCAACACCGCCTACAGCCAGACGCTCACGGCGACCGGAGGGGCGGGAGGCTATACGTACTCCATCACGGCGGGTGCGTTGCCCGCGGGCCTGTCGTTGGCCTCCACCACCGGCTTGATCTCCGGCACTCCGACCACGGCGGCCACGGACAACTTCACCGTGACCGCAACGGACACCACCGGCAGCACGGTGACCCGGGCATACACGGTGACGATCAACCCCGCCGTCACGATTACCACCACGACGCTGCCCAACGGGGCCATTGGCACCGCCTACAGCCAGACGGTCGCGGCAACCGGCGGCACCGGTACGCTCACCTTTACGCTGGCGAGCGGCACTCTGCCGGCCGGCCTGTCGCTCTCGAATGCGGGTGCGATCACCGGCACTCCGACCGCCTCGGGCACGTCGAACTTCACCGTCAAGGCTACCGACACCGTCGGCGCGTCCGCGAGCCAGCCGCTGTCGATCACGATCGCCTAGCGCTGGGCCGATGCCTTCGGTTTGCTTCTTCCCCCTCGCGCGGGGGGGGGGGGCCCCCCCCCCCCCCCCCCCCCCCTAAAACAAAAACCCCCCCCAGGGTATTTTATGCCCACTTCACCACAACAACCCCCCCG
>JARLIH010000383.1 GCA_031291845.1 Isosphaeraceae bacterium | reverse complement strand
TAGTCCCGCTGCTCGGGGAGCGCGACCGGTCTCTCGGGCTCGGGGGTGTACGTCGCCGCGCGGACGACCGCGGGGCGGCCGTCGTGCAGGAACGCCATCGACAGGTCGCCCACGACGGCGCCGTGGTAACGCAGGGTCAGCCGCCCGGTGTCCACGAACCGGCCGAGGTCCGTGGCCTCGACGTCCTCCCGGTCGCACAGAGCCTTCAGCTCGGCCCATTTGGCAGGCGGCACGGCGAGGACCATCCGCTCCTGCGCTTCGGAAATCCAGATCTCGGTGTACGACAGCCCCTCGTACTTCAGCGGCGCGCGTTCGAGGTCGACCTCAGCGCCGAGTTCAGCCCCCATCTCGCCTACCGCGGAGCTGAACCCCCCTGCACCGCAGTCGGTGATCGCCCGGAAGAGACCCCGGTCGCGGGCCTGCAGGATGACGTCGAGCACCATTTTCTCGGTGATGGCGTTGCCGATCTGCACCGCACCGCCTGAGACGGTCTCGCTGTCCCCCGTCAGTTCGGCCGAGCTGAACGTCGCCCCGTGGATGCCGTCGCGGCCGGTCCGGCCCCCGATGGCGACGATCCGATCGCCGGGTTCGACGTGCTTGTCCGCCATTCCTCGCGGCAGCACGCCGACGGTCCCGCAGAAGACCAGGGGGTTGGCCAGGTAGTCGCGGTCGACGACGAGCGCGCCGTTGACCGTGGGGATGCCCATCCGGTTGCCGTAGTCGCGGACCCCCGCGACGACGCCTTTGAGCACGCGCTTCGGATGGAGCACGCCGGTGGGTAGCTCGTCGGGGGGAAGGTCCGGGGGCGCCACGCAAAACACGTCGGTGTTACAGATCGGCTTGGCACCCAGCCCCGTACCCATCGGGTCGCGGATCACGCCGCCGAGGCCCGTGTTCGCGCCGCCGTAGGGGTCGATCGCGGAGGGGTGGTTGTGCGTCTCGACCTTGAAGCAGACGTCGACGTTCTCGTCGAAGCGGACGACACCGGCATTGTCGGCGAAAACCGACACGAGCCAGTCGCGGTCGAGCGTCCGGGTCGCCTGAAAGATCGTCTGCTTGAGCAGGTTGTCGATGACCTCCCCCTCGAACTCGATCTTCCCGCGCAGGGTCTTGTGCGAGCAGTGCTCGCTCCACGTCTGGGCGAGGGTCTCGAGCTCGCAGTCCGTCGGGTCGCGGCCGAGCTCGGCGAAGTGCGCGCGAATGGTCTGCATCTCCGCCAGGCTCAGGTAGAGCTGGCCCGACTTGCTCAGGTGCAGCAGCGCGGGGTCGTCCATGGCCCGAATGGGGACCACGACCTTGCGGAACTGGTAGGGGTGGCCCTGGCCGAGCTTGTCAAACGGCAAGGTCCCGATGACGGCCTGTTCGACGGCCTCGTTGGCAAGCACGCGCTGGACCAGCCGCGGAATTCCCTCTGGCGGCCCTTGAACGCGGTAGGTCCGGATCGAGCGCACGTTCTGGGCGCGCAGTCCCAGGTCGTGCAGGACCGTGAGTGCGCTCTGGCCTTCCGGGTCGGTGACCCCTGGCTTGGGCAGGACGTGCACGAGGGCACCTGCTCCGTTGCCGGGGTGGCTTGCCGGCTCGATCGTGAACGTCTCGACGACGGGGTCGACGAGCACCGAGACCGCCGCGCGCTGGAGTGCGTCGAGTGTTACGTCTCCCTCGACGAGAAACCCGCGGCAGGCCGAAACCGACCAGGGGCCGCTGATGCCCAGTTCCGAGGCCTCAACTTCGGTGCGGCGGCCGGTCAGGTCGGGTTGGCCCGCCGAGGGATTAATTCGGATATGCCAGAGCATAATCGTCCAGAATTCAGGCCGATTTCAAAGCTTACCGTTTTTTGACGTTATGGAATCGCGGGCGGGCTGTCTTTTGTGCCGTCGGCTCAACCAGGCATAATAATGCAAGCGAGCCGCGTTGCCTACAGGTGCCTCGGTCGTGCTTGCAGCGCTTCATACTCTCGCCTCTGCGCCCTGGCGGCTTCCCACCACTGGTGCAAGGCCTGTTCGTCATCGTCCGAGAGCGCGTCCTGAAAGGCCGCGAGGCGGGACTGGAACGTGGCGAGGGCTTGCAGGATCGGCCCGCGATTGGCCCGGAAGATCGCGGTCCAGACCGTAGCATCAGCGCCTGCGACGCGCGTGATGTCGCGGTATGCCCCCGCGGTGAGCGCGAGTACCTCGGGCGGAACGGAGGCCGCGAGCGCGGCGGCCACGGCATGCGGCAGGTGGCTGGTCAGGGCGAGCGCCTCGTCGTGGGCGGCGGCTTCCATCTCGATCATGCGGCAACCGAGCCCCGCCCAGAAGCCACGGGCACGACCGAGACGATCCGGGGGCGTGTGCGACGTGGGAGTCAGCACACACGCCCGGCCCTCGAAGAGATCGGCACGGCCATGGGCGACTCCGTGACGCTCGGAACCGGCGATGGGATGTGCAGCCACGAACGTTTGCCTCGCCCGCTCGTCCCGCTCGACCTCCTCCACGATGCCCTGCTTTGTGCTCCCCGCGTCGGTGACGAGCACGTTTTCGGGCGCCTGCGAGGCGGCCTGCCGGACGTCAAGCGCAATGCGCGTAACGGGCGTACAGACGACGACGACGTCCGCCCGCGCGACTCCGCGTGCGGCGTCGGTCGAGACGGAGTCAATCGCACCGAGGCGTACCGCCTCACTCAACTTCGCCTCATCGCGGCCGATGCCGATCACTTCATCGGCCAGGCCTCGTTCGCGGAGCGCAAGACCGACGGAACCACCGATCAACCCGACCCCGATGATCGCCACCGTTCCCACTCGATCCAAAGGAGCGCCTCTCTCGCCGAGGTCCGCGATGCGCAGCATCCAACGCGGTCCAAATTCTACCAGCGGCCGCCAGTCCGCACGAGTCAGGGATCTCCTGAACCGTCCGCCGCGAGGCGCGTTGGGGAAAATGTTTGACTTTGCTTGAAAAACCGGGCACCCTGTTAGTTAAGAGAGTCCGCCGGAACGGCCGAGAGTGATCGTGCGTTGCCGTTCCAATCCCACCGCACGCTCCGGCCCGGCCACTGCTTGGCCGCGGATGCGTGTCACGCCCGCCGTATTGGATCTGAATTCCCGAAGAGAGGAGCGACCGATGCACGCTCGTCGTACCTTGGGACCGTGGCTGGTCCTGGTCGTCTCGGTGTTGCTGCCGCCAGCGGCCCCCGCAGCGCCGAAGGAGGACGAACCGGCCCAGTTGGTGGGCACGCCCGCCGCCGTGGCCATCGCCCCGCAGGACGCCACTCTTCTCGGCCGCCGCGCGACGCGACAGCTCATCGCGACGGCCAATTACGCCGACGGCACCGTGCGCGACCTGACCCGTGCCCTCGAGTGGGTCAGCCTGAACCCGGAGATCGCGACGGTCTCGGCGAAGGGACAGGTCGTCCCGAAGGCGAACGGGAGCGCCACCATCGTCGCCCGGCGGGGAAGCGTCGAGGTAAAGACGACCGTGAAGGTCGAAAAAATGGAGCAGCCCGCGCCCGTCAGCTTCCGGCGCGACGTGGTGCCCGCCTTGAGCCAGGCCGGGTGCAACATGGGTGCCTGCCACGGCACGCCGACCGGCAAGGGCGGGTTCAAACTGAGCCTGCGGGGCTACCTGCCCGACCAGGACTATACGGTCTTGACCCGCGAGGCGGGCGGCCGTCGCATTACCCCGCTCGCCGCGGCGACGAGCATCATTCTGCGCAAACCGCTCGGAGAAGTTCCCCACGAAGGGGGACTCAGGCTTGCACGCAACACCAAGACGTACGAGTTCCTGCACGACTGGGTCCAGGAAGGGGGCAAGGACGACCCGAACGCGCCGGCAGCCGTCAAGCTCGAGATCCTGCCCGGCAGTCGCGTCCTCAACGCCCCGGCCCGGTCGCAACAGATCGTCGCCCTGCTGACGCTCGGCGACGGCACGGTTCGGGACGTCACGCCGATCTGCTACTACGACTCGTCGAACCCGGAGATCGCCAGCGTCGACGCGGACGGGTACGTTTCGTTCAAATCGCGCGGCGAAGTGGCGGTGATCGCCCACTACCTGAGCCTGGTCGCCAACGTCCGGCTGACCCACCTGGTCGATGTTCCGGGCTTCAAGTTGGCCGACGTGCCGCAAGACAACGTCATCGACAAGGCAGTGTTCGCGAAGCTGAACCGCATGCGGATCAGCCCGTCGGAACTGTGCACCGACAGCGAATACATTCGGCGCGTCTATCTCGACACGGTCGGCATCTTGCCCAAGCCCGAAGACGTCCGGGCGTTCCTGGCCGATCCCTCGGCCGACCGCCGCGGTAAGGTTGTCGACCAGTTGCTCTCCCGGCCCGAGTTTTACGACTTCTGGACCCTGAAGTTCGCCGACATCCTTCGCTCGAACGGCCGCCTGATCCAGCCGAAGGGCGCGTACGTGTTCAACCGCTGGATCCGCGCTGCGCTCGAACGCAACGTGCCGATGGACCAGTTCGTCCGCGACCTGTTGACGGCCGACGGGTCGAGCTTCAACAACCCGGCGACGAACTACT
>JARLIH010000382.1 GCA_031291845.1 Isosphaeraceae bacterium | reverse complement strand
GCTTGGGCTGCAGCGGCTTCATGACATCGCCCTCTGCTGGGAGACGTTCGGGCCCGGAGCCGAGAGGGGCATGCCACCCCGGGAACCCGCGGCAGAACTTGTGTAGTACAACGAGGGCAACGCCCCAGGGATCGCGGTCCCGCGTTTCTCGGCTTGCTCATCAGCCCTGAAGGGGCGCGCTGTGCCGATCGGGGCGATGCCCCATAACCGCACAGGTCGCCCCTTCAGGGCTGAAGATCTTCGTTCTCGTCATCAGGCTCCTGGCGCGTTTCCCCAGGCTGTCGCATGGCGCCCCGTTCGGGGCTCGGGACCGGGCAGATTCCCTCACTCAAAAGCGATCGCACGAGTGCGCAACAATACCGAGACGAGCCCGTTCGACCGTCAGCCTCAAGTTTTCACCGGCCCACTCTCGGCGATTTCCGCACCGTTCCGCAGCGCGGACGAAGGCCCCGCGCCGCGCGGACTCCTGGCGCCTCAGCGGGCCTTCTCCTCGTTCAACCAGATCTCGGCCTCCATGCGCCGGAATTGGACGTCATAAACGTCGACTTGAGTGCCTCGCGCGCTCTGACGCATCGCTTCGACAATCACCTCCTCCTCCTTCAGGCTGTTGATGTATTTCTCCAGCGCCGCAATGATTTCGGCCTTCCCTGCGCCCGTCTTGCGCAGCGTTTCCAGCTTACGGCGTCCCCACAGGGAGAAAGATGGGTCGGCGACGCGGATTCTCCCATTCTGGGCCAGCTTATGCAGGACGACCAAGGCGTTGTCAATCAGGGTGAGCTGCTCTCTGGCAAGGGCCTGGTTGGCCGCGATGTCCGGCACGCCGGCGCCCCCCGCGCCGGCTGCTGGCGGAGGAGCGGTCTTGGCCTGTTCCCGGGCCCCCTCGGCCGCAGGCTGTTGGCGTCCCTGGACGGCGACCCCGGCGGTCGCGAGGATGAGGGCCGCCGCGACGGCGACCAGCGGTTTCAGCCTTGCAAGCCACATCATCTGGATCACTCCTTCGGCAAGAGCGGCGACCGCCGCCGGCACAGCGCCGGCGGCGGGAGAACTCGTCACGAACCGGGCCGAATGCTCGATGAGCCCTACGGGCATCGCGGCCGAAGCTTCGCGGGCCATTTCGGCCCAGAGCGCCGCGGCGGCCGGAGCGAGCCCGCGCCGCACCAGTCGGTCGCGCAGCCGCTGTCGCCCGCGGGTCAGGCGGCTTTCGACCGTCCCGACAGGGCAGCCGAGCCGGCGCGCCGCCTCCTCGTGAGGCAGACCCTCCAGGTCGCAAAGCACGACCGCCGCGCGTTGACGCTCGGGGAGGCGGCCGATCTCTTCGTCCAGGATCGCGCGCCACTCGTCCCGGCCCGGCTCAGGGACCGGGCCGGCCAGCGCCTCGACGCCGCCGGTCTCCCGCGCCCCCCTGCGCAGGGAGTTGGCCCGCGCCCGTGCGGCGACGCGGCGGCTGACGCCGTAGAGCCACGGCCCCAGCGAGTCGTCGACCTTGACCGCCGAGGCCCTGCGCACCAGCACCAGGAACGTCGCCTGAAACGCGTCGGCCGCGGCGTACCGGTCAGGCAGCAGCCGGCGGCAAACGCCCCAGACCATCGGCCCGTGCCGCTCGAGGAGGATGGTGAACGCATCCTCCGCCGAGGAGTCGCTCCGGTTCACGAACCGGTCCAGCAGTTGCCTGTCGGTCAGCCCGCCGTGCACCCCGTTGCTGAACAGGGTCCGCATGTCATGGAGCGCGCCCGAAGGATCTCCCCCGCTCATGAGCCTGGCCTCCAATACACCGGCCTACCCACGTCAACATGCACGGACCCGGGATATCCTTCCAGCATTCTCCCAAAAAAAGCGGAATCGCCGAGACCTCTCGTTGATCTCCACCACGACCGGCGAAGTCGGCTCCAACCGCTGAATAGAAGTGGGGTTGGGTGCCATGCCCTCGTCTTCGTGGGCATGCGCCCCTCCGTCGGCCCGGCCCGCGGCGCATATCCACGAAGACGTGGGCATGGCACCCGGTCCCTCCGGCTTCGCGTGAGGGACAGCCGGCGGAGATCAGCGAGGAGTGTCGAAACGCCTCGCTCATTTCCACCGCGAGGTCGCCACGGGAGTGCCAGGGTGTCTGGGGCAAAGTTAGGTGGTACGCGTCGATTCGGCCTTGATCAGACGGTTGCTGAAGAGAAGGCCCGCGACGATGGCGATCGCCGCCATGAACATTTGGAACCCTTGCTCGATGCCCGTCATCGAATCGCCGCTGAGCATGAAGTTCATGCTCTGCAAGCCGAACGACCCCGGCACCAGAAGCGCCAGGCCGGGCACCAACAGGAGCTGAGGCGTCGGGTGACAGAGCCGTGCATACAGGTTCGCCCCGAAACCGAGCAGCAGTGCGCCGAGAAATGGACCCATCAGCGGATTCCCCAGGGTCGCGCCCAGCCTCGATCCGCCAAACGCAACGGCCGAGGCGAGAAAGACCCAGATCCAGTCCTTCAGCCTTGCCTGGAAGCGGAAGATCGACCCGAGCGTGACGACACCGAGCGCGGGAATCGCCACCCACTTGGGGAACGCGATGGTCTCAGCGGTCGTCCCTGCGCCCAGAATCAGGTCTTCGAGGTTCACGGCCAAGAGCACGCCAAAAATCAACGCCAACAAGACGACACCGACACCAGCCGCCTTGGCCACGCCCGACACGAGGTGCCCGTTAGCCAGCTCCTCGATCGCGTCGACGAGCGCCAGGCCGGGCAACAGGATGATCAGCCCAGAAGCCAGCGGTATCCAGTAGACATCCGTCGCGCCGGCGATCAGACCTGCGACCCCGGCCGCGGCGAGTTCGAACCGGCGGTTGGCACCGCGCTTGTTGCCATACAGCAACGCAACCAGCCCTACACACAGACCCACAGCCGTCGCAATCAGTAGCTCGCGGCCGCCGCCGCCGAAGAACACCGAGAACGCCGCGGCACTCAACGTGAAGCCCAGAACACACGCGCCTCGCCCCCAACGCGGCGGAGTCTCGCTGAGCGCTCGGATTCGTGCCAAGGCGCCATCCGGCGGTTGCGACCCACGTGCCAGCGCCTCCGCCTCGACCGTCAGCCGCCGGAGCTTTTCCAGATTCGTCGCCTGGGGCGGCAGGCGGATCAACATGGTGACCGGGAGGCCAGCCCGCTCCGAGCACAGGAGCAATCCGGTCGGTAGGCTGAAGGAATGAACCTTCACTCCGAGCCGGATCGCCACCCTCTCAAGCATCGACTCGAGCCGATGCGACGGCAGTCCCGCCTGGTGAAGGGCCGTGCCAAGGCCGAAAACCAACTCTTCGTTCGGGTGGAGCGCTGGCTCGTGCTGCGACACAATATCAATCAGACCCCGCTCTTTAGCACTCGCATTGAATAACTGTAAATCGGACATCTTCCGGCTCTCCCAAAACGCATTGGCCTATCTCGCGATCCGTTAATCAGCGCGCAGGAGAGGCTGTCTGGGTCGTGAAGGGAGAAGGAGCCCTTTCCCTCATCGCGGGATACAACGGGCTCGCTGCCGCGCGCCAAACAACGACAACTCTAGGATACAACCGTCCGCGTTGCCGAGAAGACGTAAGCATCTTACGAACTGCAACTCGCCAAGCGCCCGCCGATCGACTTGGCCGCTATCTCGCCCCAAGTTCGGTTTGTTTTCCCGTTTCGAGTTTCGGAGATTGGTCGAACTCGGTACGACGGTTGCTGTCACCGCGGAGTGCTGCGGTCAATGTGACCGACGCGCGCTGGCTAACGACCCCAGCTCAGTGACCCAGTCCCCGGGAGGCGTGGATCCTAACCAGAGCACGATGGCCGGGTTCGCTGCAGCGCATGGTTAGACGGATTTGAACTCACTCTTCAATAGAACATTGGCATGAATTGCCCGATGACATAACTCGCAAAGATGGCCATGGCAACGTCGCCGTCACGCCTCGACCCGCCACGAGTGGCGATTCTGCCGACTAGCGTGCTCGGCAACAACAACAGCGTGCTGATCGCCAAGGTGTTCATGAGCATGGCAAAAAGAAACATGTTCGCCGGATAGGCAATCCGAAGTGCCAGGCAACCAAGCGCCAGTATCCCGGTGACCACAGCCAGGCTCCATCGTGGCATGCGCAGTCTGCTGAGGCCGGCGAGCGCCAGCCAGATGACGACCAGTAGAACAAGCTGCGGGGGGATGCGACGCCACTGCGGAGTCACGCCGATCCACGTACCCATCGTCAGAATGATCGCGATGAGTAAGACGGCGGGAACAATCCATCTTCGCGTTCGTGCCAGGCGGGGATGCAGTTCAGGCAGGCGAAACATCAGGACCAACGCGCCCGCTATTCCCAGCAGAAGCCCGGCGAATCGCCACCGCCACGCGCTCGGAGCAGCGGGGACTGGTTTGCCAACAGTAGCGCATGCGGCTTTGACAGCCGCATTCACGAGCACTGGATCGAAGGGTTCGAGGATGTGGTCGGACCATGGAGAGATGACTACTTTTGTATTCGTTTGTGCGCGCAGCTCGGCTGGTCGATAGATTTCGTCAAATAAGCCTGCCAACACGAGTAGCGGTGGCCCATGCTCGCCCAACTCGACCGGGACGCCGACCCCAATAAAGAGCTTTGGCCGAAATCTATCTTCATTCACGCTCCACTCGCCAGCGCCACTACCCATCGAATGGCCGATGAACACGTCCACCGATCCAAGTGCCCGCTCAACCTCCCGGGGCTTGAGCAGGATGTTGGTGGCCCAGCGCCACTTTCCATCGACGTGCCAGAAGGAGCAAGGTTGCGGCGATTCTCCATGTCCCGCCAGATCGACCGAATAGCACTGAAAACCGGCGGCGGCGAGCGCCTCGCCGAAGCGAAAGCAATTTTCTTTCGAGCCGGTGGCTCCATGAGCGAGCAGCGCAATCGGATGCGGACCCGGCGTCGCGGGGGAAAGTCGAAGCGCGGGTGTGTTTGCTGTCAGCACTACGTTATCCACGCGGACGCCCGGTTCGATCACGCGCGAAAGTTTGGCCCCAGCACTCACGGTGGCGATGGCTGCTGCAACTACCCAACGGTTAGTTCGAGCACCACAACATTTCTTTGGTAATGGCATTTGTGTCGTCCGTGATTGATCTCACGATCCAGCCAAGAAGGGTCTCGTCGTCGCTGAGGATAAGCCAAGTCGGGCTCGTCGTCGATATGAAGACCAACTCATCCTCACGCGGCGAGCGGATTCTCCCATTTTCTCCCAATTTTTCACCGCGAAGAGCGCGTGCAGCTGGCGGTTTGCGCCGAGCAGCCGCAATAACCCCCGGCAGTGCCACTCGTTCCCGACACCTTTCCAGCGGCCTATGTCGATGATGCTCTCCTCCTGCGCGACCTTCAGCCCCGGCGCAGTGCAGGACCTGCTCTCGAAGAACTTCCTCGACTCGGTGCCGCTGTCATCCGCACGGCCACAGTTGATCGATCCCCAGCCCGTTCCCGAGCCCGCGACGTCGGCATTGCGCGGTCCGGTCGCCGCGGGAGCGTGGGCCGCACATCGCGGCACGCCGGTCGCCGCCATGCCGCTTCAGGCGTACAGCCGGATCAATCCTTTCAACTCTTGACACCGGCGCCATCCCACCGCCTCATATTCGGCAGGCCGTGAGCGATGTCCCTCGCCTCTTGCGAGTCACACCACAGGGCATCCTGTGTTCCGCAGCACCTGGACACACCGGCTCTGGTTGACGGTGGCCTACCTGTTGGCCACGGGGCTCGCCCAATGCGCCCACCGACACAGCCCGACCGAGGAAGGCGCAGCGACGCGCTGCCTCGCCAGTTGTGACGATGCGGCAGATAAAGGCCATGCACGAAATCTGAGATGTTGGAGAGAGCTGCGGAATAGAGGGGTAAAACCATTGGACGCTACGCTCAGGTGATATGCGTAAGCCAGGTGATGGCTGCCACTCGGCCGGATCGCGGCGGGTCCTCACAGGTTCTCAGGTCCGATGTCCGACTTGCCCACGTGATCGAGCCACTTCCAACCCCTTCAGATTCAATGAGCGGCGACAAGGCCAGACCACGGGGAAGACCACTCGCTTGCGCTTCGTGTTCCTTCAGGCAACCGCTACCAACTCGAAGCGCACGCGAGTGGTTGTTCTCTCGCCCTGGGGCAGCCCTTTGTTCCGATTGAGTGCGCGGCATGGTCCGGATCCCACTCGTCAGGACGATCGCAAAGCCGCGGAGCGAGAGCCTTCAGCGCGTCGGGTGGCAAGCGCGCAGTCTGCGACGGGCGAGGTCGACCGCGGCGACGGTGTGCCACACCGGTCGAAGACGCCGGGCACGCCACCCTGATCCGTGCCGTATCGACGTTGTAATCGTACTGTCCGGCACGTCGAGTCGCTTGACATCCCTTGGCGGATAGTGTACTATTGCACTGATTCGCGGGTGACGCGCGAGCCCGCGAAACGAGCCTGCCGTTGACTGTGGAGGTTTCATCGGCCAGGATCGCTCGGCGCCGATGAGTCGGTGCCGGCCCCAAACAGTGGTGGCTGCGCGCGCGAGGGACGACACCGGCGCTTCAAGTCCGTCCCGAATGTAGGACAGGTGTCAGGGAGTTTTTCGGATTCTTCGGAAATTTCGTGAGCGCATACCACATATCGAGTCATATTATCAGCATGTTTCTCTGTGAGCGTTCGCGCACTCCGGCCGGTGAGTCCCCGCGAGGGGTGGGTCCGGCCGGGAATGATTCGGTCCAGCGGGTCCGCATGGCGTAATCGAGCCGCGCGCCAGGGTTCGGCGAACGCGCCGTTGCGATCCGGCGTTCCGAGGGGGGGCTGAGAGACGGTCAACGACGCGTCGCCAAAAACACCAAAAACCCCGAAAACCTAGCCGGGGGAAGCCCGGAGCCGGCCGCTTCGTGAACAGGACGGGCCAGCAGCCGGCTCCCGGCGTGCTCCGATTTCCTTTGCGCTTGTCCTCGCGAGAGCGAGAAATGCGACAGACACCGGCCCGAATCGTGGGAAGGCTGCGCTCAGCGGTATGCAAAAGCGTTTTCGGAGGCAGAACGGGCCGTTCGGCTGGGAGCCAGCCGCGCGTGGCTGCCTTCTTCTGGAAGGCCGAGGGCGGGTTGGGGAAAAGTTGGGCGGGACGGTCAAATTCTGCTGGCCGGAAGCGTTGCGCGCAAGTCCCCTCCCCTCGCGGGCTGGCGGGGGCGCGATCGGACCACCTCTCCCTTCGGGAAAGGGTGGCCGCACAGCGGCCGGGTCAGGGCGCCACACCGGTACGTGTCCCGGTTCGCCCTCACCCGGCCGCTACGCGGCCACCCTCTCCCGGGGGGAGAGGATCGCGGCGCAATCGTAATCCCCTGGCCCTGCGCCGAGCCGGCAAAAGTGTCGCTCCCTCAGCCTTGCGGGAGCGGTGCGAAGAGCGCCGGTGAGGCAACAAAAACCGTCGGGCGATGCGGCTCAAGGGCCGCTGCAAGGCCAGCTTTTCCGGGGCCGAGCCTCGTCCTGCCGAACACTCCGCCTGCGAGCCCGAAGAAGAAGTAGGCCTGTCTCTCGTCGATCTTGGGTGGTTCGATCGGCGGAGCGTCGGGTATCCTCGGCCGGGCATGGCGACGTCGTTCGACCGCCTGGGCTGCGGTCAGTCCGTGGGATGGAGCCCCAGCCGTTTTGCAGTCACCCTGTCGTTGATCTGGAGACCATGATGAGAGATTGCTGGGTTTGGCTCGCCGCGGCCGTCGCGCTGGGGGCGTTGCCCGCAACGGCGGCCGAGAACGACCGAATTCTCCCCTATCCGGTTCGAGAGTCGCGTCTGGAAAACGGGCTACGGGTCATCTCGGTGCCGTTCGACTCGCCGGGAATCATCGCGTACTACACGGTCGTTCGCACGGGTTCGCGCAACGAGGTTGAGAAGGGGTTGTCGGGTTTCGCCCACTTCTTCGAGCACATGATGTTCCGGGGGACGGAGAAGTACCCCCAGGAGAAGTACCAGGCCGTCACCAAGGCGCTCGGGGCCGACACGAACGCGTTTACCACGGACGACTGGACATGCTACCACCTCACGGCCCCGGCGTCGGCGCTCGCCAAGGTGGTCGAGATCGAATCCGACCGGTTTCAGAACCTGAAGTACGACGAACCCGCGTTTCAGAAGGAAGCGCGCGCGGTGCTCGGCGAGTACAACAAGAACGCGTCGTCCCCCTTCCTGATCCTCGACGAGACGATGCAAGACAAGGCCTACACGACCCATACCTACAAGCACACGACGATCGGTTTCCTGGCCGACGTCAAGGATATGCCGAACCAGTTCGCGTACAGCAAGACGTTCTTCGACCGCTGGTACCGTCCCGAGAATTGCACGATCGTCGTGGCGGGGGACGTCTCTCACGAAAAGCTCCTCGAGCTGGTGCGCAAGGATTACGGAGTCTGGATGCGCGGGCGAGCGAGCGTGACCATACCCTCGGAGCCCGAGCAGACGGCCGAGCGCTCCGCTCGCCTGACCTGGCCCGTCCCCACGCTGCCGATCCTCTACCTGGGTTTCCACATTCCTTCCGGCGACCCCCGCAATCCTGACACCGCCGCGCTCGGCGCACTCGCGCAGGCGGTTTTCGGCGAGACGAGTCCCCTCTACCAGAAGCTCGTCCTCGACGAGCAGAAGGCCGTGATGCTCGTCGCCAGCGCCGACGAGAAGCGCGACCCGTCGCTCTTCACCGTGCTGGCCCGCGTACGCAAGGCGGCCGATGTCGCCGGAGTCCGGCAGCAGGTGGAGGAGGCCTTGGCCGACGCGGCCAAGACGCCCATCGACCGCGCGCGGCTCGACGCGATCAAGGACCACCTGCGCTACGAGTTCGCCGGCTCGCTGAAGAGCGCCGACGCCGTCGCGCTGGCCGTCGGCGCGTCGATCGCCATCACGGACCGCCCCGACTCGATGAACGAGCTCTATGCCGCCTATGACCGCCTGACGCCCGAAGACCTCCAGCGCGTGGCCAAGAAGTACTTCGCGAAGTCCAACGAGACGGTCGTGACCCTCGAATCGGAGACCAAGAAATGAGCAAGACGTTCCCGGCCGTTCTCGCCGCGGCGCTCCTGTCCCAGTCGTTGACCCCCCCCGCGTCTGCCGCCGAGGAGAAGTCGGACACCACGTTCTTACCCTCGGCGTCATCCCCGCTGGTCGCGGTCCGCTTCCTGTTTCAGGTCGGCTCGCAGGACGACCCGCGCGGTAAGGAGGGTCTCGCCGCCCTGACGGCCGCGATGGTCGCCG
>JARLIH010000381.1 GCA_031291845.1 Isosphaeraceae bacterium | reverse complement strand
TCATGCGCCCTACGCCATTTCGGCTCGCTCGCCCCTTCAGGCCCCTGCGAGCTGCTCCAGTCCCTCCTCGTCGATGACTGGTATTTTCAACTGTTTCGCCTTCTCGAGCTTGCTCCCCGCTTCCTCGCCGGCCAACACGTAGCTGGTCATCTTCGAGACCGAGCCGGTTACCTTGCCGCCGTGCTGTTTGATGAACGCCTCGGCTTCGGTCCGCGAGCGCTTGGGGAGCGTGCCGGTGATGACGAACGTCTTGCCCGCCAACGGCAATCCCCCGGTCCCGGCCTGGGGAGCGAGGACGGGCGCGGGGTTGACGCCGACCCCCTGGAGATCGTCGAGCAACTGCTGGTGCTCGGGCTCCTGAAAGAAGTCGTGGACGCTCGCGGCGACCACGGGGCCGACCTCGGGGACCGCTTCCAGGTCCGCGAGAGGGGCCGCGCGGATGGCTTCGAGCGTTCCGAAACGCTGGGCCAGCACCTCGGCCATGCGCGTGCCGACGTGGCGGATCGTCAGGCCGGTCAAGAACCGGTCGAGCGGGCGCGACTTGGTCGCTTCGAGCGCCTCGACCAGGTTCTGGGCCGACTTCTTGCCCATCCGTTCGAGGTCGGCCAGGGTCGGCGCGTCGAGCCGGTAGAGGTCGGCCAGGCTCCGGACGAGCCCCCGGTCGACGAGCTGCGCGACCAGCTTTTCGCCAAGGCCGTCCACGTCCATCGCGTCGCGGTGGGCGTACCAGCGGATCCACTCCTTGAGCTGGTCGGGACAGCGCAGGGGCGAGTTCGTGCAATGGAAATCGACCTCGCCCTCTTCCCGCTGGGCCGCCGCGCCGCAGCTCGGGCAGGTCTTGGGGAAGTCGAACGCGCGCTCCGAGCCGTCTCGGCTATCGACCTCCACGCGCACGACCTGGGGGATGATCTCGCCCGCCTTCTGGATCACGACGGTGTCGCCGATCCGCACGTCCTTGCGGAGGATCTCGTCGGCGTTGTGCAGGCTCGCCCGCTTGACCGTCGTCCCGGCGAGCGGCACCGGGGTGAGGTCGGCCACCGGCGTCAGCTTGCCCGTCTTGCCGACCTGGACGGTGATGTTGACGATCTTGGTGACGGCCTGCTCGGCCTCGTACTTGAACGCGATCACCCAGCGCGGGCTTTTGCTCCTGGTGCCGAGGCGGGCCCGCTGCTTCAGGTCGTCGACCTTCACGACGAGCCCGTCGGTCTGGAAGTCGAGCGTGTTGCGCTGGCTCTCCCAGCGCTGGGCGTGCGCGATGACCTCGTCGATCGTATCGTAGAGCACCGTCTGCGGCGTGGTTGGTACGCCCCACCCTTTCAAGAGCTGGACGA
The DNA here is from genome assembly GCA_031291845.1 of Isosphaeraceae bacterium. GTDB lineage: Bacteria > Planctomycetota > Planctomycetia > Isosphaerales > Isosphaeraceae > DAIDJG01. Next base: position 2,597 of record JARLIH010000381.1, on the reverse strand, counting down.
GCTCGTAGTACGAGTCGGTGGCGATCCCCTCCGACTCGCCCAGCCCGTGCGAGACGAACCGCAGCCGCCGCTGGGCGCACAGCCGCGGGTCGAGCAGCTTGAGCGAGCCGGCGGTCGAGTTGCGCGGGTTCATGAACGGCGGCTCGTCGTTGGCGCGACGCAGCTCGTTGAGCCGGACGAGCTCGGTGTTCGTCATGTAGACCTCGCCGCGCACCTCCAGCAGCGGCGGTGGCGAGCCCACGAGCGACAGCGGGATTCCGCGTACGGTCTTGAGGTTCTCGGTAATGTCGTCGCCGTGCTCGCCGTCGCCTCGGGTCGCTCCGAGGCAGAACTTGCCGCGCTCGTACCGCAGCGAGACCGCGACGCCGTCCACCTTCAACTCCACGACGTAATGCACCACCTCGCCGGGTGTGAGCCCCCTGCGCACCCGTGCGTCCCACTCGCGCACTTCGTCGTAGCTGTACGTGTTGTCGATCGAGAGCATCGGGATGGTGTGCGCGACCGTCTTGAACGCCGCGAGCGGCTGCCCGCCGACGCGCTGGGTGGGGCTGTCGGGCGTGACGAGCTCGGGGTGCGCGGCCTCCAGCTCCTCGAGCCGCTTCAGGAGGCGGTCGAACTCCTTGTCGCTGATGACCGGCGCCGCTTCGACATAATAAAGATAATTGTGCCGGTTGATCTCTCGGCGGAGCTCCTCGATCTCCTGCGTCACGTCCTTGTGTGCCATCGCGGGACCTCCCTCAAGTGGCCTCGGCGTCCTTCGGCCCAGGGTTGGGGACCGGTTTCGGCTTCTTGACCGGGGCGAACCAGTCGTCGGTCGCCATCGCGACCACGCCGGTCATGCACATCACCACGAACTCGACGCCGAGCACGAGCGGTCCGCGCTTGTCGAGCCATTCCAGGAACGGCCGCGAGCCCGGGCTCGGCGTCTCCATCGACCGCTGGAGCGCCATGGGGCTGACGTAATACATCAAGGCGGTGACCACGAACGCCGTGCTGGAAATCAGGAGCAACACGAAGAACGGGTTGGGCAGCACCTTGCGCCGGCGCTCGGGGGTCGTCATGTTCGTCGTCGCGTCAGGCGCCCCCGAAGACCCACTCGGTGCCGGCGATCGTATAGTCGGTCAGCTCTTCGGGCTTGAACCAGAGCGCGATCTCGCGGCGCGATGACTCTTCGCTGTCGCTGCCGTGGACGAGGTTGTTCTGCTTGCTGATCGAGAAGTCGCCCCGCACGGTCCCGGGCACCGCCGCCGCCCCGTTGGTCGCGCCGAGCAGGGTGCGCACGACCGTGATCGCCTCGTTCCCCTCCAGCACGCCGACCACAACCGGGCTGCCCGTGATGAATTGGATCAGGCCCTCGAAGAACGGCTTCCCCTGGTGCTCGGCATAGTGCTTCTCGCCGAGCGCGCGGTCGACCTGGATCAGCTTCAAGGCGACCAGGCGCAGCCCCTTGGTCTCGAAGCGTTGGAGGATTTGCCCGACCAGCCGCCGCTGGACGCAATCCGGCTTGAAAATGATGAGCGTGCGCTGCATGGAGGCGACGACCCCGCGATGAGGAGGAGTTCACGACCGAAGTTCTTGCAAGACTTCGGCCTTACAACGAGAAACATAGTTTAGCGGGTCAGCGGGGCGCGTTCAAGGCGAGGGGGCGATCCGCCACGGGAGTTCGGCGTACGACTCGGGGTCGAGCCGCCAGACGCGAACCTCCGGTTCGGGCCCGAGAAGCGACACGATGATGCGCGGGACGTCGCCGTAATGGTTCTCGCGCAGGTCGGTCTGGCTGGGGATCGCTGCCCAACGCGGGTGAGAGTGGTAGATGGCCAGGATCTCGGCCTTCCGGGCGCGGAGCGACGTCACGGCGTCGATCAGGTCTTTGGTGTCGGCGTTGTAGCGGGTTTCACCCTGCGCCGCGACGTTGCGGAGGGGGTGGAACGACGAGACGAGCGGACGCACGCCGCCGAGCAGTCCGCAGCACTCGAGCGGTGCCTCGCGCTGGCAGTGGGCGACCATTGCGTCGTGAATGTCGGCCGGGATGACGAGGGCGTCGGACATCGGATTCCTGTAGGGTGCATGAAATGCACAGGTGCGTTTCACGCACCCTACAAACCGTCGTTCACTCGGGGAACAGCGGCGTCGAGAGATAACGCTCGCCGAGGTCCGGCAACACGACGACGATCAGCTTACCTGCGTTCTCGGGCCGCTTTGCGACCTGGAGCGCCCCGGCGACCGCGGCTCCGCAGGAGATCCCGCAGAGCATCCCTTCTTCGCGGGCGAGCCGGCGCGATAGCTCGAACGCCTCTTCGTCGCGCACGGTGACGACGTCGTCGATCACCTCGACGTTCAGGTTCTTGGGAATGAACCCCGCCCCGATCCCCTGGATCTTGTGCGGGCCCGGCTTGATCGTCTGCTTCTGTCGGTACTGCGAGATCACCGGCGAGTTGACCGGCTCGACCGCGATCACCTGGACTGATGGCTTGCGGCTCTTGAGCACCTCGCCGCACCCCGTGATGGTGCCGCCGGTCCCCACACCCGCGACCAGGATGTCGACCTTTCCCGCGGTGTCGTTCCAGATCTCCACGGCGGTCGTCTTGCGGTGGATC
>JARLIH010000035.1 GCA_031291845.1 Isosphaeraceae bacterium | reverse complement strand
CCGAGTGCAGACGCTCGCGAAGGTCGGCGATTCGCGCCGAATCCTGCTCGCGTTCCCGGACCGCCAGTTCGGCCGCCATCCCCAGGCCGACGATTAACGGAACCGGCAGCGTTCCGCTCCGCATCCCCCGTTCGTGGCCACCGCCATCGAACAGCGGAACAAGGCGCACCTGCGGGTCGCGCCGTCGCACGTAAAGCGCGCCGATCCCCTTGGGGCCATAGATCTTGTGCGCGGAAAGGCTCAAGAGATCGATCGCGTCGCCGCGGACGTCGAGTGCGACTTTTCCGAACGCCTGCGCGGCGTCCGTGTGAAACAAGATACCGCGTTCGTGGCAGAGCTCGCCGATCGCACGAACCGGGTTGAGAGTGCCGACTTCGTTGTTCGCCGCCATGACCGAGACCAGTACGGTCTGGTCAGTCAGGGCCTCCGCGATCGCTTCGGCCGAAATGTAACCGTGCGAGTCAGGCTCGACAAGGGTCAGCTCCCAGCCCTCGCGGGCCAGTCGTTTGACGGGATCGAGCACGGCCTTGTGCTCGGTCGAGGCCGTGACCAGATGGTTCCCCTTGCGCTTGACGTAGGGCAAAACACCCTTGATGGCGAGGTTGTTCGACTCGGTGGCCCCGGAGGTAAAAACGATCTCCTTCGCGTCGGCCCCGAGCGCGGCCGCCACCTGCTCCCTTGCGCGGTCGACGGCCGCGCCGGCGTCCCAGCCGAAGCGGTGCGACATGCTCGCGGCGTTGCCGTAAATCTCGGTGAAATAGGGGAGCATCGCCTCCAGCACCCGGGGGTCCACCCGCGTTGTCGCGTGGTTATCAAGGTAGACCGGGAGCACGAGCACGGTCAGGTCGTTCCTTCCTGGGATCTCTGGGAATTCGTTCAACCGAGAGGTACCCAAATCTCTTCATTGATGTTAGCGTTGTGGGTCCTGCCGATTCAACTCCGGTTGCACCGTGAGACGGTTTTCGGCGAAACGCTCGGGATCCGGCTTGTGGAAGAACCCTAATTTGTTTACAGCGGCTCAACACCCCGATCACATCCACCGTGCGCAGGGAGGAACCATGGCGTACGACAAGAACCAAGCGACCCACGAGTTTACGCGCTGGAGCGAGAGCTACGACCGCAGCATCCTCCAGTTACTGCTTTTCGGTCCGTCCCACCGGGCCCTCACGCGCCGACTCCAGGAGGTCGTCGCCGACCGCCCCGCGCGAATCCTCGACGTTGGCTGTGGCACGGGCGTGTTCGCCTCGAAGGTTCGCTCAGCACTTCCCAACGCGCGGGTGTGGGGGATCGACCTAGTCGCGGGAATGCTCGGCAAGGGACAAGCGCGCTGGAACCACCACCGCGAGCACGTTCTAGCCGTACAAGGGGACAGCGAACGGTTACCATTCGCCACGGGTACCTTTGATATCGTGACGTGCGCGAACAGCTTCCACCACTATCCCCACCAGGATCGGGCCGTCGCCGAGATGAACCGGGTGCTGATGCCCGGTGGGCGACTTCTTTTGATCGACGGCTACCGCGACGGTCTTTGGGGACGGCTCATTTACGACGTTTGCGTCGCTGGTATCGAGGGAGACGTTCATCATGCGTCCGCCCGGCGGTTCCGGGAGCTGTTCGACGGGGCAGGGTTCGCTTCGGTAACTCAGCGCGTTTTCCGCGGGCCGGCTCCCTTCCTGCTAAGCGAGGGGGTGACCGGCACTTCGTCGGCCATCAAGCCGCCGCATTTCCGACCCGTCGCACCCGTCGCCACCCCACGGTCCGCTTGACCGGGCCAGGTCCTGCCGGAGTTCCCCGATCGCGGCGAGATCCCAGCCGCCGGTTGTCCTGATACTACGCACTCGGACTGCGCCCCCCCGGGTGAAATCCGCCGGACGGTTGTCCGTAACAGCAGATTCCAGCCCCCCGAAGGCGTTGTTGCTCGCGTTGCTTGATGGCTCGAAGCTGTTTTGAGAGTGAAGCTTGTGGACTTTTGGCCCGACAGGACTTAAGCTCCCTGCTCGCTTGTGTTCGTTCCGAGGGTTCGCGCGCGACGATCGATGCCAGTCCGGAACGCGAGTTGCGATCCACATGAAGGGATGCGGTGCGGAAACGTTCCGGAATTCCCGGACGCCGCGTGACATCCGGCGCGGACTTCGTGTAGTTTATTTGGGCAAAAAACATTCCTCTAGACCTTTGCCGAGCGGGATTCGCGTTTTTCCTCACGAGGGGGGCGGAGTGGCACGGTGGTAGTTCGCTCGACGCTCGATGAGCCACTGGAGAAGGCCCTCGGACGGATCCGCGACTCTTTCATCCTCTTGGAGCGATCGGAAGGCCTCGAGATCGTCGCGGCTGATCCGCTTGCCCTCGTCGGCGAACGGATCGTTGCGTTCCTCCCCGCAGCGCAGCTCGAAAACCTCGGCGACGAGACGTTCTGCGCCGACCATGGCCTCCGCTACCCGTGCTATGCCGGAGCCATGGCGAACGGCATCGGCTCGGTCGAGATCGTGGAAGCGATGGCGCGCGCCGGGATGCTGGGAATCTTCGGCGCAGCAGGACTGCCACCGGCGGCCGTCGAGTCGGCCATCGACCGCCTCGAACGCTCGCTCGGCCGGTCACTCCCGTATGGCTTCAACCTCATCCACAGTCCCGCGGAGCCTGCGCTCGAGTCCGCGGTCGTCGACCTCTATCTTCGCCGCGAGGTCGATCTCGTCGAAGCGTCGGCTTACCTCGAACTGACCCTTCCGCTCGTGCGCTACCGCGTGTCGGATATCCACCGTGATCGCGACGGCGAGGTGGTCGCGCCCAACCGGGTGATCGCCAAGGTCTCGCGGGTCGAGGTCGCCTCGAAGTTCCTTGCCCCGCCCCCCGCGCGCTTTTTGCGCGAGCTGGTGGCGACGGGAGCGATCACCGAGGAACAGGCCGAGCTGGCCACTCAGGTCCCGATGGCGGAGGACGTCACGGCGGAGGCCGACTCCGGTGGCCACACGGACAATCAGCCGGCCATCGTCCTGTTGCCGACGATGATCGCGCTCCGCGACCGTCTCCACGGGCAACACGGCTACCGCCGTCCTCCGCGAATCGGTGCGGCCGGCGGCATCTCAACGCCTTGGTCCGCGGCGGCCGCGCTAGCGATGGGCGCGGCGTACGTTGTGACCGGGTCGGTCAACCAGTCATGCGTCGAGTCGGGGACCTCGGACGCGGTGCGCCGGATGCTGGCGCAGGCGCAACAGGCCGACATCGCCATGGCTCCCGCCGCCGACATGTTCGAAATGGGTGTAAAGGTCCAGGTCTTGAAGCGTGGGACGATGTTCGCGATGCGAGCGGCCAAGCTCTTCGAGCTGTACCGTGCCTACGAGTCGCTCACACAGCTCCCGGCCCCGGAGCGAGCGCAGGTCGAGAAGAACCTGTTCCGCGCTCCGCTCGAAGAGATCTGGCAGCAGACCCGCGCATTCTTCCGCGAGCGTGACCCCTCACAGATAGAGCGGGCCGAGCGCGATCCGAAACACCAGTTGGCCCTGGTTTTCCGCTGGTACCTGGGACAGTCCTCCCACTGGGCGAACTCGGGCGAACCGTCGCGCACCGTGGACTACCAGATCTGGTGTGGACCGGCGATGGCGGCGTTCAACGACTGGGTGCGCGGGTCGTTCCTTGAACGACCGGAGAACCGTCGCGTGGCGACCGTCGCGCTGAACATCCTCTACGGTGCCGCGGTGCTCCTCCGCTCACGGTCGCTGGCCGGGCAAGGGATAGCCCTACCACCGGGCGTGCCACGACTTGTCCCCCTGGAACGGGCCCAGCTTGACGAACGGGTCCTTCCCTGACACCGCCGCCCACCGGGTGCTAGTCTCTCCGCGAAAGAATATCTCCACGTTAAGACGAAGTGATGCAAACGCCCTGATTGACACCCCAGCCGAGTCGGCGCTCCATGAACCAGAACGGATCGGTAACGAAGCCGGTTGCTCCCACGCCGGTGGCCATCATCGGCATGGGGTGCCTGTTCCCCAAGGCCGACGGACTCGGCCGGTACTGGGCGAATATTCGCGACCGGGTTGACGCGATCAGCGACGTACCCGAGACCCACTGGCGCGCGGAGGACTACTTCGACGCCGATCCCAAAGCGCCCGACCACACGTATGCCCGGCGCGGCGGGTTCCTCTCGCCCGTCGATTTTCCCGCGCTCGATTTCGGGATCGCGCCCAATAATCTCGAAGCGACCGACACGACCCAACTGCTTGGCCTGCTCGTCGCCCGCCAGGCCCTCGAAGACGCGGGTTATGGAGCGGGCCGACCGTTCGACCGCGACCGTGTCAGCGTGATCCTCGGCGTCACCGGCACCCTCGAGCTCGTCATCCCGCTGGGTGCCCGGCTCGGCCACCCGATCTGGCGGCGCGCGCTGAAAACGGCGGGTGTGCCCGACGACACGGCCGAGACTGTCGTCCAACAGATCGCCGACTCCTATGTGGGCTGGCAGGAGAACTCGTTCCCAGGGCTGCTCGGCAATGTCGCCGCAGGCCGGATTGCGAACCGCCTCGACCTCGGCGGCACGAACTGCGTCATCGACGCCGCCTGCGCGAGCTCGCTCGGCGCGCTGAACCTTGCCCTGCTCGAGCTCGCCGCGGGCCGCTCCGACATGGTCCTGACCGGCGGCCTCGACACCTTCAATGACATATTTATGTATATGTGCTTCAGTAAGACGCCGGCGCTGTCGCCGAGTGGCGATGCGCGGCCGTTCGACGGGTCGGCCGACGGCACGATCCTGGGCGAGGGGCTCGGGGTCGTCGTGCTGAAGCGACTGGAGGATGCGCGGCGGGACGGCGACCGGGTGTACGCGGTGATCAAGTCGGTGGGCTCGTCGAGCGACGGGAAGGGAGGCGCGGTATACGCGCCCAAGGCGGACGGGCAGGCGAAGGCCCTGAGACAAGCGTACTCCCTGGCGGGAGTGACGCCCGCCACCATCGAGTTGGTGGAAGCACACGGCACGGGGACCAAAGTTGGCGACGCCGCCGAGGTGGCCGCGCTCACCGAAGTGTACCGCGAGGCGCGCGCCGAGGGGAGCTGGTGCACGCTGGGCTCCGTCAAGTCACAGATCGGTCACGCCAAGGCCGCCGCGGGGGCCGCGGGCTTGATCAAGGCGGCGCTGGCGCTTTATCACAAGGTCCTGCCGCCCACGGCCAAGGTCGAGCGACCAGCGGAGGGGCTGACGGCCGGCGCATCGCCGTTTCTTGTGAACAGCGAGCCGCGACCTTGGCTCCCGTCCGCCGAGCATCCGCGGCGCGCGGCAGTCAGCGCCTTCGGCTTCGGCGGCAGCAACTTTCACTGCGTCCTCGAAGAGGCCGACCCCTCGTACCCGGGAGTGGACTGGGACGGCGACGTCCAGATCGCGGCGTTCAGCGGCCCAAACCGTGAGGCGTTGCACGCAGCGCTCGTCGCCTGGGAAATGCATTCGGCCTGGAGCGACGTCTGCGCCGCGGCCGCCATCTCGCGCGATCGCTTTCGGCCCGACGAGGAATGCCGCCTCTTGATGGTCGTCGATCGTTCGAGCGACGTTGCCCGACGCCTTCGCGATGCGCGGAGCCTGCTGAACGGCAGCGAGGGCAAAACTCAAACCGCGACCACAGACGGGACGTATTTCGGCCAAGGACCCCGTGCGGGTTCCCTCGGGCTGGTCTTCCCCGGACAAGGGTCGCAATATGTCGGCATGCTCCGCGAGCTGGCGTGCCGATTCCCCGCGCTCACGTCGGTTCTCGCTGACGCGAACGCCGCGGGGGACGGGTCGGCTCGCCTCAGTGACATCATTTACCCGCCGTCGGCCTACAGCGACGAAGAACGTGCGGGCCAGGAAGCTGCACTGCGTGCCACGCAGTCGGCTCAACCGGCCATCGGGGCCGTGAGCCTCGGGGCGTTGGCCGTCCTGGAGCACTTTGGCGTGCGCGCCGAGGTCGTAGCGGGGCACAGCTTCGGGGAGTTGACTGCACTCTGCGCCGCGGGGCGATTCCAGCCAATCGCGTTGCACCGCCTGGCCGGGCTGCGTGGTCGGGCAATGGCCGAACGCGAAGGCGAGCGCGGGGCGATGTTGGCCGTGCTCGCCCCCATCGAACAGGTCGAAGAGCTGGTCCGGAGTGAAAAGCTCGACCTCGTGATGGCAAACAAGAACGGTCCCCGGCAGTCGGTCCTCTCGGGCCCCTCGGCGGAGATCGAGCGAGCGGCGCAGCTCTGCACCGAGCGGGGGATCACCGCGCGAGTCCTCCCGGTGTCGGCCGCGTTCCATAGCCGCTTCGTCGCCGAGGCGAGCGTTTCGCTGCTCGACGCGCTCCGGACGACGGAGGTCTTTCCCGCGCGCATCCCTGTCTTCGCAAACGCCACGGCGGCGGAGTATCCGGCCGATGCCGACGAGGCGCGGAGCCTGCTCGCGTCGCAGCTCGCGCGACCGGTCGAATTCATGGCCGAGATCGAGGCACTTTACGACCGCGGCGTGAGGACGTTCCTGGAGGTCGGCCCCGACGCCAAGCTCACCGGGCTCGTCGGCTCGATTCTCGAAGGCCGCGACCATACTGCGCTCGCGCTCGACGCCTCGCGAGGCCGCCGGGGTAATCTGATCGACCTGGCCCGGACGCTCGCGACTCTTGCCGCGGGCGGCTACCCTGTCGAGCTGCGCCGCTGGCAGGAAGGCGTCGTCGCGACCGGTGAGGCGTCTCGTCCGAAGCCCAGTTTCACGGTCAAGGTCAGTGGCGCGAACATCGGACCAAAAGCGACCCCAGCACCGGCCAAAACATCAATCCCCCAGAGAAGCGTTTCGGCCGCCCCCACGCAGGACCGAAAACCTGTATCACCACCCGAGGTTTCTTCGGCTTCGCGCCGGAACGGAAAACATCCCGAACCGCCCATGACGTACTCCAACGGCGAACCCCGGCACGCATCCAAGAGCAACGCAAAACCCGCTACGGCCCCCCCGCGCCCGGAGCCCCCCGCCCTGGTACCCGTGCCGTTGGGTACGGCCGATCCCGCGCTCCTGACACAAGCGCTGCAGAACGTGCAGGAAAACCTGCTCGCCCTGCAGCAGATCAGCGCGCAAACGGCGGAAGTTCACCGCCAATTCCTCGAAGGGCAGGACCGGGCCCAGTTCGGGTTCCAGACGTTGCTCGAACAGCAACAGCGGCTCACCTGTGCCGCACTCGGCATGGCGCTTCCGGACGCGCCAAAGACGACAGCCGCTCTTGCTCCGATGCCGGCTCGCGCGGTCCCGCCAATCCGGCAGCCGGCTCCTCCGCCAGTTCCATCCGCGGCCCCGCCAAGCCAGGCCGCTCAGGAGCCGCCCCGCGTGCCGGCGCCGCCTGCCCCCCGCGCGCAGGAGCCAGCCGCACCGGTCGTTGAAAGGGCCGTACCCTCGCCTGCTTCTCCGTCGGGTCGGGAGACCGTCCAGCGAGTGTTGATCGAAGTCGTGTCGGAAAAGACGGGTTACCCGGCCGAGATGCTCGAACCCGCCATGCAGCTCGACGCCGACCTCGGAATCGACTCCATCAAACGCGTCGAGATCCTCTCCGCCATCCAGGAACGACTCCCAGAAGCGCCCGTCATCAAGCCCGAGCACCTCGGATCACTCCGCACGCTCGGCGACATCATCGACTTCCTCGCGCAGGGCGAAACGCCGTCGCCAGCCTCGTCCGCCGCCGGCTCTGGTGCAATCCGGACCGTGCTGATTGAAGTCGTGTCGGAAAAGACGGGTTACCCGTGCGAGATGCTCGAACCCGCCATGCAGCTCGACGCCGACCTCGGAATCGACTCCATCAAACGCGTCGAGATCCTCTCCGCCATCCAGGAACGACTCCCAGAAGCGCCCGTCATCAAGCCCGAGCACCTCGG
>JARLIH010000380.1 GCA_031291845.1 Isosphaeraceae bacterium | reverse complement strand
GCGGCCAGTGGTCGCGGCCGGCGTCGGTGTTGATCTTGGGGGTGCGGCCAAATTCGCCGGTCCAGACCACCAGCGTCTCGTCGAGCAGGCCGCGCGCGTCGAGGTCCTCGAGCAGGGCCGAGAGGGTCTGGTCGGTGATCGGCAACCGCGAGTTGCGCAGGGTTTGGAAGTTGTCCTTGTGCGTGTCCCAGCCACCGATACCGGGCGAGTAGTACACCGTGACGAACCGCACGCCCGCTTCGACAAGCCGGCGCGCCAGGAGGACGCTCTGGCCATAGGTCGTTCGGCCGTAGCGCTCGCGCAGGCGCGGGTCTTCCTTCTGAATGTCGAAAGCGCGCTGGGTCTCGGGCGCGGTCAGCAGCGCGTAGGCGCGCTGCTGATAGGCATCCATCCCCCGGACCGCCGCGATCGACTCGTTGAGGCGCGAGTAGCTCGCCAGCCCCGCCAGGAGCGACCGCCGATCCCCCGCGCGGTCGAGCGGGACATCGAGCGGGAACGAGAGTTCATCCACCTTGAAGTCCGGCCGGCTCGGGTCCTTGGTGACGAACAGCGGGTCGTGGCGCTTGCCGAGGAAGCCCGCGAACTCGCCCGGAGTGCGGAACGGACCGTCGGCGATCATCGTCGGTAACGAAACGGCCGTCGGCACGCGACGCGTGCTCGGGCCGAGCTTGTCGACGATGGCGCCGTAGGCCGGGAAGTCAGTGGCCGTGGCGTTCGCCGTCACGATGTCGATCAGCGGCTTGTGACCGGTCAGCGAATAGTACGCGGCCGAATTATGGTTGCCCGTGCTGTGGTTGACCGAGCGGACCAGGCAGAGCTTGTCCGCGACCCGCGCCATCCGCGGCAAGTACTCGCAGACCTCCAGCCCCGAGAGGTTCGACGCGATCGGCCGGAACTCGCCGCGGATCTTCTCGGGCGCGCTCGGCTTCATGTCGAACGTGTCGTGGTGGCTCGCGCCACCGAACTGGTGCAGGAAGATGATCGACTTCGCCCGCCCGCGCACTCGGGGAGTCGCGGCGGCTTCGGCACGCAGCAGGCGGGGCAACCCGAATCCCGCGAGCGCTCCGATCTGGAGCACTTGCCGGCGTGTCGCACCCAGATGCCGGAACCCGGCACAGCCGCTCGACTCGTTCATCTCCCATCCCTCCGCAAAACCGAATGCAGCGCGATTGCGATTCAACCATTTATAAACAATCGGCCCAGGCGAGGCCAGAGCTTCGGCGACGGGTCTATGCTTTCGTAGGGTGCGAGACACGTACGGGTGCCTTTGATGGACCCCACGAAACGGCAACAGACCTCCGATTGCGGCACGCGCGCGGACCGAGTACGTTACACTATGTTGAACATTCCCTCGGCCCCGCCGTCACGCTGAGCCCGCCCCCGCTCAAGAGGAGTGCCGCTCATGGCCCTCGACTCCGCCCGCCTCCACCTCCCTGTCGCACTCCTCGTCATCACCGTCCTGACCGGCGCGGCGGCCCCCGCACGCGCCGTCGAGCTCACGAGCCTGACGATCGAGCCCGGGGATACTGTCCTCAACGGCCGACGCGCGGCGGCCCAGCTTATTGCGACGGGGCACTACGCCGACGGCTCGCTGCGCGACCTCACCCACGTGGCCGAGTGGGGCAGCGCCGCGCCGGCCGTCGTCGCGGTCGAGGCCGGTGGGTACGTCACGCCCCACGGCGATGGCCGGGCCGAGGTCGTCGCGCGCTTCGGCTCCGTCGAGGCGCGAACGACGATTGAGGTTCGCGGCACGGCCTCCGCGCAGCCCGTTCGTTTCGAGCACGAGGTCCTCCCCGCGCTGACCAAGGCCGGCTGCAACCAGGGCGCGTGCCACGGCACGCCGACCGGCAAGAACGGGTTCCGCCTCATCCTCCGCGGCTACGACCCGGAGCTCGATTTCCGCACGCTCACCCGCGAGGCCGACGCCCGGCGCGTGGACCGGCTCATCCCCGAGGCAAGCCTCATTCTCCTCAAGGGCTCGGGCGCGGTCACGCACCAGGGGGGCCAGCGATTCACGCCGTTGAGCCTGCCATACCGCATCCTGCGCGATTGGGTGGCCGAAGGCCTTCATTCCGATCCCGCGGGCTCCCCCGCGCTCGACCACATCGAGGTCACCCCGACCGCGCGCGTGCTCGATGCGCCCGCGCGCTCGCAGCAGCTTGTCGTGCGCGCCCACTTCCGCGACGGCTCCGTACGCGACGTCACCCGGCTCGCGCGCTACGCCGCCTCCGATGAGACCCTCGCCGACGTCGACTCCTTCGGCCAGGCCAGGCGCAAGAAGCGCGGGGAAGTGACCGTGCTCATCCATTATGAGTCGCAGGTCGCCACGAGCCGCCTCGTCTTCCTCGAACCCGTGCCCGGCTTCGCCTGGACCGATCCGCCGGCGAACAACTTCGTCGATCGCCACGTCTTCGACAAGCTGAAGCTCCTCCGCATCAAGCCCTCCGACCTGTGCGACGACGCCACGTTCGCCAGGCGCGTGTTCCTCGACGTGATCGGCGTGCCCCCCACGCCCGACGAGCTCCGCGCGTTCCTCGCCGATCACCGCGCCGAGAAGCGCAGCAGGCTCATCGACGACCTCCTGAAGCGGCCCGAGTACGTCGACTTCTGGGCGCTCAAATGGTCGGACCGGCTCGGCTGCAACCAGCGCTTCACGGGGCTGAAGGGAGCCTACAGCTACCACCGCTGGATCCGCGACCAGGTCGCGGCCAACGTGCCGCTCGACCGCTTCGTGCGCGCGATCATCACCGCCAAGGGGCCCAACTACACGAACCCCCCGTCCAGCTTCTACCGCCGCATCCGCACGCCCGACGAGGCCGCCGAGAGCGTCAGCCAGCTCTTCCTCGGCGTGCGTCTCCAGTGCGCGAAGTGCCACAACCACGTCGCCGAGCGCTGGACGCAGGATGACTACTACAGCTTCGCCGCCTTCTTCAGCCAGGTCCGCTACAAGAAGGGCCCACAGTTTTTCGAACTCTATAATAAGGAAGAGACGGTCTACCTCGACCCGAGCGGCGAGGTCGTCCAGCCGCGCACTCGCGCGACGATGGCGCCCAAGGCGCTCGCGACGCGCGCGGCGACCATCGCCGAAGGCGAGGACCGTCGCGAGGCCTTGGCGGAGTGGCTCGTCGCCCCCTCGAACCCGTTCTTCGCCAAGGCCTCCGTCAACCGCCTCTGGTATCACGTCTTTGGCCGCGGGATCGTCGACCCGGTCGACGACATCCGCGACTCGAACCCGCCCGCCTCGGCCGAGCTGCTGCAAGCGCTCGCCGACGACTTCGTCGCACACAGGTTCGATGCGCAGCACACCCTGCGAACCATCCTCAACAGCCGCACGTACCAGCTCGCGTCGACCCCTAACCCTTTCAATGCCGACGACGCTCGCTACTTCTCGCACGCGACCGTCCGCCTCCTCTCGGCCGAGCAGTTGCTCGACGCGGCCTCGCAGGCGACCGAGGTGCCCGAGGCGTTGTTCCACCTCCCTCCGGGCACGCGTGCCGCGCAGGTGCCCGACGGCGAGCTCGCGCACCCGTTCCTCCGCACGTTCGGCCAGCCGCCTCGCTCCGTCGCCTGCGAGTGTGAGCGTGCGAGCGACTCGACCCTCGAGCAGGCGCTCCAGGTCGTCGGCGGGCGCACGCTCCACGCGAAGATCGTCGCCCCCAACAACCGCATCGGGCGCCTGCTCAAGGCCGGGGCCGACAACACGCACGTCGTCGACGAGCTGTTCCTCGCCACGCTCGGCCGCTTCCCCAGCGCCGAGGAGCGAGGGCTGGCGATCGCACGGTTCGACGCTCCGGCCGCCGACCGCCGACGCGCCGCGGAGGACCTGCTGTGGTCCTTGTTCAACCATCCCGAGTTTCTCTTCCAGCACTGATCCGCGGTCAAGCGAGCGCGTTGCTGTTCCACGATCGCCACGCGCTATCGAGCCGCGTCCCCACTGCCGGGCGCAGTGGTGACGAGCCAGGGCGCATCCCCCTTGCTCGAGCCAGCGCACGTCTTCGTGCATTGGTCACTCGATCGACGATGGACATGCCCCTCATCCACGAGCGCGCTTCATCGACGCGCGCCGCGCGACGATCAGCGCGCCTCATCAACGCGCGCCGCGCGACGATCAGCGCGCCTCATCAACGCGCGTCGCGCGACGACCAGCGCGCGCCGCGCGACGACCAGCGCGCCTCACCAACGCGCGCCGCGCGACGATCAGCGCGCCTCATCAACGCGCGCCGCGCGACGATCAGCG
>JARLIH010000379.1 GCA_031291845.1 Isosphaeraceae bacterium | reverse complement strand
CGGCGGCCCAGCCGGACAGGTCGCGGCGAATGGAGCTCGCAACGACCCAAGACGCGTCCCCGAGCGAACACGGCCGGCCCGGAACCAACCTTGGCGCAGCGACGTGCGCCGGGCCGTCGTGGCGGCGTGCGGGACACGCCACGTCCCGAACCTCGGCATTCCTGCGCAGCCAGCGCAGCACGGTTCGCGCTTCGAGCCCGGTCAGTCGAAGCTCGCCGGGCGTGCCCCCGCTCTCCGCGAACCCCAGCCGCAGACCCAGCCCTTCCGAGTCTGTCTCGACAACGGCGTAATGGAGCGCTGCCGGGTTGATCAGGACACCCCCGGCCTCCAGCAACGTGGTCATCTCCGCTTCCCTCGCAACGAACTCACTTTCGCAGCTCAGCCGACACGCTTTTGGGTTCTCTCTATCAATGATGCGGCGGTCCCGCGCGAATTCGCCACGGACCGTCGAGGACGACGGCGCCGGTCCGTATCAACGAACCGTGTCGACCGTTCCTCGTCCGCCAAGTCACGAAGGGACCGCGCCAGCGGCTCGCGATGAGTCCAGCCCGACGCGGCGTGGGGTGGGTGGGTGTCAACAACACCCGGCGACGTGAACGGTCTTCATGGATCGCCCCCTGACGAGACGGGCTGAGCAGCCTGAGCGTTTCAGGCCACTCGCCGCCCCGTTGTCCCTAATATTCCGGTCTTGGCCGCATTGGTCAAGAGTAATCTCGACTCTTCCGACCGAATTAATCAGGAATTCATAGGAAGGGGTGCCTGGCCTTGATGGAGCGGACATGGCGGGGCGTGTCCGGGATTGGTCAAGAAAACCTTGACGGGGCTGAGGGAGCCGGCGAGCCGGCGGTGCGAATCGTCGGCCTGGTTGATGAATTCGCGCCCCCTCCGCCCTATAATCGCGGGCCCGGCAGCGCGGTGGCCCCACAGGGAAGGAGCGCCGGGCGACCCAGGCGCGGTGCGCCGATGAGGCCCTCGATGACGAGCTGGAAACGACGTATCCCTTTCCGTGTCGATATTGCCGGTGTCATCGAGATCCTCGGCTCGGCCCTGTACAGCCGGCCGGAGGCGGCTATCCGCGAGCTGATCCAGAACGCGCACGACGCCATCGCCCGAAAGCGGCGCAACGTGCTGGCGTACCAAGGGCGGATCGACGTCGAGCAGGATCCCGGCGGCCATACGCTCCGGTTCCGCGACGACGGCATCGGGCTCACGGCCGAGGAGGCGGAGACGTACCTGAGCACGCTCGGGATCGGGATCACCGGGTTGATCCGGGGGCGGCAATCGACGCTGGTCGCCGCACCCGCCACGGAGTCGACCGGCGGCAATGACGAAGCCCTCATCGGGCAGTTCGGCGTCGGCCTCTTCAGCGCGTTCATGCTGGCGAAGCGCGTGGTCGTGGAAAGCCGCCGGGCCGACGGCGACGAAGGGGTGCGCTGGGAGGCCGGGGCGGGGAGCGAGATCGAGCTCTCGGGCTGCCTCCGGCCCGAGCCCGGCACCACCATCACGCTCCACCTCAAGCCCGAGCACCACCGGTTGGCCGATCAGCCCGCGGCCGTCGAGGCGATCATCAAGGAGTACGCTGACTTCCTGCGCGTGCCCATTTACCTGAATGGGGGCAAGGCCCGGGTCAACCAGATCCAGCCGACCTGGTTCGACCCGACTCCCGACCCCGACGCGATTGAGCTGGAGCTCGAGAGCTCCTTCGGCGAGACGCCGCTGGACGTCATCACGGTCCGTCGCGAACGTCCCGCCGCGCTCGCCGGCGCGCTCTACGTGACCCCCCGCCGCACGCCGGGCTTCGCGGGGGACGCGGTCGTCACGGCCACGGTCCGGCGAATGGTCATCTCGCGCAAGATCCAAGGGCTGCTTCCGGAGTGGGCCCCGTTCCTGCGCGGGGTGCTCGAGCTCAACGACTGCACGCCGACGCTCAGCCGCGAGGACCTGGTGCGCGACCAGGCCTTCGAGCGGGCCCGGGGGGCGCTCGAGACGCTGTTGTACGAGCACCTGGAGGGCCTCGCCGGCACGGATCGCACGCGGCTCGAATCGGTGCTGGCCTGGCACCGCTATACCCTCGCCGGCGCGGCCTTGACCGAGCGCCGGCTGCGCGACCTGCTGCGGCGGACGTACCGCCTCCCCACGTCGCAAGGCGCGCTGACGTACGACGAGATCCTCGCCCGGAGCGAGGCCGATCCGCTGTTCGAGTCGGAGGCCGAGCGAGTCGTCTGGTACAACACCGACCGCCGCCAGGAAGGGTGGGCGAACACGCTGTTCGCGGGCCACCCAGCGCCTTGCGTGCACGCGCTCCGCAGCTTCGAGGAGTCGCTGCTCGCTGCCTTCTCGGCCGACCGGTCGGCCCACGGGGAGGCCGTCGACCTGCGGCTCGCCAGCCCAGGTTCCCCCGGCTTCGCGCTGGCCGTCCTGGGCGTGACCGACCTGGAAGAGGCCCCGCCCGAGTGGCAGGAGTTCCTCGGCAGCGACGCCACGGTCCTGTGTGCGACGTTCCGCGAGGAACGGCCGGTAATGGCCTTCCTCAACGAGCGATCGGAGCTGCTCCGGACGCTCGACGACCTGAAGAAGCAAGGGGCGATCCCCTCGGGCTTCCAGCGGCTGGTCGACGCCCACGTGCAAGCGGGGCCGTCCGGCCGGAACGAGGTCTTGCTCAACCGCGAGCACCGGCTAGTCGGCCGCGCGCTGTCGCAGTCGACCGCCACGCCCTTGGCCAGCGCGCTCCGCCTGCTGGTGAACAACGCCCTGACCGCCGCGGGCGCCTCGCCGACACGCGCGACGCTACGGCGGCAGGCCGAAGACCTGGACTGGATCGCCGAAGCCCTGTGGGGCCGCAACCCCTGATCCCCCGTGCTGGCACGCGCTGTGGAGGACGCGATGAGCGACGACGAGTCGACCCGCGATGACCCCGACACCATCCTGAACGAGCTGAGCCAGGCGAAGTACCAGGCCATCGAGCGCTGCCAGTACCGCACCGCCTGCCGCCTGGCGTACGAGATCAAGCGCAAGGCGAAGGCCGCCCGCCGCTTGTACCCCTACGTGTGGGCGTTGCACACCTTGACGAATTCCGCCTCCGACCTGCTCGATCCCGAGCAGGGCGTCGAGGCGGCCGTCGAGCTGATTGCCGTGTTGGAAAGCGAGGACCGTGCGCGGCAGATCCAGCCGGATATCGACCAGGCCGAGTACGAGCGGATCGTCTCGCAGGTCTCGTCGTGCGCCTACGACAACCTCGGCCGGTCCACCGCGCAGGCGCGGGGGTACAACTCCGAGGGGCTGCACGGCACGATCGCCGAGGGAATCCAGGTCTGCCGCCGGACGGGGAAGCTCGAATGCATCAACTGCTTCCGCGAGTACGCGACCGACGTCTCGCTCGCCGCGGACGACCTGGACATGGCGCTCCACCACGCGCGGCACGTCGTGGCGCACGGAAACGTGCGCGAAGGGTTCGACCGCCGCTGGAGCGGCGCGAACGAAGAGGCCGGGGTCTTGCTGCTCGCGGGGCAGCTCGACGCCGCCGAGGCCGCGACCCGACGGGCGGCCGAGCTCGCCGAGACGTACCACAACCCCCTCCGCGCGCGGCTCTCGAACGCGCTCCGCCTGGAAACGATACGCCTCCTCAAGGGACCGCAGGGAGCGTCCGAAGGACCGGGGGAGAACGCCGGCGACGTCGCCTCGTGCGCTGACGAATACCCAGCTCTCTACTTGCACCAGGAACTGCTCGAAGCTCTGCGCTCCAGCATCCAGGGCGACCACGCGGCGGCGATCCGCCGGCTGACGCCGTGGGACCGGCGGCTGGCCGAACGCGACTGCCTTCATCAGTGGTTCGAAGCGCGCTTGCGGCTGATCGCCGCGTACCGCCTGGCGGGCGAAACCGGCCGCCTGGAGGCGCTGGCGAAGCCGCTGGAAGACAAGGCCCGCGCTGCGCGCGACTGGCTGACGCTGCGCCGGCTGGCCCGGTTGCTCGACCCCGGCGCGCCGGTCTCGCCGATCGCCCCGGCGGCCCCGTTGAATACCGGCCAACCCGCCGCGCCGGCCGCGCCCCTCGTGGAGACCGATGAACCGCGCAAGGACGAGCCCACGCCGCTGCGCGCCCCTTTGGAATCGCTGCTGGGCCGACTGGCGGCCGCGGGAGAGGACCCGGTCGCGCGGGCCGCGATCCAGGACGACCTGCTGTCGCTGGGAGCGCAACCGGTGACCCACCCGGCCGATGCCGCTTGCATGCTGCACCTGGCTGCGAACGTGTGCGACCCCCCCCGCGCACCGGCCGTCTGGGGCTGGGCCCAGACGGTGGCCGCCCCATTCGCCCGCGAGGCCACGGTGCTGAACCTGCTCGCCAGCCTGGGCAACTCCCTGCGCAGCGGCGAGGGTTCGACCGAAACCGACACGATCGGCACGCAGCGGATCGAGGAGCTGTTCCGGCAGTCGCTCGACTTGGACCCGAACGATTTCGGCAACTTCGCGCGGGCGGCGGTCTACTACCAGGGCGCCGGACAGGCCAACGAGGCCGAGCGTTGCCTCGCGCGCTGCCTGCGCCTCGACCGGAGCAGTCCTCGCGCCGCGCTCTGGCTGGCCGAGATCTATAACCAGTCGGACCGCTCGCACGACGCGCTGGCCGTGCTCGACATGGCGCTGCGCGCGGGGAGCGAGAGCCCGGAGATCGCCTGGCAGGCCGCGGTGCTGGCCCACTCGCTCAGGCAGTTCGACATGCTGCTCACGTACCTCGATCATTTCGAAGGGCTCGTGCCCAAGCGCCCCTGGGTCAATTACTACCGCGCGAGCGGCTTGCTCTGGCTCGGCCGCGCGGAGGAGGCGCTGCCGGCCCTCGACGAAGAAGCGAGGCGGAGCGAAGGGGGCGTGCTGCACGTCCAGGTCCTGCGCACCTGCGCGGCCGCAGCGCTTGGCCGCAGCGACGAGTTTCGCCGGCACCTCTCCGAGGTGCTCGAAACGCGGCTGTCGGACGTCGATTACCTCACGCATTCGGGCCTTGTGAACCTCTTCAGCCGCCTCTGGGAAGCCGCCCAAGCCATGCCCGAAGGCAGCCCGCTGCTGGGCGAACTGGAGCGCCTCCTGCTCGAGACGGGCCTCGCGCCCAACAGCCTGTTCGAGGGCCCCCGCCGGGCAAACGCCAAGGCCGAGGGGCTGAGCTTCTACGTCTGCACCCTCGTCCAGCCGCTCGACGACGCGTGGCGCGGCGCCCCGGGCTGCCTGGCCGGCGAAGCGGAGTGGACGGCCTACCGAGTCCCCTGGGGCATCCTCGCGGCCGATCCCGACGAGGCCGCCAGGACGGCCCTGGCCTGGCAGGCGCGCTGTTACCCGCAGCCGGCCGACGTCGAGGAAGTCCAAGTCCAGGATGAGGGCTACGCCGACCACCCAGGCGTCGTCTGGCAGGGGCTGCGTTCGGCGGTGTCCTGAAACGACGCCTCGGCCAGACCCGCGTCACGGCGACGCGTCCATCGAGATCCCGGGAAAAACGTGCCAGTGCCAGCGCAAAACCTCGCCGACCTCCTCTTTCCCGCGCGCGACGCGAGCTTCGGCCCGCTCGTGTCGGCACTGTCCGAGCCCCCCAACGGGCCGCACGCCGACAACCTGGTCAGCAACGAAGACTCCTACCCGCGCGTGGCCGGCGAGATCGACCGAAGGGCGCCGAAGGACTGTGTGTACCTCGGCGTCGGCCCCGACCAGAACTTTACGCTCATCGCCCACACCCGGCCGAAGCTCGCCTTCGTCGTGGATTACCGCCGGCGCAACCTGCTGCTCCACCTCATCCACAAGGCGTTCCTCTCGCTCGGGGCTGACCGGACGGCCTACTTGACCCGCCTCACGGCCCGTCGGCCGGAACGCCTCCCGCCGAACCCGACGGCCGCCGAGTTGGTCGCGGCGTTCACGCACGTGCCGCTGGACCGGGGCCTCCTCGAGAAGACGACGGACGAGGTCGCCGCCGCGCTCCGACCCTGCGGCCTCGTGCGCGACGAGGAATGGGCCGAGCTCGCGACGATCCAGGCCAAGCTCGCCGGGCCGGGCATGAACGCCCGGTTCCTGGCGCTCACGATGTACCCAACGTTCGGCCGACTGATCCAGACGCCCGACCGCGACGGCAAACCGGCCCACTTCCTGGCGCGCGAGGAGCTCTACCAAAGCGTGCGAGCCTTGCAGCTCGGCGACCGGCTGCTGCCGCTGACGGGCGACTTCGCCGGTCCCACGGCCCTGCCCCGCCTGGCTGACTGGCTGCGCGGGCATCGGCTCACGGTGGGAGTCGTTTACGTTTCCGACGTGGAGTTCTTCCTGCGCCGGTCGGGTAAGTTCGACGCCTACGTGGCGAACTTAGGCCGGCTCCCCTGGGCGGAGGGAGCCGTCCTCGTCCGGACGAGCACCCGCGAGATCGACCACCCCGAACGGGTGCCGGGCGACAGTGCAACGACGCTCGTGCGACCGGTCGCCGCGTTCGTGGCAGAGCCCCAGGGCGAGTTGTTTCGCTAAGCGGCACCACTTTCCCACGCATTCGGTCCTGCCCGCTCGCTTCCGCCTGCTCATGTCCTACGCTCCTCTTCAACGAATTCTCGAAACTGCATCCACGGGTTGCTGGTTTTGAACTACAATCAGGTCATTCGAAGATTCGCCTCGTACCCTGTTCCACCTCTTGAGGTCG
Organism: Isosphaeraceae bacterium; assembly: GCA_031291845.1. Classification (GTDB taxonomy): domain Bacteria; phylum Planctomycetota; class Planctomycetia; order Isosphaerales; family Isosphaeraceae; genus DAIDJG01. Next base: position 57,021 of record JARLIH010000379.1, on the reverse strand, counting down.
TCTCACGACGATCCGTTCCACTCCTAGGGGGGTTCTCGAGACATGAACCACAGAGAGGGTCCTACCGCCCGGCGTGGCCTGCGGGTTGCGTGCGGAATGATGCTGGGCTGGCTGTTGCTCGCGCCCGCCGCCGAGGCGCAGTGGCGCTACCCCCGCGGCTACGGGGGTTACGGCTGGGGGGGTTGGAACGCCTCCGACCCTGCGGCGGGCTATATGGCCGGCCTGGGCTCGTACGCCCGCGGACAGGGCGTTTACGAGGTCGAGGACGCCAAGGCGCAGGCGATCAACCTCGACACCATGATCAAGTGGAACAAGGCCCTGCGCGAGCGGCAGAAGGTGCTGCGGGCGGAGCAGCAAAAGGAAGACGCGCAGCGCGCGGCGGACCGCAACGCCCGGGCGACCGAGCAATCGATCGAGGACGGGACCACGCTCAACACCCTGCTCGCACAGATCTACGACTTCGACCCGGGCGCGGTCCGGTCGACGCGCGCGAAGACCGTGATCGGAGCGACCGCGATCCGGGAAATCCCCTTCGAATGGGATACCGAGGCGATCACCATCTGCATCGACCAGATGACCGCGCAAGGCGCGCTCCCCTCGAGCCTCGACGGCCCGCGCTTCGTGGAAGAGAAGAACGCGTTGCGGCTGGCCATCAGCGCCGCGCTCAAGGAGGAGGCCAAGGGCAATGTTTCAGCCGCCACCAAGAAGCGGGTCGCGAGCGCGATCTCGGCCTTCCACGCGAAGTTCGTCAAGGAAATCCCCGACTTCGACTCGAGCTATATGGAGTCGGAGCAATACTTCATCACGCTCGGCAGCCTGACCCGGATGCTCAACGACCCGAGCATGCAGAAGATCCTGGCCCAGCTCGGCTCGACGAAGGAAGTCCCGGTGGGGGACCTGATCGCGTTCATGCATTCGTACAACCTCCGGTTCGCCCCCGCGACCACGGCGCGGCAGATCGACATTTACCGTGCGCTCGTCCAGCTTCTCACGCAGGTTTCGACCGACGTGAGCGTCGAGCCGGCCCCCGCGCCGACGGCCGATCGGGACGGCAAGAAGCTCCAATCAGCCGCAAAGGCGGCGTTCCAGGGGATGAAATGGAAGCAACTGGACGCACAGACCCAGGAGCCTTGAGCGGAAAAGGGGTAGAATTCTAGGGGAGGGCCACGACGCGACCGCGTCGCTCACCCTGTGTTTCGTCCTGAGCTCGCTTCGGTTTCCCCCGGGGGCGTTTCGACCCCGGGAAAAACGCTTCGACCAGACCCAAGACAGGCCGGCGGTGCGCCGGAACCGGCGCCGCGGGCCTGAACACCTTTGAAGGAGACTTCCATGCGACGAGCCGCATTCTTCGGACTGGCCTTGGCAATCCTGATCACACTGCCCGCGGGCAGCGCCTCGGCCCAGTGGGGCTGGGGCGGCTGGGGCGGAGGCGTGGGCACCGTGCAGGGCAGCATCGCGCGTGGGATGGGCTACTACGCGGCAGGCGCGGGGCAGTACAACCTCCAGTCCGCACAAGCCGCGTCGATCAACACAGACACCGTCATGCGATGGAACCAGTTCATGTTCCAGTCGCAGATGGAGGCCAACCAGCGCGAGTACGCGCGGCTGGCGCGCTTTCAGAAGCGCGACAGCATGACCGGCGAGCTGATCTACCAGCGGCTGCGCGACAACCCGAACGCGGGCGACATCAAGAGCGGCAACGCCCTGAACGTGATCCTGGACCAGGTCACGGACCCGCGCATCCACAGCTCGGCCCTGCGCTTGGCGACGGACACGATCCCCGCGTCGTCGATCAAGGAGGTCCCGTTCTTCCACGCGTCCGACGCCGTCACGATCAACCTGCACCAGTTGACGGCCAAGCAAGACTGGCCCCTCGCGCTCCAGGGCCCGGAGTTCGCCCCCGACCGCAAGGCCTATCAGGACGCGATCGCGCAGGCCCTCAAGGAAGACACCGACGGAGAGATTTCCCTGCCGACCATCGAGAAGGTGAAAACCGCAGCGGAGCGGATTCGCGGCAAGTTCGAGGCGAACCCGCCCGACGACCGTGAGCTGCGCAACCCGGCCGAGAACTACCTCAAGGCGTTGCTCGGCATGTCCCGGATGCTCGAAAAACCCGAGATCGACAAGGTCCTGGCCGAGCTGAAAAAGGTCCAGACCACGACCCTCGGCAACCTGCTGTCGTTCATGCACATCTTCAACCTTCGGTTCGGCGTCGCCGACTCGCCGAAGTCGCAGCAGGTGTACACGGAGCTCTACCCGATCATGGCCGCCTACCGCGACCGGGTGCTGAAGGGGGTCGACCTCGGCAGCAGCAAGACGGCGGGCGGCTCGAAGAAGCAGCCGACCGACTTCTTCGAGGGCATGAGCCTGAACCACGCCGCCGGGAAACCGGTCCCCGCGCCCCCGGCGCCGGGGACCCCGTGAGCGTGGAGCGGAATTCGCCGCGAAGGTTGAGGGGCGGGCTTCAAGCCCTCCCGCAACACACTTGACGCCCGGCCGCCCTGCGAACAGCGGGAACGGACCGGGCGTTGCTGTTGCTCATCCCCCGAGTGGCAGCGTGAGCAGCGGGCCGACGGTCTTGCCGTCCGACTCCTGGAGCGAGGACAGGATTTCGAGAATGGCCAGCACGGCCCGGGAATTGACGTCGTTCCGGGCGATCGAGAACCAGTATCCGCGATAGTGCACGGCCACCTCGGAATCGCGCGGGCGGTGCTTCTGCGAGGCGACGAAGAAGTGGCCGGCCGTCACACGCGTCCAGTCGAACGGAGATCCGTCTGGGTTCAGCGTTGTCGGCGCGACGCCCGTCGCGATGTGTTCCTCGGGGACGCACACGCCCTTCGACAGGAAGACCATGATCTGCAAGATCGACCGCATGTTCAGAAAGACCGTATCCTCGCCCAGCGGGTTCGGCGACCGGTTCTCGGTGTCGCCGGTGAGCTCTGACTCGATCTTGTACCGGCTGAGCCCCGGCGCAACGCGAAAGAGCCGCGCCAGTTCTTCCATCTCGGGGGAGTGGACGTACCGAGGGCGGACCTTGAGGACCAGTCCCTTCTCTTGCTTGAGCAGCGCCATCCGCCCTCCGGTCTTGGCCCGGTAGACATAGCCGTCCTTGGCGGCGCTCAGCACGTCGCGCCCCTGGACCAGCGCCTCCGGAATGGGGTCGGACGAGACGCCGGCGTCCTCGGTCGTTTGCAGGGCGAGCTCCACGGCCCCCCTGTCCTGGAGCGTGTTGAGGAGCCGGACTCCCTGGAGGAACTCTGCGTTGCCGTCCGGCACCCGCGGCACCATGGCGGTCGCCTGGGGCGCATTGGGCACGTCGTTGATGTCGTTGATCGTCATCAGCAGGAGCTGCTCGATGTTCGCCCCGGCGTTGACGATGCTGAAGAGTTCGGCCGACAAGGGGGTCAGGAGCGCCTTGGCGATTTCGCGCCCCTCGCGCGGGTGGTAGCTGAGGGTCGGCGTGTCGCGCCCCCAGAGGCCCGCAACCCCAAAGTTGGTCTGGCTGCCGCTGGGACCGGGATCGCTCCCCCCCGCAGCCAGCTCGAACTGACTCGTGATGTGCGGCAGGTCAATGAACACAGGAGAGTCGGCATAACGCAGCCGCACAATGTTCATCAGCAACTGCTCGTCGCTGGTCGAGCGATAGACCTCGTTGTAGCGCGTGCGGGTCTGCTGGACGGCCTTCGGACCCAGGCAGCCCGCCGACGCGAGACACGCGGCGAAGACCATCGTTCCCCGTCCGAAACCACGCCAGCGCGGTCTTGTCCGTCCTTGGTCGCCCATACGCCCCCGCCGGTCTGCCCGAGCTCGACCGTCCCCCACGGATCTCGTGGCGCGGGATCGCCCGGGATTGCGACAGAATCGTTATCGTCGGCATCTCATGCCAACTTGACGCAAAGCGCCACACGGGAACTGGGCTTGCCCGAAACCGCTCCGTGCGGCATCCTGCCGGCGCCGGAGGGTTCACGTCGGACCAGGAGGGAACGACCGATGTACCGGGACCTGTTTACGATCCCCGGGCTGGGGATTACCCTGCACGGGTTCGGCCTGCTGGTCGTGCTCGGCTGCTTCGGCGCCTTGCGCATTACGGCCTGGCGTGCCCAGCGCGAGCGGCTCGACCCCGACGACGTGTACGGCCTGGCCATCTGGCTGTTCACCGGCGGCGTCATCGGCGCGCGGCTCTTCTACGTCGTACAACATCACGAGACGATCCACCGGGTCACGGACATCTTCCGCGTCTGGCAGGGGGGGATCGTCTTCTACGGCTGCATCATCGGCGGCTTGATCGGCTCGGTGCTCTACTGGGTCCGGCACCCGTTCCCGTTCCGCCCGATGGCCGACGCCGTGGCCCCCGCGCTGATGGTGGGCGTGGCCTTGGGGCGACTCGGGTGTTTCTGCAACGGGTGCTGCTACGGGGCCGTCAGCCACCTCCCCTGGGCGCTGACGTTCCCGGCCAGAACGCTGCCGTGGGCCCATCACGTCGTGGCCGGCCTCATCCCGCTGAGCGCAGCGCGGTCGTTGCCGGTTCACCCGACGCAGCTCTACGCTGCGCTCAATGGGTTCTTGATCCTCGCGCTCCTCACCTGGTACTTCCCGCGCCGGCGGCGCGACGGCGAAGTGATGGCGCTGTTGATGCTCGCCTACCCGGTGGCGCGGTTCGTCGAAGAGAGTCTGCGGGCCGATGAGGGACCGTTCCTCGCGGGCATGACGATCTCGCAAGACATCAGCGTCCTGCTCTTCGCGTGCGGGCTCGTGTTCTCGTTCTGGCTCACGCGACAGCCGGTGGGCCGACATGCGACCTTGGCGGCCGTGGCACCTGCGCATCAGGAAGCCAAAGAACCGGCAATGGCCGGCCCTTCACGGCTGAGCATGGAAGTGACCCATTAGCCCTCGAGCCATTCGTCCCGATGCCGCGCGACGAACGCGTCGTCGTTGAGCTCGGGATAGGCGCGGCAGACCCGATCGATCTCCTCCGCCTGGCCCGGCCCGAGGGTCTCGGCCGGGTCGAGGCACCAGGTCCCCTCGAGCAACCCTTGCCGCCGCAGGACCTCGTGAACGCCGGCGATGCAGCCCGCGAAGCCGTTCGCCACGTCGAACACCGCGGCGTTTGCGTCGGTGACCGCCACGGCGAGGCAGAGCAAGCCGGCAAGGGTTCCGCCCCCCTGCTCCACGGCCGCATGGCACGCGTCCAGCAGCTCGACTGCCCGCCGGGTCCAGACGGCCCACTGGCCGAGCAACCCGCCGACGATGCGCCGTTCCACCACGCGCCCGCCGGCCCGGAAACGATAGGGGGTCAGGAGGTCGAGCACGATGTTGTCGTCGTTGCCCGTGTAGAGCGCGACGTCGTCGCGCCCCGACTCGGCGACCGCGCGAACGACGTCGATGGTCCGGTAGCGGTCGAACGGGGCGATCTTGATGGCAGCGACCGCATCGATCGCGGCGAACTCTCGCCAGAAGCCGTACGAGAGGTGGGGACCACCCACCGCGCGCTGGAGGTAGAAGCCCACGAGCGGAATGACCGCCGCCACCGCCCGGCAGTGGGCAAGGCGGGCGTGGTCGTCGGGCCCGATTCCAGCGAGGCTCAGCAAGGCGGCGTGGTAGCCGAGGTCGCGGAGCAATTCGGCCTCGGCGACCGCCTGTGCCGTCGTCCCGCAGACGCCGCCGATCCGCACCAGCGGACGCGCTGCCGAGGCGCGATCCAACTCCTCGGCGACAAGCTCCAGCACGGGGCGGAACAGGCCGTGACGGGGCTCGCGAATGGCGAACTGCGTCGTGTGGACGGCCGCCGCGATTCCGCCGGCTCCGGCAGCCAAGTAGTAGCGGCAGAGTGCCCGCTGGCGCCGCTCGTCCAGCCGGCGCTCGGCCGTCAAGGCCAGCGGCAGCGCTGGGATCGCCACACCCCGATCGAGCGCTTCACGGACCGCGGACGGCAGCCGTTGAGCCATCGCATTGCCTCCCGGCCGTCTACCGAACAAGCACGCGGGTGGGGTGAACCGATTCCAGGCCCGGCCGGCACTCGCCGACGGCGACGAGAGCGCCGTCAGGTCCGATCAGGGCCACCTCGCCAGAGCCGGCGAGCCCCGCTGCCAATTCCCGAAGGGGAACCGCCCGCCCCTGGGCCACCGCGGCGACATGCTCGGTCGAGAGCTGTACGCGAGGCAGACCGGCAACGGCCTCCTGCGGCGGGCGAAGCTCAATGAGAAGCGATTGCGCCGAAAGCACGTCGGGATCGAGCGCCTCGTCGATCGTAAACGCCCCGATGCGGGTCCGGGTCAGGACCTCGACGAGACCGCCGCAGCCGAGGGCAACACCGACATCGCGGGCGATCGCGCGAATGTACGTACCGCTCCCGCAAGCGATCTCCAGCTCCAGGCGGGGCCAGGCGTAGGCCAGCAGGTCGATGCGATCAATCGTGACAGGCCGAGGCGCGAGTTCGACGGCCTGCCCGGCCCGCGCCAGGTCGTAGGCCCGCCGGCCGTCGACCTTCAGGGCCGAGAACGCCGGTGGCCGCTGGGTGATCGTCCCGACCTGGGTATCGAGGGCAGCGCGGAGTTCGGTCTCGGTCGGCTCGTGGGGGCACGCGACTTCCTCGATGCGGCCGTCCGCATCCAGCGTGTCGCTCTGCGCGCCGAGGCGGATCACGGTGCGGTAGGTCTTCGGCATGCGCTGGACGTACTCGATCAGCCGCGTGGCCGCCCCCACGCAGACGACCAGCACCCCCGAGGCAAGCGGGTCGAGCGTGCCGGCGTGCCCGACCTTCGTTTTGCGGACGAGGCGCGCCACCTGGTTCACCACGTCGCGCGAGGTCACGCCCGGCGGCTTATTGACGTTCAAGACCCCGCAGAGCGGGGCCGAAAGACCCTGTCCCATCGACCTTTCGCACCTCGTCTGACCGCACGATCCATTGCCCCGAAGCGGGCCCCGCATTGTACTCCGCTTGACGTCCTTCCCGCAGGTCCACTAGCGTAGAAATCCTGTGGCCCGCGATGACGCGAGAAGCACGGCTTTGTCTGGGAGGGCGAGGCTCCTGCCAAGCCGCGACCCGCCGCGGCGCCCCTGATGGGGGCGTGGCTCGGCAAAAGCCTCGCCCTCCCAGGAACCAAGGCATCGATTGTCTCGGCGTGTCTAGGGTCGTTGTAAAAATCACGTCGTGCGGACTCGGCCCGTCGTTGCCTCGCACGGACTGTGAGGCTGGGCCCGTGCCAGTGTCGATATCGGACTCCAGGCCCAGGTTCGCGGGCCGGAGCGCGGATGGAGCTTCCATGCCGATTCTGCCTGCGGAACCCGACCTTCACCCCCCCGAGCTTTGGCAGGAGGGTGACGTTACGAGCGGAGGGAGCCGGCACTGGTGGTGCCTGCACACGCTTCCCCGCCAGGAGAAGGCGGCAGCGCGTTATTTGCGCACCCAAGGAATCGCGTATTATCTGCCTCAGATCGTCCTCGAGAAACGAACGCCGCAGGGGCGGAAGATCCGCACGGTGGCTCCGCTGTTCACGAGCTACCTGTTCCTGCTCGGCGGCGACGGCGACCGCGTGACCGCCCTGAAGAGCAACCGGCTTGTAAAGGTGCTGGAGGTTGCCGACCAGGCTCGGCTGACGAACGACCTGCGCCAGGTGCACCAGGTGCTCTCCTCGGGCCTGACCGTCCTGCCGGAGCCCACGATGCCCGTCGGCGCACGGGTGCGGATCACCTCGGGCCCCTTGCTCGGCATCGAGGGGACCGTGATCCGCCGCGGCAAGCGCGACCAGTTCGTCGCCGTCGTGAACTTCCTCGGGCGAGGGGCGACCGTCGACCTCGAGGACTGGCAGGCCGAGCAAATCGACGGTCGTGACGAAGTGACCCACTGACACGAACGGGGCTGCCCCAATGAGGACGATCGCTTCTTGCCTGGACCTGGCGCGCACAGGCCATCACGAAGCCGCGCTACACGGCCTAATGGAGCTCGGCGAGAACGCCCTCCCCGGCCTGGTCGACGCCTACCGCACGGAGCCCAACCCGGCCGTCCGCGCGCTGATCGTGGAGGTTGTCTGGCAACTGCGCACGCATGCGTCGATCGCATTCCTGGATGAGGCAATCCAGGACCCCGCTGCCGAGGTCTGGCAGCAGGCCCTCGACGGCCTCGTCACGCTCGCCTCCGCGGAATCGCTGCACGTCCTGGAGTCGGCACGCGACCGCATCGGCGAGGACCGCGAGGAGTTCCGCGAATGGGTGGACGGAGCGATTGAAGACGTGAGCGGACGGCTCGACGAGTAGGTTACGTGTGCCTTCAGCCAACACGGCGGGCTTCGGTCAGGTTTCGACTCGCACGGGCCAAGACCCTGGCCTGCTTGTTGCGCAAGAGCCGACCGGTGGTGAAGTCTCCCTTGGACTGCTCGTCGACCCGCCAACGCCGGAAGAGAGGACTGATCAGGAGCGGGGTCATCGGAAAGACGACGGCCATCGTCCCGAGGACGTAGGGATCCGGGAGCCGGCCAATCGCCGCGAGGTGCAAGGCCTTCAGGACGAGGTCGGACGTGAGGAGGGCGAGGGTCGCCCCCGAGGTCAGCTTGAACACCCGGCCGAGCACGAGAGTCACGAACGCGCACACGCAGATCGCCAGGAGAACGACGGCGTAATACGCGTCGTCGAGCGCACGCAAGCGCAACAGGCTCGGCACCATCGATGCGACAGCGGCCCCTAACACGACGGCGAGGCCGGTCTTTGCCGCGAACGAGCGCAAAGTCGACGGCGAAAACGTCACGCCGGTCGGCGGCATCGGTGGCTCGACCGGGCCCCAACTCTCCATGAAGTCGACCTTCAGCGGGAGCGTTTTCAACAGGTTCAGCTCGGGAGCCGGCCGGTCCCCGAGGGGGCGCAACTGACGCCGCAGGGCCCGCAGTCGCGGCAGAAACGAGCTGATCCAGGCCCAGCGGCCGTCCGGTGAAAGCGGGATGCGCTCCAGGCGACCACGGCTCACACGAAGGAACGGCGCTTTCGCCTCGTATTTCGAACGCGGCCTTTCCAGGTCGAGCCACGCGGCCGAGCCCTGACGTACGCGGCGGAAGCGCGCGCCACAGTCAGGGCACTCGAAGACCCCGCGAGTCGCCCGGCCTGGCATGCCGGCGCATCCGCACGTGGGGCAACGTCTCGACCGACGGAGCAGCACGAGGCCCAGCAAGAGCGCGGCCAGGAAGAGCACCGGAGCATGGGCACCCCCGCGCTCGACCAGTGAGAGGGCACCCATCACAACCATGAAAAGCAAGAGGAGCACCAGCGGTCCCTCCCACCCCCCCGCGCGGTTCTTCATGGCAGTTCCTCGCGTCGAGATCGAGGATGGATCGGTCGAAGCACGATGAGGAAGTCGACGATGTCCTTGCTCGGTCGACTATAACACGCGCAGCTTCAGCGCACATCCGGCAATTTACACTCATCCCCGCGCTGCGGGCATTATGGGGTGCGTGAAATGCACCGCACAGAAATCCGCCGCCGCGCGATGAGTCATGCGCCGGCCTGGGCGAACACAGCGCCGCAGTCGAACGTCATGCCGGGGAGGAGCCGGGTCTGAAAGACGTCGGGTGGGCGGACGACGTAGTTGACCCAGCGGCCACGCGAACGCTTCAGGACGAGCATCTCCCGCTTGTCGGCGTCGATGATCCAGTACTCCAGCACCCCGAAGCGGAGGTATTCCTCGGGCTTCTCGTGGTAATCGCGGTGCCGCGAGCTGGGGGAAACCACCTCGATGACGATCTCGGGGATCCATTCCGACCACAGGTCGTCTTCGGTTTCCGGCGGAGGCGACTTGTAGATCGCCAGGTCCGGATGACGCCCGGAATTGAGCTCGGCGATAAGAATCTTGCACTCCGCTCCGCCGGCAATACGAAAAATTCGCCCGGGGTGCGCATGCCGGTAGGCCGAGAACTGCTCCCGAGTCGTGTCCACCTGGGCAAGGTGTCGAGGTTGCGGCGCATCCACCACGGCGATCACCCCCCGGCTCAGCTCGTACAGGAATCCTTCCTCCGCCTCCGCCCGGTCGAAGTCGTCGAGGCTCATCGCGCGCCCGTTGTCGTCGGGTCCGATCTTGAGCTCGGTCGTGCTCATACGAGAACTCCTTTCGGAACGACTCAGCGTTTGGCAATTAGCGACACCGGTACCGCGAGCGTCGCGGGGGCGAGGCACGCGCGGTCGTCGCAGGCCTGGTAGCGAAGCTGAAGCTTCAGGGCGTCTGGCGGGGGCCCCTGGCCGAGCTTCACCTGTGCGGCCAGGACGACCCGGCCCTCGTAAACGGCGACCTTGGCGTCGCCCGTCGAGACAAGCTGTTTCGATTCCCCGGCAGGGTACGTCACCTTGACGAGCGTCGCGTCCTGATCGGGCGCGACCACGAGCGTGGTCGGCTTGAGGTCGTCCGAGGTGGGATTCGCATAGATGTGCCACCCCTTCTTGAGCGTGACGGTAACCGTCACGTCCAGCGTCGCGCCCGGTCCCACCTTGCCGCCGCCGAGGTCCAGGGCGGCCTCGGCCGACAGGACGTCGTTGCCGCCCGGCAGCGCGGCGCCGGCAACCACCTCGGGGGTGGGGCGGGCGTCAAGGTACTCTTCCAGGCCCAGCAACATGCAGGGGAAACCGATCGGGTTCTGGGCCATCGACCCGCTGAACGCCTCGAGCGCCCGGCCGGCGCGGTCAAGGTAGCGGGCTTCGCGGGTGAGCACGCCGAGCGCGACGAGGTCGCGCACGGCCAGGCTGTTCGGACCGGGGAGAACGCCGTCGTACTGGGTCTTCGGGCGCGCGAGTAGGCTCTCGTGATCGCCGGCCGTGAAGTAAAAGCCCCCCTCGGCGTCGTCGGCGAAGTCGGCGATCATCCGGTCGGCCAGCGTGCGTGCCTGGGCGAGGCGTTGCGCGTCTCCCGTGGCGGCGTGCAAGCGCAGCAGGCCGTGGACCAGGTACGCGTAGTCTTCGAGGTATGCCGGCAGCCGCGCCTGCCCTGCGCGGTAGGTGCGGAGGAGACGGCCGTCGGGCGTGCGGAGCGTTTTGAGCACGAAATCGGCGGCCTTCTCGGCGGCCTGCTTATAGCGCTCGTCCTTGAGCACGCGGTAACCCTCGGCATAGGCGGCGATCATCAGGCCGTTCCAGGCGGTGAGCACCTTGTCGTCGCGTAACGGGGCCGGACGCTTTTCGCGGGCGGCCAGCATGCGGGTGCGCAGGGGGACGAGCTGCTTCTCGAGCGCATCGGGGGTGGTCTTGAGGGTCTCGGCCTGTTCTGCGCGCGTGCGGGGCTCCAGCAGCACGTAGCGCCCCTTCTCGAAGTTCGGGTCACGCTTCAGGCCGTAGACCTGGTTAAAGGCGTCGCCATCGGCCCCGCCGCCGAGCACGTCCTTGACCTCTTCGCGGGTCCAGACGTAATAGCCCCCTTCCTCCCCGCGGGTCTCGGCGTCGAGGGCGGAGTAGAACGCGCCTTCGGGCGCGGTCAGGGAGCGCGCGACGAACGCGAACGTGTCTTCAGTCTCGCGCTGCCAGCGCGGGTCGCCGGTCGCCTCGAAGGCCAGGAGGTGCGCCTCGGCGAGCTGGGCGTTGTCGTAGAGCATCTTCTCGAAGTGGGGGACGATCCAGTACCGGCTGACGGAGTAGCGGTGGTAGCCGCCAGCAATCTGGTCGCGGATCCCGCCGCGCGCCATGCGGTCGAGCGTTGTTGCGACCATCGCCAGCGGAGCGGGCTTGTCGGGGGTCTCGTCCCCGGACTTCTTCGCCTTGCGGTCCCGGCGGTGCTGGTCGAGCAGAAAGACGAGGTTCCCGGGCTCGGGAAACTTCGGCCGGCGCGCGTTCTGGGGGTTATAGCCGAAGCCGCCGTACTCGGGGTCGAAGTCCTCGGTCAGGGCCGCGCGGCCGGCCGAGGCCAGGGCACGGCTGAGCGGAGCCCGACGCTTGGACGCCGCGCCGGCGAGCGACTTGCGCACCATGCCGGTGAGCTGCTCGGCCGCCTTCTCGACCTGCGCGCGCTCGTCGCGCCAGGCGTCGGCGACGCCATTCAAGACGGTCGGGAAGGCGGGGATGCCGTCGCGTTCCTTGGGCGGGAAGTACGTCCCACCGTAGAACGGGCGGCCGTCGGGCGTCAGGAACACCGACATCGGCCAGCCGCCGCCGCCGAAGGCCTGAATCGCGCTCATATAAATCTGATCGACGTCCGGGCGTTCCTCGCGGTCCACCTTCACGCAGACGAAGCGCGCGTTCAAAAGCTTGGCGATCTCGGCGTTCTCGAAGCACTCGCGTTCCATCACGTGGCACCAGAAACAACTGGAGTATCCCACCGAGAGGAACACGGGCTTGTTCTCGGCCTTGGCCCGCGCGAACGCTTCGGGACCCCACGGATACCAGTCGACCGGGTTGTGCGCGTGGAGGAGCAGGTAGGGGCTGGTCTCGCGGGCAAGCCGGTTGGCGGGTCGCTGCGCGTTCTTGGCCTCCTGCCCGGACGCGACATTCGCGGAAACAAGCAGCGCGAGCGCGCCGGCGAGGAAGCAGTGGGGTCGTGGCATCGCGGTGTCTCTCGCCTCGGGGTGCATCAGCGCGTGGGGATACGGGCGTGGGGATACGGGGCGGCGCTCCATGTCGCCCCTTGATTCTACACGGGGGACGCGAGCGGATTAAACTGCCGATGCGCCAGGAAGCCGCGCAAGCCCTCGCCGGGTATCGGTCGGGTGTCGCGCCCGCGGACTTTTGCGCGCTCACTTCTCCGCAGTACGGGCGGGGGTCACGCGGAAGGAACCCATGTCTTCGATCTTCCCGTTGCCGAGATCGTCGTGCATCAACTCGACGCGGAAGGTCGCCAACCCCGGCTTGGGGAGTGCCTGCACCTTGACGCTGAGAGTCGTCTCCTTGCCTGAACCGAGGCGCTCAATCTGGGGAAAGACGACTTCGCCGGTCTTGTCGTTGAACTGAACGTCGCCGTTGTTCTCGACGTCGACCTCTTTGGCAAGCAGGTTGTTGGAGAGGAAGCCGCGAATCAAGAGGTGGGTCGCTTCCTTCGTCCCCCGGTTCGTGATCTTGACCTGGAAGACGGCCGTGTCACCGACGTCCACGACGCGGCGTTTCTCGGTGACCTCCAGGTCGAGGTCGGCGAGCCCCTCCACGGTGGTCGATTTCAATCCCTCGACGTGCAGTCCCCCGTCGGCACGCCCCTCGACGGCAACCTCGTAGCGGCCGGAGCTCCCCATGCGGACCTGGAAGCTGAACGTCGTTTTTTCGGCGGGATCGAGCTGCACGACGTTCCAGACCAGCTTGCGGCTCGCCCGGTCGAATTGGGCGCCCGACGGTACGACCAGGAGGCGACCGTCGACGGGTAGGCTCACGAGCACGCGGATCTTGCGGGCCGTCGCGGTGCCTGGGTTGGCGAGCGTGACGTCGTAGCGGGCAATCGTATCGGTAAACCGCTTGTCCGGCCCTGCGACCGTCATCGCGAGCCTGGGCTCGACCACGCTCACGACCTGCGTGGTCCGTGCCTCGTCGAGGGCCGTGGTCACGTCGGGGCTCTTGGCCTCGACGATGCAGGTTTGCTGTCCCCCCGCAATCGCGTCGGTGACCAGCGGGTCAAGCGCGACGCGCTGACCGGGCTCGAGCAGCTCGAGCTCCTGCTCGAAGAGGTTCTCTTCGTTCGGCTCTCCCGACTCATGACGCAGGCCCGGGGTGAGCTTCGCCCGGACGATGACCCGGTGCGCCGGTCCGTTGCCGGTGTTGGTGATGGCTATCCGGAACTCGACCTGCTGCCCTTTCAGGACTTTGGCCGTGCTGACAGTCTGCTCGACCTTCAGCTTCGGCTCGCGCACCAACGTGCGCGCCTTGCCTCCGGCCTGCATGGTCACCGTCGCTGCGTGCTCGAAAGCACCCACTTTCTTGGGGATGACGCGGAGCAGAATGATGCGTTCGGAGCCCGCGGCGACCGTTCCCAGCCGCCACACCAGCAGTGAGCTGCCGGCGGCGACCTGGGCGATCGGCTGGCTGCTCTGGAACGTGAGCCCCTGGGGAAGCTCATCGCGCACGACCACGCCCTTGGCATCGGTCGAGCCGGTGTTCTTCACGACGACCTTGAGCGATGCTTCCTGGTTCAAGTTCAGGAACTGGGGCGAGACGACGTCGACCGTCAGCCCGACCGCCTGCCGGCCGAGGGGCAACTGGTCCGCAGGGAGCACGAAGGACTCGACTCCGTCCGCGCCCGCATTCGGGTTCGGGTTCGCCACGGGCGTGCCCGCCTTGCCCGACGGATCGAGGGCCGGGGGCAACGGGTTCGTCTCGGCGGCGGGTGCGCCGGTCGGGGCCTGCGATTGCCGCAACTGGGCATCGAGCGCGGCGGCATCGTCGACGGCATCGCGAGGCGAATGGCCCGGCTCCGAACCGGCTGGTGTCTTGACTGAGCGCGCGGCGTCGGGCATGTCCCGCGCGTCGGCCGGCGCGATCGGCAGCGGCGCCGGCTCGTCGCCCGCGGCTCCCGAACGTGGCATCCTGGGGAGCGGGGTGACGTCCGAGCCCGGTGGGGCCGCGCTGTCCTTCGCCGCTACGGGGAGTTCGGGCATCTCGCCCTGTCCTCCCGCCAGCGTTACCCCTGCCGGGTCCGGCCGCGGCGCACCTTCGGCGACCTTGGCGGGTCTGGCGGCCGGTTTCGGAGTGGGGAGCGTCAACGACTTGGGGCCGGGCAGGACATTGCTCTTCTTGGCCTTGGGTTTCGCCGGCGGCGCGTCCCCCACGATCACCTTGTCGAGCAGGTCCTTCTCCTGTGGCGGGGGGAGTGCCGGCACGGGGGACGGCTCGGCTCCCTCGATGGGGACGAGCGGCGGCAGCTCGGCGTCGGTGCTCTCCTTCTTGGTGTCGGCCGCGGGCGCTGGCACCACCGGCGCCGGCTCGGGCGGCTGGGCCAGCGCCAGAGCCAGCGGGACGCTCAGCCCAGCGGTCAACATCAGGCTCACGAGTTGTACGATTCGCCGGCCCATGAGCATCAGTCCCCTTCCTTGGGAACGGCCCCGCGCGCCTGGTCCCCCTCGCGCTTCGAGCCCTCGGCCTCCCTTGCCCGCTCCGAAACCCACCGCGCAGGCGCGGTCCGGTGTCGGAGTAGTTTCGTAACAGAACGGCGCGGATCGGTGAAGGGCAGTTTCCGGGACGGCGGGTAACAGGTCAAAGACCGTTGATCGCGCGGCCGGATGGCCGGCCCGGGGTCTTCGACGGGCGTGGTCGACCTACATTGGCGGTTCGCCGCGCCCGTCGAAGACTCTGGGCGTGCCACCCAGCTTCCGCACCCACCCCGCGCGACGTGCTTTACCGACGCGCATCACCCGAGCGCGTCGGCCAGCCGGTCCGCCGTGACTTCCGCGGGCTCGTCGTCCGGCACCGGCCAGAGCTTGACCTCGCTCAGGCCTCGAAACCAGGTCATCTGCCGCTTCGCGAACTGCCGGGTGCGCGTCTGGATCTGGGCGACCATCGCCGCGTCGGAGTCGACTCTCCCGGCCAGGCGATCGAGCGCTTCGCGGTAGCCGACGCCCTGCGCGGCCGTCGCGCTCAACGGGCGGGGGCCCGCCTGCAAGGCGCGGACCTCCTCGAGCAGCCCGTCGCCGATCATTTGCAGCACGCGCTGGTCGATCCGGCGGCAAAGCACGGTGCGGGGCCGTTCCAGCGCGAACACGGCCACCCCCGGCGGCGCGGGGCGGTCGTGCTCCGCTTGCAGCCGGCTCAGTGGTTGTCCTGTCGCTGCAATCACTTCGAGGGCCCGGACGACCCGCCGGCGATCGTTCGGGTGCAGCCGGGCGGCCGACGGCGGATCGAGCGTGGCCAGCCTCGCGTGCAGGACGTCCGTGCCGAATGCCCCGGCCTCTTCCTCCAGGCGCGCCCGCAAGACGGGGTCGGCCCCAGGACCCTCGAACAGCCCGCGCAGCAGCGCTTTCAAATAGAGAGCCGTCCCCCCCACGAAGAGCACACGGCTTCCCCGCGCCTCGACACCGGCCGCCACGTCCAGCGCCCAGGCCCGAAATTGCGCGACGCTGGCCATGTCCCACGGGTCGATCACGTCAATCAGGTGGTGCGGCACGCCTCCGCGCTCCTCGAGCGTCGGTTTCGCCGTACCGACGTCCATCCCCCGGTAGAGCGTCATCGAGTCGAGCGCCACGATTTCCGCCCCCAGCCGGCGCGCCAGCGCCACGCCGACGGCGGTCTTTCCGGAGGCCGTGGGCCCCGTGAGGTAAACAGCGCGGTGAAATGGGTTTGTCGTCAACGTGGAACGCTCTCCCAGACGAGAATCTCACCACGAAGGCACACAGAACGCGAAGGGCACATTAGGAAGAGTCCGAGACACTCTAGGTCCTTCCGTTGCGCGTCCTTCATGCTCTTTGTGGTGAATGTTTGAATATCTTACGCAAGGAAGACAGGGCGCGGAACGGATTGCCCACAGGCGCTAAAAAATCGGCGGGAGTGGTTGCGCAGGATTCATGCAAGCGGCCGGAACGACCGATATTACGTGTGGCCCTCGCACAGGCGTCAACCTGCTCAGAATCCCTCCGACTGTTCGAGGATTGCCGGCAGTATCCCGTCCGGCCCGACAGTTGCTTACCTACCACGGTCGGTCTCACGGATGAACCTGTCTGTTTCGTATCTCCCCGGTTCCGGGACAGGGAGTCCCGGGCCACGTTCCTCATGTCCTTTAGCCCACGGCTAGCCCGAAAACGTTCCATGCAAACCAACACGCTCCCCGAAATCGACGATTCCGATTTGAAGGCCGCCCGCCAGTTTCTGACGTCGCTGCGCGACGAAGAGCGCCGGGAGCGGTCCTCCCGCATTCCCCTCGATACGACCGCGGGTGTGACCCTGCGCAACGGTATCACGCGCGCCCGTCATCGTTTGCGCGCCCCTTCCGAAGTTTAGCCGTCCCCGAGACCGTGCCGCCGACAGAATCGGCAAACCCTTGCGATCCACGCGCCGTTATGATCGACTGAGGGTGGGTCAGGGCATGCGCGGTCTTTGGCAACCTTTGATGAAAGCGGTCTTCGCGACGATTGTCGTGACAACGCTGTCCCCTCAGGCGTGAAGGCCGCGACCGTGGTGCCCGTCTCTCGCGAGGCACACCATGTCATCCACTCTTTCCGTGGTCGAGACATATCCCGTCTCTGACGGGACCGCGTCGTCTCCCGCCTCGGTGAACGACCTGGCCATCCGGGTCGGCACGGTCAACGGTTCGGGCAGCCAGTCCGCCAACCTCGTGTTGCTGCGCGCGCTCTACGCGATGGGCATCCCGTGCAGCGGCAAGAACGTCTTCCCCTCCAACATCGAGGGGCTGCCCACCTGGTTCCACATCCGCGCGAGCGCCAGGGGGTACGTCGCCCACCGGCTCGACACCCCGATCCTCGTCTGCATGAACGAGCAGACCGCCAAGGACGACGTACGTCTCTTGAACCCGGGCTCGATCTGCATCTACCGCGACGATTTCGCCGACGACCTCCGGACGGTCCGCGACGACGTCCAGTTCTTCCCCGTCCCCTTCGCGAAGCTCGTCGAGCAGGCTTATCCCCCCGATAAGGGGGATAAGTCCTACCGGGACAAGCTGCGAAAGGTTGTCAACATGGTTTACGTCGGCGTGGTTGCCTACGTGACCGGGATCGAAATGGACGCGGTCGAGTCGGGCATCCGCCGCGAGTTTCCGGGGCGGAAGGCGAAGGCCGCCGAGATCAACATCAGCGCAGCGCGTACCGGCCACGCCTGGGCGGAGGAGAACCTCCCGGGCGACCTCCCCTTCCGCGTCAAGCGGATCGATTCGACGGGGAACCAGATCCTCATCGAGGGGAACAAAGCGGCCGCGCTCGGCGCCCTGTTCGGCGGGGCGAGCGTGCTGACGTGGTACCCGATCACCCCTTCCAGCAGCCTTGCCGAGTACACTGAGGAGTTCCTGAAGAAGTACCGCACGGGCCCCGACGGCAAACGCACGTTCGCCGTGGTCCAGGCCGAGGATGAGCTGGCGGCCGTCGGCATGGCCGTCGGCGCGGGCTGGGCCGGGGCGCGGGCGATCACCGCCACGAGCGGGCCTGGCGTCTCGCTCATGACCGAGTTCGTGGGCCTGGCATACTTCGCCGAGATCCCCCTCGTCATCATCGACGTGCAGCGCATGGGGCCGAGCACCGGCCTGCCCACCCGCACCAGCCAGGGCGACGTCCTCAAGATGCACCTGCTCGGCCACGGCGATTGCCGCCACATCGTCCTCATCCCTGGTTCCGTCGGCGAGTGCTATTCCCTGACCGCCGAGGCGCTCGACCTGGCCCAGCAGTTCCAGACGCCGGTCTTCGTCGCCACCGACCTCGACCTCGGCATGAACCTCTGGCTGACCGATCCCTTCCAGTATCCGGAGAAACCGCTGGAACGGGGCAAGGTCCTGAGCGCTGAGGATATCGAGCGCTACGGCCAGTTCGAGCGCTACAAGGACGTCGACGGCGACGGCGTGTGCCGCCGCACGATCCCCGGGACCGAGCACCCCCTGGCCGCCTACTTCACCCGCGGCACGGGGCACAACGAGAAGTCGGGGTACAGCGAGCGGCCGGAGGATTGGAAGAAGAACCTTGACCGCCTCGCGCGCAAGCTGGATACCGCCCGTACCAAGGTCCCCGCCCCCGTGATCGAGGGCCCCGTAAGCGCCCGCATCGGCCTGATCGCGTACGGCAGCTCGCATCCGGCCGTAGTCGAGGCGCGCGACGTCCTCAAGGAGCAAGGGATCGCGACCGAGTACTGCCGGCTGCGCGCCCTGCCGGTCGCCGACGACGTGCTCCACTTCATCGAGCGGCACCAGCGCGTGTACGTGATCGAGCAGAACCGCGACGCGCAGATCACCTCGCTCTTGCGCGCGAAGTTCCCCGGCTCGGCCGGCGACCGCCTACAGGCGATCACCCACTACAACGGCACCCCGATCGCCGCCGAGAACATCGTCCGGCCCGTTCTGGGTTGGGAGAAGAGCCCCTCCGGACCGGGTTGGCCGACCGGCAACGTCGAGGCCGACAACCCCGACGTCCCCCACGACGCGCCGGACGTTTCGCCGGAGTGATATCCAGGGACACCGAGCAAGCGGGGGGATCGGATCGCCGTGTGGGAGCCGCCTCTCGCCTTGCCGTCAACAGACCTCACTGGGGCTGGCCGCGCGGTCGCGGTCGTACTGCCGCTCTCACTTATGATTCAACACTTGATGACAATTAGCCCGAGGTGATTCCAGCAATGGCCACCGAAGCGACGATCCTGATCGAGAGCAACGGCCACAGCTTTTCGCTGCCGGCCCTGGCCTTTCAGGGCTTGCCCTCGACGTTGTGCAAGGGGTGCGGGCACAACAGCATCACGAGCTACCTGACCGAGGCATGCAAGGCGGTCGGGGTGAACCCGTACATGACGGTCAAGTTCAGCGGGATCGGCTGCTCGAGCAAGACCCCCGCGTACTTCCTCCAGTACAGCCACGGGTTCAACGCGTTGCACGGGCGGATGCCGTCGGTCGCGACGGGCGCGGCCGTGGCCAACCGGAAGCTCTTGAACATCGGCATCAGCGGCGACGGCGACACGGCCAACATCGGCATGGGCCAGTTCAAGCACGCCTGCCGGCGCAACCTGCCGCTGCTCTACCTGATCGAGAACAACGGCTGCTACGGCCTGACGAAGGGACAGTTCTCGGCCACCGCCGACCTCCACGCCCACCTGCGCAGGGAGACGGGGGAAGAGAACACGATTCCACCGTTCGACCTCTGCCTCGAGGCGATCATGGGGGGCGCGACGTTCGTCGCCCGCTCGTTCGCCGGCGACAAGAAGCAACTCGTCCCGCTCCTCAAGGCCGCGCTCAAGCACCGCGGATTGTCGGTGCTCGACATCATCAGTCCGTGCGTCACGTTCAACGACTTCGCCAGCTCCACCAAGAGCTGGGACTGGGCCAAGGCCCATGAGGAGCCCCTGCAAGACATCGGATTCGTCCCGCGCCTTGCCGAGATCGAAGTCGAGCAAAAAGCCGGCGAGACAACCCGCGTGCAGCTCCACGACGGCTCCTGGATCGTGCTGCGCGCATTGCGCCACGACGAGCACAAGGTCACCGATCGCGGCTCGGCTGCGCGGCTCTTGATTGAGAGCCAGGATCGTGCGGAGTTCCTGACGGGGCTGCTCTACGTGGCCCCCGACCGGGCCGACTTCGTGACCCAGCAGAACATGGTCGACACCCCGCTGGCGCTCTTACCGGATGAGGCGCTGCGGCCGTCGAGGGAGACGCTGGAGAAGATCATGGAAACGATCTGAGCGCACCAACCGAGGGGCGGCCATGCGTCCGGCGACGACCCGCCGCCCCGTTCGGGGCCAAGGAACAGGAGTCCGTCTACTCCGTGTTTGGTTGTTCCGATCGATCCTCGGTTGGCCAGGGCGAACACAAACGTTAAGCGGTTCCCGACCCTGGACGCGCCATGTCGCTCGGGCACCCCTGGCGCGCATGCCCCGCCGAGCCGGCGGGAGGGCCATTTCCTTTTACGTCCAAACCGAGAATCAACCCGCCAAGCGCAGCTTGACGGCCCGTTCGCGCGCCGGCGTCGGATCGACGCACCGGCACCGGGACAGCCTGCGCGGCAGGCTCGCGGTGCGGAACCTTTTCCCAGATCGCCGGTACGACTGGAAGGTTTTGGCCGGAGATCAAGAAAAATGTTTGGCGTCGGGGAGATTCTTGTTGTGCAAAAGATCGGTCGATGGCATCGTTAACGAATCCTGTCCGCAAAGCTTCTCCTCTCATCTTCGTTTTTGGGGCATTCGTCCCGGAGGTGTTCCCTCATGTCTCGGCGTCGCGGTTTCACGTTGATCGAATTGCTGGTGGTGATCGCTATCATCGCGGTCTTGATCGCCCTGCTGCTGCCCGCCGTCCAGGCGGCGCGCGAGGCGGCCCGTCGGTCGCAGTGCGTGAACAACCTGAAGCAACTGGGGCTGGCGGTCCACAATTACATCTCGCAGACGCAGGTGCTCCCCTTGTCCTGCATGTACCCGAGCGGTTCCGCGCCGTGCACGGGTTGGAGCGTCGGCTGGCCCACCCAGCTCCTGCCCCAACTCGAGCAAGGGCCCCTCTACAACGCCTTTAACTTCTCGTTCACCGTGTACGACCAGCAGTGCGCCACGGGCACGAACACGACGGTGGCCTTCACCCAGCTCAGCGTCCTGCTCTGTCCGAGCGACGGGGTGAAACAGTCCACGAATCCACCTTGGGGAACGCTGGATTACGTCGGGAACCAGGGGGGGCCGGGGACCTTCGCCTTCTGGACGGGAACCGTCGTCCCGAACGGCTGGTACAACCACCCGAATGTCGGGCCGATCGGCATCGAGTCGATCCGCGACGGCACATCGAACACCGGCTTGTTCAGCGAACGGCTCCACGGTTTGTCGGGCAATCCTTCCATTGCGCGGAGCTCGCCCGATTTCAAGCGGACGAGTTTCGCGAACCCCGGCAGCCCCATTCCCGCCCCGGTCTATGGCACCGACCCGACCGGGACCCAGGCGCAAGCCTTGGCCTACCTGGCGTCTTGCCAGAGCATCCCGGGGTCAACGTCGACCAATAATGGGACGTACATCGGTTGGATCTGGGTGAACGCGTATCCCTGGTACGGGCTCGTCAACACCTACAGCCATTTCGGCCCTCCCAACAGCGTCAATTGCTACAACAGCGGCGGCCCTTACGGCGTCGACAACCAATGGGGCGGCCCCAGCAGTTCGATGCCCCCCAACAGTAACCACTCGGGGGGCGTGAACGTCGGCTTCACTGACGGCTCGGTGAGGTTCGTCAAGGATTCGATTGCTCCCGTGACGTGGTGGGCGATCGGCACGCGAAGCGGCGGTGAGACCGTCAGCGCCGATTCGTATTGACCGGACGACAAGACGCCACGAGAACAGAGTGACCGCGAGCCGCTGGCCCGAAATTCCAGCCGCTCAGCGGATCGTGGTCACTCGTTCGTCGCGTCACCGTGGGAATGTTCCATCAACAGGAAATTCAAAGGAACGCTTCGATGCGACTTCGACGGCGAATCGCGCTGGGTCTCGTTGTTCCAGCGCTGTCTTTCGGGTGCGGCGACTCCGGCCCGAGCACCCAAATGAACCCCGGCACGGCCGCAGACGGCGCCGACGCAACGAAAGTGGGCCTTCAGAGCGCTGGGCCTGGCGCCATGAAGAACACGATGAAACCGGCGGCAGGGACCGGCTCGGCGCCAAAGGCCCCCTAAGGGCATTCGATTCTCGAGCCTCAGTCCGTGAGGCCGCAAGACCTTCCCGCCCCTCTCCATTCGTGTCTTGACCCGGGCGACCCTTCGGACGCGCTCCGTTCCCGGTCGCCCTCCACTTCTTCGCTCAGCAAATCGAAGATCAACGGCCCGATTGCCGACGCAAGCAAAAGGGGACCCTGCGCAAATCGGGTTTTAGATCTAAATTTTTCGAAATTTAAAATTCCATTAGATTACATCTCTACATGCATAATGTATTCCCGGGAATTTGAGGCCCATTGCACGTCATTCTCACCGGGTCGCCGGCCTAATGCGCTGCACGTAATCGACTCTCACCGAGAAGGCTCGGCTTCCTTCGTCATTGGAGGGCGCTTACAATGGATGCATGGCGGGGAACGTTGCCCGTTCGCACTCCGGAAGCGTCCCGTATGGCAACTGCGTCGAACGCCGACCCGCACATTGAATCCACGATCGTCTTTTGCGCATCGACCCTCGGGAAGATGGCGGGCTACGCGCTTGAACCCTCGCTCCAGCGGCGCCTCCACGACCTCTGCGAGCGTGAGGAATTCCTCGGCCCGGAGGAACACGACGAACGCCTGGCCCTTGTGGACTTCACGCAGCGGCGGACGATCGAAAGCGTGGAGGCAAAGCTTGCGCTCAAGCGTCTTCGGGATTCCTTCCCCGAAGCGACCGCCCTCCCTTGAGCGTCGTTCCCGAAGAAATCCGAGCCGCGGTCGTCACCCGAGCCGACGGGCGCTGCAAGTGATGATCGTCACTCCCCCCGCAGGCGGTTCGCCAATTCAAAGCCCCGACCCGCGGTCATTGTCGTTGACCTTCGGCAGGCGGCGGCCGGCGACGGCAGAGGACACACGGCTGCCATGACCGACGAAGAAAAGCTGATCGAGAAGCTGCGGCGAATCGAGGCCCTCTATGCGCGGCCGGGCACCGAAGGCGAACGCGCGGCCGCGGCGAGCGCGAGGGAGCGGATCCAGGCACGGCTGCGGGAGCTTGAACAAACCGACGCGCCGGTCGAATACTCATTCACCGTGCCGGACAGTTGGTCCCACCGGCTTCTGGTCGCGCTCCTCCGGCGTTATGGCGTCAAGCCGTACCGGTACCGAAGGCAGCGCCATACGACGATCATGGCGCGCGTTTCACCCCAGTTCGTCGAGGAAACGCTCTGGCCGGAGTACCAACAGCTTAACGATACGCTCCACGCTCACCTCGACGAGGTCACAACGCGGCTGATCACCGAGGCGCTCCAGGTCGATACGTCCGATGCGGAGGAGCGCGACCGGTAGCGGTCGCGGATGCGGGCCGATCCGCTCACAACTCCCACATCCTGCGCCCGCCGAGGTACATCGTCAGGAAGCCGTCCTCGCTGACCTTGAGCACGGGACCGTGGAACGAGGCCGCGAGCGCGGCGAGGGTCCGCGCACCCTCGACAGCGCGGGCGACCTTGAGCGCCTCGGGGTCGATGCGCAGGATCGCGCCGAAGGTCAGCAACCGGCCGCTCAGGTCGGTCACCACCGCGCCGTCGATGCCGGCCAGGGCCTCCAGCTCGGACGAGTCGAGGTCGGCAAGGCTGCGGCCGCGGACGACGTGATGGAGCACGCGCTTCGACTGCCGGGGTGAAAGGTTCTCGGGGTCCTGGGGGTCGTCGGCGATGACGTCCTCCACGATCCGGTCCTGGGGGGCGATCAACTGGGCGACCGACTTCGCCGGGTCGCGCAGGACGACGAACAGGCCCCCTTTACGGTCCTCGGCCAGGTTCAGGGCGGCCTGGAACAGCTTCAGCGCCAGGTCGCTCGGGCAGCTCGTGCTGATCGCCCGGCACCAGGTGGCGAACTTGGTCGGGATGTCCAGGAGGCGCCAGCGCGCGTCGCTGAACGCGAACACCATCGTGCCCCGCGCGAAGACCTTGATCTCTTGTGAGCGCGTCAGGAGCAGGCAAACGTGCCCCCCCGAGCGCGTGGCGCGGGCGTGATGGATGTACTCGCGCGGGCAAGGGTCGACCAGGGCGTTCGCCCCTTGCGTGCGCTGGGTCCAGCGCTCGATGTCGACGATCCGGCCGAGCTCCCCCTGGCGGTCGACGATGAATGCCGTGCAGAGACCGTCGCCGAGCCGGTGGAACCCCTTGATGCCCGTGAGCCTGGTGTTGAACCGGGGTGCTCCCCCCGGGTTCGTCCAGTTGGGCGCGGCGGGGTCGTTCTGCGTACCGAGCAACACGGCACCCATCGACACCCGCCGGTTCTCGTAGGTCGACAGCGCCGCAACCCGCAGCGCCTCGAGCACCGCGGGAACCCGAAAGGGGTCGGCCGGGTTCAGGTACTCGGTGATGATCAGGTCTTCGAGCGCGTAGTGGAAACGCTCCGCGCGGTGGACGATTTCGAGGTCGAACAGACCGCGGAACCGCAGGTCGAGCGTGCGGACGATAATTTCGATGAGCCGCCGCTCGGCGGGCAGGAACGGCGTCGGGCTGCCAGGCTGGAACATGTAGCGGGTGCCGAACCAGTCGAGTATAAGCCCGACGCCATCAGGATCTTCGGTCAGCCGATAGTATTCCTCGCGCCGGCGGCCGTCCCAGTTGATGACGGTACGGTCCCCGATGGCGTCGAGCAGCGCCTCCGGAAAGAAGTGCTCGGCCGTGCGCCGAAGGAACCCCTGGTAGAGGCCGACCAACTTCGAGATCGGTCCGGTCAGGCGATCTGGCGGGATCGCGGTCTCTTGGTCCATGGCGAGGCAGCTCCCGGGGTCCGCGTCGCGGCCAACCGCAACGTCCGCCCTATTCTACCGGCGAGC
Organism: Isosphaeraceae bacterium; assembly: GCA_031291845.1. Lineage (GTDB taxonomy): Bacteria > Planctomycetota > Planctomycetia > Isosphaerales > Isosphaeraceae > DAIDJG01. Next base: position 32,023 of record JARLIH010000379.1, on the reverse strand, counting down.
GGAAGTTGCGCGCACGGGGAGGTCGCCGCAAGCGCGCTCGTTAGCGCACCCGGGACGGCCCCTCCGGCTCGCGCCGCCCGGCCAGGTCGCCCCGGGGTTTCAAGCGGTCGAAGGGAAACGGCCGGGTCTGGCGGACGCACCGGAAGAGCCTGACCCTGCGCACGGGCGCCCCTCCGCGCATGACCTCGAAGGCGCCGAGCGGCTCGATCCGGTCGAACCAACCTGCATAGCCGTTGGGCTCGTTCATGCGGTTGTTCACCGAGACGAGGATGCCGTTCTCACCGACCCAGTCGCGGGGGCGGCTCCAGAACGCGAAGCTGCGGGCGTCGATCGGGTTGTAACAAAGGACCGGCGTGGACGAGCCGCGGGTTGCGAACGCAAGGTGGCCGCTGTGGTACCACATGCTCGTGAACAGGAACGTGTCCGGCTGATCGAGCAACCCCCGGCGTTTGAGCTCGTCCGCCACCTGGTCCCAGCCGATCATGTCGACGGTGGGGTCACGTGCGGCCCTGAGCAGGCCGATCCCGCCCGGGCGCCCTTGCTGGAGCAGCCCCGTGCGCGCCTCGAAGACGGCGAGGAAGCCGACCAGGACCGGCAAGCTGGCCATCCACGCCAGCCGGCGCACGAGGACCGGCCGGCGGCTCTCCCACAGTTCGGCCCAGAATCGCCCGAGCATCGGGAAGAGCGAGAGGAAGCCGACGAGCGTCCAGTGCGGCAGAACCTCGCGGGTCGAGGCCACCGCCGTGAACAGCACGAGCGGCACGGCCGCCTGGCAGACGAGGAAGCGGTCGTGGGCATCTTCGTGCAGTTTTCGCCCGCGCAGAACGAGAAGGCTGACCAGACGGAGCCAGATCCACGGGCAGAGGTAGACGATCTGTCCGACGAAGTACAAGGCCAGGCTGCTCGGCCGAAACCGTAGCGACCCGAGCGCCCGGCCTCCCTGGAACACGAAGGAGGCCCAGTGGTGGGTCGCGTTCCACCAGAGCACCGGCGTGAACAGCACCACCCCGAGAGCGACCGCCACGTACGGCCCGGGCCGGCGGAGCCACGCACGGGCCCGAACGTCGAGCAGGAGGTAGAGAACAGCTCCCGCCGGCAGGAAGACCGCGTGGTACTTGCTCAGGAGCGCCCCGCCCCAGGCCAGGCCGACCTGCACCCACGGGCCGACCTTCGCGGCCGGGGCATCGAGCGCTGCAGCCAGCCGGTCGAGAGTCAGAAGCCAGAAGAACAAGAGTGGCCCATCCGGCAGCGCAAACGTGCTCGCCGCCAGGCCGTGGTAAGCCGTCACGTTGAGTGCAAAGGCCGCGAGCACCCCCGCCTTCGGCCCGTAGAACCGCTCGGTCAACCGCGCCATTAGCCACGTGGAGCCGGCGAACAGGGCGATGAAGCCGAGCCGGAGCGACAGGGCCGACACCGTCCCGCCGGCGAGCCGCACGCCGAGCGCCTCGACGACGGCGAGCATCGGCGGGTGGTCGAAGTAGCTCCAGTCGCGGTGGACCGTGAAGAGGTAGTGATAGGCCTCGTCATTACCCGGCCCGATCGCCGCGCCCCATGCCAGGTGCAGCACCGTCGAGACGGCGATCAACCCCCAGAGAGCCCGTCGTGTCGTCATCCTTGACCTCGGTCCAGACCCGGAAGAATCGCGCCTCGATGAAGGGGCGGAGCTGGCGATTTTAGTGAATCTTCGGCTTCTGGCGAGGTCAACCTCGAAGCCGCGGGCCTGTTTTTTGCCCTGGCTCGCGCTGTGTCCGATGATGATTCAGGGCGGTCCGCATGCGAGCTGCGACCGGCCTTGCCGGGTTCAGGGACCTCTGCTACCATCCGCGCCCTCGCAAAGGCGCCCCCTCCTCCCGCACCCCCAATCGCCGCTCTTTTCTCAGCCCGATCGGAGTCTCGTCCCGATGTCGACCCGCCGTGTTTGGCTTCGCCGGGGTCTCGCGTTGGCGCTTTTGGTCCTGGCGTGTCAGCAGCTCTGGAGGCACGGACACGACTATGTTTTCGCCGACCAGTTCGCGGCGGTCGAGCCGGGAAAGATCTATCGGGGCGCCTGGCAGAAGCCTTGGCCGATGCGCCGGATCGTGGAGCGCTACAAGATCAAGACGGTCCTCGCGTTGGCCCACCCGGTGAATCACCCCTTGTCGGTGCAAGAGCAAGCCCTCGCGCGGGAGCTGGGTGTGCGCTGGATCCACCTGCCGATCGTCGACGACCGCACGATCGGCGATAAGGAGGCAATCTCCGACCGCCTGGAGCAGGCCGCGGCGATCCTCGCCGACCCGCAAAACCAGCCGGTCTATTTCCACTGCCATCACGGCATCAACCGGGCGACGATGGTCCAGATCGCGTACCGCACGAAGGCGTGCGGCTGGACCCTTCAAGACGCGTTCGCCGAGATCGACCGCACGTTCGGCCTCCGCGCGGTGAACCACGGGCCGGACTACCGGCACATGGAGGAGTTTTACACCGAGCGCGTGCTGCCCGAGAGGCACAGCTCTGCGCAGGCCCAGGCCACGACGACATCGGTCCGAAACTGACGCGCAATACACGGAAGATCGCGCCCGGCAACCCGCTTGGGGAACGACCACTCGCTTGCGCGAAGCGCAAGCGAGTGGTCGTTCGTCGTTCCCCACGTTGTGACGCTCGTAGACGGGCACGGCAGAGTTTGCACAAAACTCTCCAACGCCCGCCGCTCGGGACGACGTATCTAGGGGACGGGCCGGTCACAGATCACGTCGCACGTCTTCTCCGGGATTCAACTCTTCGGCTCAATGACGACTTGACCCCGGCACCGGCCCGCGTTTCTCGCACAAGCGACCTTGATTCCCTTGCGCGTGGATCTAAAATCGTTTGTTCGCCCCGGCGCACGCGGATGGTCTGTGTGCGCGCGGGGCACGGCAAGAACGCCCGGACTCGCATCCGGGGTTTGGGGGTCCCTCGATTGAACATTCGCCCCGCTCGCGTTGGTGACGTGCCAGCCATCTGTGACTTGATCCGCACGTTTGCCGATCGGAAGCTGATGATCCGCCGCTCCCTCGGAGAGTTGTACGAGTCGATCCGCGAGTTTCTCGTGGCGACCGACGAGGACGGTACAGTCGTCGGCTGCGTCGCTCTACACGTGTTCTGGCAAGACCTGGCCGAGCTCAAGTGCCTGGCGGTCTCGGAACGCGCCCAGGGCCGGGGGGTGGGCCGGAGGTTGGTCGAGGAATGCTGGGACGCAGCGCGCGAGCTGGAGATCAAGAGCGTCTTCACGCTGACGTACGTGGCGGAGTTCTTCGAGAAGTGCGGTTATCACCGGATCGAGAAGGCCGACCTGCCGCACAAGATCTGGAACGAATGCGTTCGCTGCCCGTTGTTCCCGAACTGCAACGAGAACGCGTTGATCCGCACCGTCGACGCCGCGCCGGCGCTCGCGGGGGCGGGTCTGGAACTGGCCACGGCCGGGGCCTGATGTCCACTCCTCCGAGCCGAGTCCCCGGATGACGAGCCCCCGCCCCTGGACGCTTCGCGCTGCCGGACTGGCCATCGCGGCCTTGACGGCGGCGCTGATGCTCGCCACGGAGCCGCGGCTGGCGATCGTCTGGGACGAGGGCTACACCCTCGGGCGCGAGGCCCGGCTGCGCGCCTGGTTCTCGGCCCTGAGAGATCCCCCGGGCTTCGCGTCACGATGGCAACCCCCCACCGAGGAGCTCGTCCAGCGCGTGCCGGGCGACGCCCCCCCGCCTCGGTCCGACCAGATTGATACGCGTTCCAAACTGCTGACCGACCGCGCCGTGCTGGCCTGGTTCTGGCCGTTCGCGCGCGAAGAACCGCACGGTCACCCCCCGTTTTACGCGCTCGTGGGTCTGGCCGGCGACGTGCTGGCCCCGTCATGGCCCGCCTTGCCGCGGGCCCGCCTGGGGCCGATCCTGGCCTTCAGCCTCGCGGCGGGCGTGTTGTTCGTTTTCGTGGCAACGCGCTGGGGTGCCTGGGCGGGCGCGTTGGCGGCAGGTGCTTGGGTCCTCCAGCCCCACCTGTTCGCGCATGGCCATTATGCGACCTACGACGCCCTGCTCTCGGCCCTCTGGATCACCTCGATCGTCGCCTTCGCCCGGGCCGTGGAGCCGTCGGAGCGCCCTCGCTGGCCGCGCTGGGGGGTGGCGGTCGCCTTCGGCATGGTCGCAGGCTGCGCGGCGGACACGAAGCTGACCGGGTGGCTCTTGCCACTCCCTTTTCTCGTCTGGACCGTGCTCTACCGGGACCGCCGGGGCCTGATCACCCTCCTTGCCGGCGGCCTGGTGGGCCTGAGCGTGCTCTACCTCCTGAACCCCCCCTGGTGGGCCGAGCCGCTCGGCGGCGTCGCGCGGTTCTTGCACTCGAACCTGAATCGTGCTAAGAGCATCAACATCAAAACCCTTTTCCTCGGAATCGTTTACGAGACGCCGCGCGGTTCGCTCCCCTGGTACAACACGCTGGTCTGGACCGTGTTCGTCACGCCGGTCGGGTTCCTGGCGCTCGCGCTCGCGGGACTGGCCCGAGCGCTCCGGCGGCGTACGAGCGAACCGCTGGGGGTGCTCGTGGTCGGGCACTGGACGTTCCTGCTCTTGTTGCGCAGCCTGCCGCACACGCCGGGTCACGACGGGGTCCGTCAGTTCCTGCCGGCGTTCGGCGTCCTGGCCGTGCTTGCGGGGATGGGTGCGGCGTCGGCCGTCGCCCGCTTCGGCCGCTGGGGCCAGGCGCTCGTGGTTGCCGCCTTGATCGAGGGAGCGATCAGCGTCGCCCTGATGCTGCCGGTCCCGCTCGCGTACTACAGCCCGATTGTGGGAGGGCCGCCCGGGGCCTCGCGCCTGGGGATGGAGCCAACCTACTACTGGGACGCCCTGACGGACGATGCGCTCGACTGGCTCAACGATCACACGGCCGAAGGTCAGAAGGTCCTCTTTGCGACCGGTCCAACCTCCTGGCGCTACCTCCGGCAAACGGGCCGCTTGCGGCCCCAGTTCCTTCCCCCCGGCCCCTTCGCCTGGTACGTCCTCCAGAACCGTCCGGGGTCGTTCAGCCGGCTCGACCAGGCCCTCGCCGCGCGCGGCCGGCCCGCGTATGTGGTCCGCAAGTGGGGCGTGCCGTTGGTCTGGGTCTTTCCCACGTCCGAGCTCGAGAAGCCCTGAACCAACGAAGACGCGTCAGGCCGCCGACCCCGGGGGGAACGGCACACCCGACGCGTCGGATTGAACCCGTCTGTCGGTGAATCACGCCCGCAAGGGCGGTCAGCACCCGATCAAGACTGCGGGCTGGCCTGGCCGCTCGGCACCACGACAGGCGCGGGGCAAGGGGCTGCGCAAGCAACCGGAGCGCAAACCACCTTCTTGTGACAAAGACCACCCTTGAACAGCTTGAAGCCGCCGAAGCAGCACTTCTTCGCCGGCGGGGGGCAAGGAGCCGGCTCGACGCAAGGAGCCGGTGCGGCGCAAGGAGCCGGCGCGCAGACCGCCTTCTTGTGGCAGCAGGCGCTCGCATCGCTCACGAGGAGCGAGCCAAACAGGCCGAGTACGGCCACGGCAAACAGGTGTCGTCGCATTGGTGTATTCTCCCACAACTCTTGAGAAACCGTCGGTCCTCACGCGAGGTCCCGACCCATTCGTGTCGAGGAAAGGTCCGTTGCACCCCCTCGCACTCCCTCTAGGATAAGAGACTTTCCGCAAAATTCCAGTGATTTTTTCAATCTGGGAAAGTCTGGTAAAGATGAAGGGCGGCAAAATCCGAACCTCTCCTGATGCGTTCGCAACGAACGCGCCGGTCGTATCGGTTCTGAGGGTTGCTCACGGCGGGAGCGGCTTTACGGGAAGGCACGGACGCCGGAAAATGAACCGAGGGCGTCGAGCGGGGCCCGGGCAGGGCGTACCTGGGCCATTCGATCCATCTTGAGCGTGAACGCTGATGAGCGCCGACCTATCGCCGGAGCAAGAGATCCCTGCGCAACCGGCTTTGCCGGTCGTAGCTCCGGTCGTTCTCCGAGCGAGGCGCGACGAGGAGCCGGCCCGGGAGAGAGCTGAGCGGCAACCTGCTCCCGCGGCGGGTGAGTCGCTGACCGGCAAACGCTGGTGGCTCGCGATGAGCCTGGTCCTTGCACTCGCGCTCGCGGCCACGGTCCCGACCACGGGGGACATCGGCCTGACCTGGGACGAGCCGGCGTACCGGTACAGCCAGGTCATGTCGTCGCAGTGGTGGGAGCGGCTGGCCAACGCTCGCGACCGCGCGGAGCTCTCGGCTTTGTTCAAGCCGGACACGCTCCTTTATTACTGGCCGTACGCCCGCTTCGGGCGGAATTTCCACCCGCCGCTGGCCGGTCAACTGAGCCTGGCGACCCACGGCCTCTTCGGGCGCTGGATGAAAGACATCCCCGCGCGCCGGCTGGCCTCGGTCTTCGAGTACGCGCTGACGATCACCCTGGCGTTCGGCTTCCTCGCGCGCCGGTACGGCCCCTGGGCCGGCGGGGTCGCGGCGGGCGCCTTGTTGCTGATGCCGCGCGTGTACGGCGACGGCCACATCGCGGGGACGGACACCCCGGGCCTGCTCCTCTGGGGCGCGACCGCCGTGGCGTTCTGGAAAGGGCTGTACGAGCCGAAGGCGCGGTCCTGGCGGGTGCTCGTCGGGATCCTGCTCGGGCTCGCGTTCGTCGAAAAGATGGCCGCCGTGCTCGTGCTCGTGCCGCTGACGGCCTGGCTCGTGCTGGGCCACCTCCCTCGCACGTTCCTCCGGCGCAGCGGCCGGGCCGACTGGGTCGACGGCCTCGTCACATCATCGCTGATGCTCGCCCCCCTGGCCGTCGCGTTCCGCGAACTGCTACGTATCGCCAGCCTTCTCCCCCCGCCGAACCGTACCGATCTCGCGGGCAACCCGTTCCCCAGCGCAATCCCGGGTGCAATCCTCGCCGTTCCGCTGCTCGTCTGGGTCGGCCGGCGCGTGCTTGGGCACATCTGCCGCGCGCACGCGGTCTGGGGGGCGGAGCGGCCGGCCCTGGAGCTCTGGACGTCCGTCCTGGCCTTCGCTCCGGTCGTCGGCTGGCTGGGGAATCCCGCGTGGTGGCGTGACACCTTGCCCCGGCTGGCCCACTACTACGCCATCAACAGCGGCCGCCGGGGCGCGTTGCCCGACATTTACATCTACTACCTGGGCCGGACTTACGAATATAGCCTCCCCTGGCACAACGCCTGGGTCCTGATCGCCGTGACCGTCCCCGCGAGCCTCCTCGCCGCGGCCGTCTCTGGGCTTCTCTATGCCCTCCGCCGGCTCGGCCGCGACCGGCTCCCTGTCTACTTCCTGGTCCACCTGGTCACGTTACCCGTGCTGCGAATGCTCGACGTGCCTGCGCACGACGGGGTGCGGCTCTTCTTGCCCACGTTCTTCTTCCTTGCCGCGTTCGCCGGCTGGGGCGCCGTGTGGGTCGCTGACGGCCTGGCCTCGGCCACGCGGCTCCGCCCCCCCCGGCTTCGCGCCGTGGTGGCCGCGCTCGTGCTCGGGCCCGCGGCCTGGGGGCTCGTGAAGATCCACCCTTACGAGCTGTCTTACTACAACGAGCTCGTCGGCGGCCCGCGCGGGGCGTGGCGGGCCGGCTTCGAGCTGACCTACTGGTACGACGCGTTTAACACCGTGGAGCTCGACGCGCTCAACGATGCCAAGAGGGGCCTCCCCCACGGCGCCGTGGTCGACTTCCTGAACGAGCGAACCAACCCCGACACGTTCCAGGAGCTCCAATCGCTCGGCGCGCTCCGGAGCGACATCGTTCTCGGCCTGCGCGGGCCGGACGACTTCCCCCCCTACGTGTGGCTGCTGTCCCAGGACTCGAAGGCGACCGATTTCACCCGGCTGCTGTTCGCGATGCGCCCCTGGTTCGCGAGCACTCCCGCGCAGCTCGACGGCGCGCGGGTCTTGACGGTCGCCGACCCGGTCACTGTGAGCCGGGCCTGGGCCCTGGCGAGGCTGGCCGCGCGGCCCTCGCCTCCCCAAGTCCCACCGCCGGCACCCGAGTGGGTCGCACGACACCTGCCCAGGCTGCGCCGGTTTTGGGGCGAGGGCCTCCGATACGCTCCCGCCTCCAGGCTCAACGCCCCGCTGTTCGATTGGGCGCGATCCGATCCGGACGGCCTCCGCGCGGCCGTCCGAGGCCTGTCCCGGCGCGAGCCGGACAGCGACCGCGTGCCAGTCGGCAAGCTGCGAGCCCTCTTGGGCCGATTCGACCACAACGACGCTCTCGACGGCCTGCTCACCGCCTGGCTGCTGCGTTCCCGGCCGCAGGCATTCGAGGAAGCCCTGGAGATCGTGATCGCGCACCCCGATGAGGTACGCACGGTGCTCACCCACCCGGGCTATACCCAGGCCGCCCCGCTCGATCGCGACCTCCCCAGGCCATAAGAATTCTACAATACGTCAGCTCTCCCCCCGGGACAGGTCGGCCGCGCAGCGACCGGGTGAGGGCGACACGTGGTACGTACTCATGCTACGGATGTAGGTCCGCGACGTCGGTTTCGTCCCCGCCTGGTCCGCCCGGCCGCCGCGAAAGACCCTGCGCGACCATCTCGGGCTGTGGTCCGCCCGTGACCTTAACCCGCGGCAGCACCACGAGCGCCAGCCCTAGCGCGGCCAGGGCGATGACGCAGGCCTCCCAGAACGGCGCCGAGGCGCTCCGCGTGGCGAGCAAGACGTTCGCCAGCACGTAATTGATCATCCGCGCCAGGGTCTGGGCCGACGACAAGACGCCGAAGACCGCCCCCTGCTCGCTCGCCGGCGTGATTCGGGAAAGCAGCCCCGACACGGTCGGGCTCGCCAACCCCTGGCCGACGCCGACGATCAACGTCGCCCCCAGGAGCGCGGGCCAGCCCTCGGCCAGGGCCATCGCCCCGAATCCGATCGTCAACGTCGCGACTCCGACGACGATCAGCTTCGGCTCGCCGAACCGCGGGACCAGGCGGCGGATCAAGCCCCCCTGCACCACCGCGCTCACCAGCCCGAGAAACGCGAAGCCGAACGCGGCGGCCTGCGCGCTCGCTTTCAGGCGGTCCTGAAGGTACAGCGCAAACGTTCCCTCAAGCGCCGCAAACGCGAGCACGAATAGCGAGGCCAGCACGACCAGGGCCCCCACACCGGGCAGGGTCATCGTGTCGACCAGACCGCGCCCGCTCAGCACCCGCGCCTCGGCCCGCGCCGGGGACTCGGGCAGGCGCGTCAGCACGAGCACCCACGCAAGCGTCGAAAACCCCGCGGCGACCAGGAACGGCACCCGCAGCCGCCATTCCGGTGGCACGGGCAGGCCGAGCAGGAGCCCCCCGAGCAGCGGCCCGAGCACGAACCCCAGCCCGAACGCCATGCCGATCAGCCCCAGGCCCCGCGCGCGGTGCTCGGGCTTCGTGACGTCGGCCACGTACGCCTGCGCCACCAGGATGTTGCCCCCCGACGCCCCGTCGAGCATCCGGGCCAGGAGCATCACCCAGAAGTGCCGCGACAGCCCCAGGATCAAGAACGAGAGCGCCGTCCCCGCCTGGCTCACGATCAGGACCGGCCGCCGCCCGTACCGATCGCTGAGCCGTCCCAAAATCGGCCCCGACACGAGCTGGCACAACGGGTAGGCCGCGAACAAGAGCCCGATCTGCAACCCGCTGAAATGGTACTCGCGCGCAAAAGGCGCGAGCAACGGCATGACCAGGGTGAACCCCAGCAGGTCGACCAGGACGATGATGACGATGACGGCGAGCGACGACATCAGGGGCGGACCTCCCCCGCGACCGCCGCTCCTTCTGGCCCGTAGCGTTCCACGCGCAGCTTGTCCGCCCGCGCCTTGACCTCCAGCAGCAGCCGGGCGTGCGACAGGATCACCGCGTACTCGACGGCGAACGCCCCGAAGTTGAACGCCAGCGCCAGCGCCGCCGCGCCCAGGTGCCAGAGCGGCCAGCCCAACCCCGCCCTTGTGTGCGCCGCGGCTCCCAGCCAGGCCGCCACGGCCACGGCCGTGATGCTCCAGAACACGAACCGGAACGCCTTCCGTTTGTTCTTCTTCGCCTGGTCGTTGATCCACTCGGGGAGCTGGTACACGTGCACGACCTCCTTCGCCCACTTCATGGTCGCGAGGAAGTAGGTGTAGACGATCGAGTGGACCGCCAAGGTCACCATCGTGGTCAACAGCGCGATCAAGAAGTGGACGTCGCGCAACGTCGACCGCGGCTGCTGGTGCTCGCCCGACGCCAGGAGCCCCAGCACGAAGCTCGCGATCAAGAGCGACCCGTCGGTGACGGCCAGCACGAGGAAATAGCGCAGCATGGATCGTTCAGCCCGGCAGGGAGGTCGCTCGGCAAGCCAGAAGGCCTCACTCAAGAGGCCACGGCACCAGGGTACGACATCGTGGGCATTCTTGGCAACGGTGGGGAAACGGCTGGAAGATTCACCACAAAGGCACAAAGACACAAAGGAGAGGGAGGGATTTCACCGGAGGGGAGGGATTTCACCGCAGAGAACGCGGAGAGAAAAACGGAGAAGCAATCAGGTCACAATTAGGCATTTAGAAAATAGATTTTTAACATATATTGCTTTTCAATATTTTAATCTTTCAATCTATGTCCTCCCAACCGCCTCTCTCTGCGGTGCTCTGCGGTGACTCATTCTGCCGAATTGTCTTCCTTCGTGTCTTTGTCCCTTTGTGGTGAATCTTCCAACCACTAATAGTTGGCGCCCATGGTGAAGTTGAAGTACTGGACGTGGTCCCCCGGCGCCTTGACCAGCGGGAAGGCCAGGTCGAACGCCAGCGGGAGCGGTCCCAGGGCCGGCAGGTTCAGCCGCAAACCGGTGCCGATCGCGACGCGGAAGTTGTCCCACTCGTAGTTCGGCGTGACAGTGCCGAAGTCGCAGAAGAACACCTGGCGGACTTTGTCACTGGCCGTCAGCGGCAGCATGTACTCGACCGACCCGAGCGCCTCCATCAGGCCGCCGGCGTTCGAGCCGAGGATGTGCGGGCCGACGCCGCGGTACATGAACCCGCGCAGCGACCCGAAGTAACCGGCGAAGAACCGCTCGTAGACAGGCGTGTCGGGCCCGGTGACCCCGTAATGCCCGCGCAGCTCGAGCGTGCGGGGGCCGGAGCCGTCGGCCCGCGTGCCGAGCGTGAAATACGTGCGCCCTTCGAGCTCAAACTTCGGGTAGGTGAACGACCCCCACCCCTGCTCAAACGAGGCCTCGACGTATTGCCCCTTGTTCGGCATGAACGGCGCATTGCGGGTGTCGTACCGGATGCTCGGGCGGAGTGAGAAAAGCGCCGTGTGTCCGTTCGCGGCGAGGTAGTCGGCCGGAGCGGGCGTGCGGTAGCCGTAGAAGTCGACCTCCTCGGCCCGGAACGCGACGTCGGCGTAGATCACCTGGCCAAACTGGCGGCCCAGCCAGAACCGGCCGCCACCCCGGGCCTCGCTCCAGTCGGGGTAGAACCGGTTAAAGATGTAACCCGTCGCACCCCCGGCGATCGGCAGGTCGAAGATCATCTTGTCGATCAGGCTGACCGTGAACCGGTTGATCAGGGTGCCGACCATCGCCGACACCTGGAGCTGCTGGCCGCCGCCGCGGAACGCCTGGCCGTTCGTGACCTCGGCCCACGACCGCGGGTAGTTCCAGATGTTGAAGTTGTTTTCGATGATCGTCGCGTTGCCGTAGAGCCCCTGTGCGCCGCTGGCACCGACGCCGAGCATGAACCGGCCGGTCGGGGCCTCCTCGATCGAGGTGATGACGTCGGCGTACTGACGGTTCGTGTACGGGTCGTTCCGGTCGGGACCGACGTCGGTCGCGTTCATCCCGGGCACGTTCGGGATCATGCCGTTGGGCACGTCCGTACCGATCGGCGGTGTCCTCGGCAGCGCTCCCGGCGGCGCGACGCCCGATGGCGGCAAGGCGACCGGCCCGGCGGGAGGAACGGTCGAGGGAGGCATCGTGTCGACCGGCGGGTAGAAGTCTTCCCGGCCGCCGATCGGCCTTTCTTCGACCCCCGCCCCACCAGCCCCCGGCGCAGCGGCCGGCGCACCCGCGCCCACGCCGCCGCCATTAGCCGGCGGGGGAGGCAGCGGCGGCACCTGCACCGCCGGCATCGAGGCGTCGACGCCCGGGTCCTGCATTCGCGTCGTCTCGTTGATCTCGATCGTCGGGAGGTCGCCGTACGGCTTGTCTCTCGCCTGGCCGACTTCCACCTTGATGACCTTGTTCTGGTCCGGCGCGTTGATGAAGTAGCCCGTCGCCCCCAGCCGCTTCTTGAAGATATCAATCCGGTTCTTGTCCAGGAGCTCGCCCGGCATCAGGCCCGCCATGTTCGCCTCGCGGCGGATCACGCGGTCCTGGGTCCGGTCGTTCCCCTTGACGATCAGGTCCCCCATCACGATCGGGGTCCCTTCTTGGATGTTGTAGACGAGGTCGAGCACGCCCGGCTGCTCGGTGATGCGCGCCTGGGCCAGGATCTGGGTATTGAGGCACCCCAGTTCGTAGTACTTGCTCATCAGCCGCAAGCTGTCCGAGTCCTTGAGCGACTCGAGCATCGGCTGGCCCGAGTGCAGGAGCAGCCCCTCGCGGAGCTTCGCCTCGGTCAGCCGCTTGTTCCCCTCGAACTTGATGTTGCGGACGTGGTACCGCACCCCTTCCGAGATCACGAACGTGATCCGCATGTCGCCCAGGGTGTCGCCAGGGTGCGTGATGGGGTTGACCCTCACCTCGTAGAAGCCCTGGCTCTGGTAGAACTCGCGCAGCTTGCGGGCATCGTCCTCGATGGCGTCCGCGTGGTAGATGCCGCCGATGAGGCCGGCGATGGGCCGTCGGCTGGTGACCTTGGTCCGTAGCCGCTCGCTCGAGACGAACGTGTTCCCTTCGAAGTTGATGTGCCCGACGGTGCGCTTTTCCCCCTCGAAAACTTCGATCACCACGCGGGTGTCGCCCCGGTTGCCCCCCTCGACGAGCCGGACCTCGCACATGTCGTAGCCTTTTTCGGCGTACAGGCGCTGGATTTGCCCGACGGCAAGCTGGGTGCGGGTGGCGTCGGCCCGGTTGCCGGCCTTCAGCCCGGTGGTCTCTTCGAGGTCCTTCTGGCTCACCTTGTAGACGCCGAAGACGTTCTTCTTCCGGCCGCGGAATTCGACGTAGGTCAGGACGGGCATTTCCCTCACGGTGTAGATGAGGATGTAACCCTTCCGCTCGGGGTCGTCCTTGGTATAGGCGTTGACGCTGGAGAACCACTTGGTGTTGTTCAAGCTGCGGACGTCGGCGTCGATGCGCTCCTGGTTGAGCTCCTGGCCTGGCCGGCAAAGCAGCTTGCGCCGGATGTCGTCGGACGTGAGTGAGACGTTCCCCTCGATCTTGACCTCGGTGATGATGCCTTCAGGGAGGAGCCCCTTCTTGGCCCAGACGTGGTCGGCGAGGCAGAGCGCCAGGAGCACGGCGGCCAGCGCGAGCGTGAGGGCCCGTGTTGGGCTTGCCGCTCGACCCGCCGGAGCCATCCCTGGCACCCGCGGTAGTTCCAGAACGCCGCGTGTCATGTGCGATCGTCCCCGGATTCACAAAAAAAGGGCACCGCGCGAGTGACGGGCCTCGAATCGAGACCCGCCGTCAAGACGGCCCGTGGATGTTGCCGATGATTCCCAAGGGAGCGAAGAGAAGGGCTCGGAGGCCACGCCGGAACGTGCCCGCCCACCTCGGGGTTTGCAAGCCATGCCCTTCCTTGGATACGGCCCGCCAGCAAAACGCGATAGGTGGCGGCCTTGTACCCGAGTCGGCGGGAATCCGCAAGGCCGGAAGAGGCATTAACGGCCAAGGACACCAGGACACGGCAGCGCAGGCAGGGACGAGCCATTTACTGCCGAAGACGCCGCGGCAAGACAGCGAAACTAGGGAATAATTCCCATCCACAGGCCGAACCAGCCGGCCTATCGGCGTTGGCGGCGTAGGAGACGAACAGGCGGGGAAAGCCTTGCCGGTAGTATTACGTGGGTGGTGCGTGCTCGGCACCGGCAGGCCGGCGCTTGCCTATTTTCTCATTGGGATGAGTCCCTTCGGGGCCCCCGGGCCGGTCGCCTTCTTCGCCCCCTTCTTCGCGCCGGGACCGGCCGCCTTGGGGCTTGGTTCCTCTTTCTCAACCCTCTTGACCGGCTTGGCACTGGCCTGCATCTCCTTCAGCTTGGCCTCCGACTCGGCCGAGAGGTTGACCCCTGGCTTGATGTTCTTCTCCGGCTCACTCGGGCTACCGCAACCGGCCTGCGCCAGGGCCGAGGCGACGGCCAACGCGAAAAGAGTGCGAAGCGGGTACGTGGTTCCGGTCGTCGACATGGGCGTGAGTTCCATTGGGGGTCGCGAATGATCCCGTTCCGGCGCGCAGGCAGTGGTCGATCACTCGTCCCTCGGGGATCGTGCAACTGAGGGAAGAGAAGAATTGCATCGCGCCAGGGGTGAGACTTCAAGAGAGAACCGGGACGATTGCGCAGTCGTGCGGCGCTGGAGCTCGGCGAGCGCCTCGCGGCAGGCGCCCGTCCCGCACTATTGGCGGGCAATGTCCGATTACCACGCGTTGAGCGGCTCGCAGCCGAATTCGTCGTGTGGCGAAGCCACACGCCCGTAGGGGCGGGTTTCAAACCCGCCCGGTAACAACGACCCAATCCTTCCCTGCCGACAGCGGCGGGATGTGATGCGGGACGATACGGGCGGGTTTCAAACCCGCCCCTACACATCTACTTCAGCTGTGCACAGACCTCCGCGCATGAAAACGTACCGGGAACCGGCCGTTTTGGGCCGAATCCCGGTACGTTACGTCAACCCCGTGCTCGCAAGGAGCGAGCGTCATGTCCTGCTCGCCGGCCCGGTCCGTGGTGCGCTCAGTAGCCGATCGTCGCGTCGCCGCTCAGCGGCAACTGGCGGATGGCCGGGTTGAGCCGGCTGCCGGCGGGGGTGATCAGCTTCGAATACACGGTCGAGTTGATCGTCGCCGTGAGCGACTTCGTCGAGCCGTCGCACATCACCACGTTCACGAGGTTCGGGTGACCGCTGCTCGGGAACGGGAACGAGCCCTTCTGGCTCAGGTTCTGGCCGGCGTTGATGAAGTCGAAGTTCCCGGTCTGCTTCGCGTTGGCGAAGGACCAGCCGGTCCATTCGGTGGACGTCTGCACGGTCGCGGTGCCGGTGCAGGTGACGCCGCCCGTAATCGCGCCAGCGTTGCAGACGTGGGCCGACCCGATGAACATGCAAAAGTTCGGGTGCGGGTTCGCCCAGTTGGAGAGGAACCCGGTCCCCGCGACGCTCCCAGCGCCGGAGTAGCCGGCCAGCGTGCTCTCGCTCAGCAGAAGCGTATTGCTCATGCCGTCCGTAATCGCGGCGGGACTCGTCTTGTGGTCCCAGGGGAAGTTGCCGGCCGTGGTGCCCAGGAACATGACACCCATTTTCTGGAAGTCGCTCGTCGAAAACTCGCCGTTCGTACCGGGTGTGATGGTCGTCCAGCTTCCCCCCGTGGCGCTCGCGGTCCAGGTCTGGAACGTCGGGGTGGTGCTGACCGGGAAGTGCCAGAGCGAGAAGCCGCCGTTGACGACATAGCTCAGGTTGCCGTTGCCCGGCTGTGAGTTGATGTCGTCGGGGCAGCGCAGGATACCGATCGGGGTGCTCGAGACCAGCAAGTTCGGCGGCTGGTTCGCGGTCTGCGACACGCCCATCCAGTAGGGCTGCGACTTGTCCCACGCGTTGGACATGTCGGTGTTGTCGAGGTACGGCAGGATGTCGACGACCCAGTTCCACATCATGTCGATCACGGGAGAAGTCGTTCCCGGCACGGCGAGGCTCGTGCTGAAGATCGAGGCGATGTTCGACGTCGTGGCGCCGGGGGGGTCGTAGAAGGTGCCCGCGTTCGGGAAGGTGTTGTTCGACGTGGAGAACTGCGTGAGCCCGAGCCCGAGCTGGCGCATGTTGTTCAGGCACTGCGTGCGCCGGCCCGCTTCGCGGGCGGCGTTCACGGCGGGGAGCAGGAGGCCGACCAGGACGCCGATGATACTGATGACCACCAGCAGCTCGATCAGGGTGAAACCTTGACGGCGACGGCGACGTGTCATGACGGATCCTTTCAAATGTGAGCCGGGGTTGACGTCCATTCTAGCGGGGCCGGGCAAACGGGAGCAAGTCGTTTACGGTACGGTACGTGGGACGCGGCCGGCCGTGACTCTTCCATCACGGCCGGCCCGGAACGGCCGCCCGGCGATCACTGGATCGGCTGGCGGTAGACGACGACGCTGCGGAAGTCACCCGGCGTGCCGGGGTTGAACCCGATGGCCCGGGTGCGATCCAGCAAGAAGAACGCGCGGCGGCGAACGTTGCGCCCGGTGGACACGTTGAGCTCATCGCCCAGGATGTCGATCGCCCCGGTGAAGTTGTTCGGGTCACTCGCCAGGGCCGGGTCGCCTTGCTGCGTGACCTCGAAGAACGCGACCGTGATCCAGACTGCGTACTGGTGCGTCCGGACGGTCGCGAGGTTCATCACCTTCTGGAGCCACTCGGTGCGGAAGTAGGGGTGCTGGCGGTTGTCGAACGGTGGCGCCGTCCCGCCGAGGTTAGAGGCGCCGAGGTAGACCGACGAAGCGACGGTGGGCGCGGCCATTCCGGTGATGGCGAAGGTCGTGCCGGCGGTCAGGTCGTACGACACAAAATTGGGAAAACTGGTTGTAAGAGGATTGGCGGAACTCGCTGTGGCAGCCGCCGTGAACGCGAATGCGCTGCTCAGGAAAGCATCGGGAACATACACGTTCCGGCCGTTCCCCGTGGGGCTGGCGTTGCTGTAGAACGGCGCCATTGTGGGCGAGGCCGCGATCGCCGGCGAACCGAATGCGTCCGGGATCTGGAACAACCGGCACGGGGGGATGTCGGCAGGCTCGTAAGTGGCCGTGGCCGCGACGGGGTACGTGTCGGTCCCCGCGTTGCCCGTCCCGGGAGTGTACGGATAGAGGGCGTAAGGATCCTTCACGCCCGGGTCCCAATAGAGCGTTCCGCGAGTGGGGCTCGTAAGGGGGAGCGCTGTCGCGGTTGCGACGGGAGTAGGCTGCACTGCATATGGCGCCGGGGGACTGGCCGGCGGAGGAGGGAGTACCGCCGGACGCATGATGGTGTAGTCGATGTCCGGGAACGACAATGCCCGGAACGGCCGTTCGGCTGCTGGAGAGTTCTGGCCCCCTTGGAGCGGAACATTTCCGACGGGACCAGTTCCCCACGCGAACATGTAGCCCGATCCACCGTGGCGAAGCTTCAGGAAATCGCTGAAAGCCGCTTTTATGCGGTTGTCATAATGTGTGATGCTGTTGGTGATATCGTACGTGTTTGGGTCCGCAGCGAAGAAACCAGCGTTCGAGTTTGAGACCGGATAGGCCATGAGTCGGGTTGGGGTTGTGCTGTACTGATATGGCGAGCCCGTGAGGTCGGTCAGCGTCACCACCTTCGGAACCTGGAACTGGTTGGCCTGTCCCGTTTCGGCCGTGGGCGGAGTGACCTGCGAAAAGGGCTGATTCGGGTTGAGCATCTCGCTCGAGTTCATCATCGGTATCGACGACTGGTTCGCGGGACTGGCCGTCGGACCGATGTTGCGCGAGTCGTTCGGCAAGCCGAGGTTCCCCATGAGGCCGAGCCAGACTTCCTCGTCGACGATCAGGTTGAGATTCAGGAGGCCGGGTTTTGTGTCCTGACGGGCCCAGTCGTAGTTCATACCGTTGGCGACCGTGTCGATCGCGCCGAGGGCCGGGCTCGGGACCTCGAAGAACTCGAACATCTTGTGCCAGCCCGCCCCGCTGGGCCCACCGGTCTTCGGCCAGAGTGGGCCGTTGCCCGTAGCGGTTCCCTGGTTGCCGACCGGGTTAAGGTTAATGAGCGAGCCAGCCGTGTAAAAGAAGTTGTCGACCAGATACGGGTAAACGTGCGGCACCGCCGGGACACTGGTCCCGTTGTTGATTAACGCCGTTCCCGCGTTCGGGGAACTCGGCGCCGTGCGTGGCGGCGTTATGTTCGGCGCAGTCGTTGGCTTAAAATTCAACGGCGCGTTCTCGACGAACTGCTTGGTAAACAGCCCTGGCGGGCAGCCCGGCACGAGCGTCAGCTCGGCTACGCTCATGAAGTCGCGATCGTTAAACGGGAAGTAATCCCAAGCCTCGCCCGGAGCGTTGGGCTGGCCCAGCGTCTCGTAGATGGGATTGGTGTCCTGGTCGGTCGTTTGGCCGAAGTAGCCGAAGTTCGATTGCGGGTTCGTCGTCAACGCAGTCGGCGGAGCGGTCTGCTCGGAGAGCCCGTACGCCGGGATGATGCCGTTCACGGCGCCGTAGGGGTTGGTCCCCGAGGCGAGCGTCGCGCTGACAGCGTGCCCGCCGCGAAATGGCTGGAGGCGCTGAGTGGAATAGATGGAGTTAGCGCCGGTGGTGGTAGCGGTGTCCGCCTGATAACCCCGCTGGTCAATTGCGGTTACCTTTCCGGTTCCCTCAATGTAGGCGAACCGCATGCAATCGACCACGACCATCGGGTTGTTACCCGGACCGGCAGCGGGGGGTGTTGTGCCCGGTGTGTCTGAGGTTGCCAGGAACGGGTTCGCGGGCCGCCGCAGGTAGAGCCAGTAGTACTTGGTCGCGCCCGTGGTGGAACCGCCTCCACTCGTGTTGACCAACTGCGGAAGCGGGTACACAAGCATCGGCGACGTGTGGATATTCCCCCCGGACGGTGTGTTGTTATTAACCAGCGTGGGGTTCTTGGCCGTAGTGCCATCGTTGGACGGCTTCACGTTGCTATTACAGAGGTAGTTGTTGGGCGTCAAACCGAGGCCGGAGATGTCCGTCGTCCAGACCGAGTCGAACACGTCGAACTCGGGAAGGGTGCGGGTGGTGGCGGAGTCGCCGTCCATCAAGGTCATCATCTGGTCGGGGATTGCGTTGGTGATCAGGGGGGGCTGATTTTCGCACGCAGTCGCGCCATTGCTGACGAACTCGGGGCTCGCCGGTGAGGGATAGGGGTTCGTCGAATTCGTTTTCGGGATGATTGGCAGCAGGTTGCCTATCACGAAGTAGTAATTCAGCGCCGGGTTGTTTTGCACGATCGCAGTCGGGCCCCACAAGGGTGGGCTGGCGCTATTCGGAGTCGTCGCCCCCGAGAAATTATAATTCGTCGCGAGTTGCGGCGTGGTGTAAGCCGGGTTTTTGGTACCGGTCGTCGGGACGGTCGGGTTGCCACTTGCCGCGAACGTTGTCACCGTGTTACTGACCTGAGCCATCAACCCCGGCAACTGGATGGCCTGCCGGACGGTCGCGGGCGGGAGCATCGGATTCGTTGTCGCGGTCGTCTGCGTGAAATCAACGAACGATGTGGGTGTGGATTTGACCACAGGCGTGGCGGTACCTGCGCTGACGGCGACCGAGCCGGCCATGAGCGGGATGGGGCCGTAAAGCTCGTTGAACGCATTTACGGTACCGAGGTTCCCAGCCGACAAGAGCTGGCCCGTCGTGGGGTCGGGCCGGCCGAGAACATCGTCCTCCGCGATCACCATGTCCCAGTTCGTCAAATCCAGGCCTGCCGTCGCCGCACTGCCCGATGCAAAGGCGTCGATCGGGTCGAGGCTGAATGCTCCGGCAACCGCGCCCACGCCGGAGTTCGGCCCCGTCCCTGACTGCGTCAGCGTGTTGACCAGCTCGACGAAGAACCGGTTCGTCGGGATGGCCGCCGCCGTCGGCGTCGCCTTGGTTGGGTCGAGATCCTTCCGCAAGAACGAGTAGGCTAGCACTTCATTGATCGCGACCGGGAGATACTCCACACCAAACTGATCGCACGGCAGGACCGTAGTTCCGCCGCCCACGGTGCTGGCAAACACAAGCTGCGGCGCGGTGGGAGTGGCCCCGCCTGCGGGGGGGATATTCACCACGTCCGGGTTGACCCAGTGCGTCATCGTCCCGTCCGGATCGCGGAAGTCGATGATGTTGATGACGAACTGGCTAAGCTGGGCGCACTCGGCTGGCGTATCGATCGACAGTGGAGGCAGGATCGACTTGAGCAGGTAATAGGTTTCGCGGATCCACTTCTGACGGACCGGCTCGTTGGGGTCGTTCGAGATCGGCAGCGGGTAGTTCAGGTTGATCTTGCGGTCGCGTTGGGCGAGCGGAGGCGTTTGCGCGGGCCACGGATGGGAGGGATCCGGGCTGATGATTATCGCCAAATTGGGATTCGCCGGTCCATACGCGCTGTTCGGCCCGTAGCCGACCGGGATGTTGGTATTGCTGACGTTGTAAAGCGGGCTGAAGTAGCCAAACGGGTAACCGCCATTCGAGACGGTCGCCTGGCTCAGGTTCAGGTTGGCGAAGCTCGCGTTGGCGGTCACCGGAAGATAGACCGGCGCATTGGCCTTGCCCGAGCTGAACTGGCTGGAAAAGACTCCGAACCGGCTGTTATCGGGGAATACGTCCTGTGGATTATCCGGCGCCCAGGCGAAATTGGTCGTCTCCCACGTATCGAGGGCGAAGAGCCGGCGGCGGCGCGGACCATCAGTCGGGTTCAAGAAGCTAATCGGTGCAAGTGACGAGAGACGGCTCGTGAGCGAAGAACCATCACTGTCCTGCAGCCGGTAGAGCCACTGGAGGTCGCCGACGTCGAAGGCCTGGTCGTACTCGTTCGGCGTGTAAAGCCGCATCTCGTCGGCCTCGTTCTGGCCGAGCCTGGGGCCTCTGCCCCCCCCCCGTGCCGGCCGCAGCAATCAAGGTATGGTCTCCAGCAATCCCGGTCGGTATCGCCGGGGTGGCGCCGGGCGCGGCGGTGATGAGCAACGGGTTCCGCGCGGCGTCGAAGCCCCGTAGCGGGTTGGTCGTCAGGTCGCTAGTTCCCGTCGGCGCCACGTTCCCAACACTCGTAGGCCGTCCGCTGGGCCGGAAATACTCCTGGAACATCACCCGTCCGAACGCATCGGGCCCGTAGCCCGTGGTGCCGGACGTCGTGGGGTAGCTGTACGAGACGACCAGCCCATTGCCCGTCAGGTCGATCGGTGAGCCGAACCGCCTGACGCGCTCCGTCGGGATGGCGAGGCTACCGGAAAGGTCGATGAAGTCATACGCACGGCCCGTTGGGTCGAACGCCGTGAAGTTGTCGTCCTCGATCCCGACGGTGATGCCAGGGCTGTAGTTCAGCGACAGTCCGGCGGCGATCGTCGTGGAAAAGTTGCTGCTGTAAAGGTAGAGAGGCACGAACCCGGACTCGCCCCAGCGGCCGCCGACCGAGGGGACGTTGCGGACCACCGCGGGGTTGCTGCTCTGGTCCGTCCCAACGGTGTCCGACACGCCCCAAGGGGGGCTGGCGAGGTTGTCGGCCTGGCCATTCGGCATGTACCAGAGCTGCCCGTTGACCACCACGGAGCTGAGGTCGCCATTCGCGCTTGACGGAGAAGTCACGCTGCTCTGCGGGCGCGTGCCGGTCAAGATGTTGCGGAGCTGGGTCACGTTGACGTAAGCACCTGCGTTGTCAACCTGAGAGAAGACCAGTCCCGCGGGAGGAGGAGCAGCATCATTGGACGCCGCCGGGACTGAGGCGTTCTGAAGAGCGTACGACGGGTCGATCTCGCTCGGCGAGTAACCCAGCCGCGAGGAGGAATGACTCGTGTTTGTGCTGAAAGTCGTGGTGAGATTTGGATATAAACCCGTAACGGTCGGGTTGATATCCTGGAGGTTCCCCGCCGTGTTCAACGGAATGCGGCCGTTCAGCCCAATGATCAGGAACGCGTAGAGCGGTTTGAACAGTCGGCCGGTCGGGTCGCGCCTGGCGGGGTAGCCGAGGTCGAGCCAGACCGAGTCGGTGTTGCCGTCGCCGTCGTTGTCGACGTCGTAGGTGATCTTCCCGCTCGCGTCGGGGAGCAGGTCCGGGAACGAGATGAGCGAGTGGCCGTCGATCGTCCGGGGGCGCAGGATTCGGGCCATCGAGTCGGCGGGCGCCGGGGGTGAGGTCAGGGTCGTCCCCTTGAAATTGTTCCAGTCGGTCGGGCTGGACGTGGACCAAGGGGCGTTCGGCGGGTTGTAACTCGACGTGGGATCGGCCCGGATGATTGCCGGCCGGTGGAACGAGGGAATGATCGTCTGCCCATCGGCGCTCTGGATGGCGAGGAACCAGTTGTCGAGGTCGCAGGCGTCGTAGTCCTCGTCCATGCCAACGGCGTCCGGGTCGCCCATCGGGCCATACGGGCTGCCGAGCAGTGCGCCGTTGACCCGGAAGTTGCCGAAGACGTTCGCCGGATTAGTATATTGGGTTGAACTGCTCGCATAGTAGGAGACCAGTGCGCTCAGGCCCGGACCGTTGAACGCGCGCAGGTAACGCCCGTCGAGAACGAGACCGTTGCCCGTGATAGAGCTGCTCGTCAACGGCGCGAGCGAACTCTGCGTGATCAGGGCCTGTCCATTCGATGTCGGCGGCGACGGAGCCGGCACGCTCATGGTACTGATGAAGTTCGGGATCCCCGTGGCTCCGTCGGGTGGGTTCAAGTAGAGGACGCGCACGCCGTTCCCGTACGCGCTTTGTCCGGAATTGTCGTCGACAATCACCTCGAACGACTGAGCGATCCAGTAGGGATAACTATAATTATATTGGGGGTAGTTGGAATTGCTGAAGGGGAGCGGGTCCGAGTAGTTGACGCCGGCCGCCACCCGCACGATCCACCGGGTGAAGTCGTAGCCGTAGAAGGCCGGGTCGCCGGCCGGGACGTTCAGCGCGCAGGCCCAGAGACCCGAGAGAATGCCGTTACCCGCAGGCACTAGTTGAGCACCTGTGAACGCCAGTGGCGCGCCGGTGTCGGGGCGCCCGGTGAGGTAGCCGTTGGTCGTCGCGTCGTTGCCGTACATGTCGCGCTTCAGGCTGTGACCGCGGATCGCCGAGACCGGGTTGAACGTGTCGTCGATGAGCTGCGACAGCGCGAAGTCCATCAGTTCCGACGGCTCGGGGGTATCGTGCGCCAGTGAGAAGTTGCGCGCGCTGATGCGGGCCTGGCCGCTGAAGGTTGCGAAGGTGACGCCGATCAGGGCCAACAGCCCGAGCATCCCGAGCACCACGATCAGGATGACGCCCCGGCGTGCCCCCCGCGACGTCTGATAGCCGGCGAACATGGTCGACACTCCTTCTGCTGGTTGGCTTGCCTCTCGAACGTCCCGGGCCTCTGGCGGCAGGGGGCGGTGATCTCAACGCGGCCGAGCTGCGGTCTAGCGTAGGGTGCATTATATGCACACTGCTTATCGTTAATTACTAAAGCTGTGCCGAATTGTCAGCACCTTGATGCGTTCGTTCCGGGGGTCCACCACCCGGACCTGGATCTGGAGGCCGCGCAGCGGCACCGCGTACGGCGGCGGATACGACGGGTAGACCGGCTGGCTCGTCGGCGGGCCCGCGACGGGATACCCCGTGACGCTGCCCGCGTCCAAGCCGTTCGCCGGTGCGTTGGTGTAATCGGTCGACCACGTGTCCCAAACCCGGCGCAGACGGTTCAGCCCCGCCGTGTCATCGCCGATATTCGGCAGCCAGTTCGGGTAGTTCGGGTCCGAGCGATAGTCGGTGGTCAACGGCGGGATGCGTCCCTCGTGACCCATGGTGGGGAGCAGGACGTTCACGGCGAACTGCTGCTGCGTCGGGGGCTTGCCCGGCACGAGCGTCGTGGTCACTCCAGCGGCGAAGTTGGAGTAACCCAGGTCCACGTAGCCCGGGACCGCGTTGTCGTAGACCTTCACGTCGAAGCTGCGCACCCCCTGCATGATGATGTCGTCGCGGAAGACCGAAGGGGGCGTCGAGAAGTTATTCGCACCGCTGAAATTACCTTTCCCGTCGTTGTATTGCTGGAGGTCGAGAGTGGGGTCCGTCAGCGGCGGCAACGGTGGATTGAAAGGCGGGTTCAACAGCGCGCTGCTGTTGTTCATCAAGTACCAGGAGAGCCCCGTGGCCTGTGTTCCGGAACCGCTGGCGAGGGTGAACACGGGGTCGGCCCAGTTCGGCGACATGGTCTCCTTCCACGTCGGGAAGCCCCACCAGGTCTGGAGCGGGCCCGCCACCGGGTCGGGCGTCGTGAGGCTGTCGCCCGTGGGAATCGGGTTGTGGTTCGGCTGGGAGTACGGCAACGGGGCGGGCGGCGGGGGAGTCGGGGTGGGGTAGACAACCGCGCCGTTCGTATAAACGTACCCATAAGGGGGTACGGTCGGGGCGGCGGTCATGGCCGTCCCCTGAATGATCGGGATACCGGTGCTGCCGGCGCTGCCCATGCCGTGCAGCACGCCGCCCCCATTGCTCGACGGATCGGCCTGGGAGTAGGCCCCCGGGAACGTGTACGGAAAGGACATGAGGTCCGGGAAATGCGCGTTGGTCGTGGTGTTGGGCGAACGCACGAAGAGCTGGGTCGGGTTGACCAGGCCCGTGCTGAAAACGCTCGGGTAGAGGGTCGGCCACCAGTCGGCGACACTGTCGACGTTCACGTCGTCACGCTGGCCCGTGCCCGTCACATAAGCGTTGCAGAATCGCGGGTAAAACGCCCGGTTCTCGCGGTTCGTCAAGTCACCCAGCGTGTTCAAGATCGGCGCAGCGCCGGGAACGGTCGAGGGGCGGGCCGAGAGGTCGTTCATCCCCAGCCAACCGCCGAAGACGGGATTGGCGGTCGTGTAGCCGAACGCGGCAGCTGGAAACTGGGTAGGGCATGTTCCGCCGTTGAGCGTCGCCACGGCGTTCACCGCCGCTTGTCGTTCCGGCGCGACCAGGAACACGCGGCGGTACAGGTTCCCGTTGCGCAAGAAGTAGATGACCTCGGCAAACTGGCTCTGGATCATCACGGGCTGGTTGGGAACGGTGTTCGCCGGGGGATTGATGAAAACGGGCCCGACCCACATGCGCCCGGTGAAGGGCTGGCCCTCGGGAGCCTGGACCGTGAAGCGGATATAGTCGTCGGAGTCTTCGCCCTGGATGTCGGCGAACTGGTTCTC
Organism: Isosphaeraceae bacterium; assembly: GCA_031291845.1. Classification (GTDB taxonomy): domain Bacteria; phylum Planctomycetota; class Planctomycetia; order Isosphaerales; family Isosphaeraceae; genus DAIDJG01. Next base: position 7,064 of record JARLIH010000379.1, on the reverse strand, counting down.
GCCAATCTCGAGATAGCCGAGGTTCAGGTCGGGGTCGAACGGGGGAGTGAGGGGTCCGCTGCCGGTATCGGCCGTGGCCCCGCTCAGGTCCTGGCGGAGCACCGAGTCGAGCTGGCGGAGGTTGCCGTCGAGCTCCTGGTAAGTCTTCGCGACCGTGATCGCGCCCGTGGCGGCCTGGAAGATCGACGTGACGATCGTCATCATCAGGACCAGGAGCGCGACAGCGACGAGCATCTCGAGCAGCGTCACGCCGCGGCGCGGGGGTCGGGGGTTCGGTAGGCAGGGTCGCATGGCGGTTCCCTCGCGTCAGCGCGTATAAAACGTGCGGGCATAAACGTTGACGACCGACGGCATGACGAGCGCCGCGTTCACGTGGACCGGGCTGGCGTTGGCGTTCAGGAGCGTCTGGGCCCGCACGGGCGACACGGTCCACACCGTCATCGAGCGCCACCCGGCTACCCCCAAAAGGTCGACGTCGGCCGGTGACTTCTTGGCCACCTGGTACCAGTAGCAGCGCTGCATGGGGGCGAGCGTGAACTGCTGGTTCACGCTCGGCGGGGCTGCGGAAAGCACGTCGTGCATCCGGCTGGCGTCGACGCTGCTGGTGCGCTCGTAGGTCACGTCGGCGATCCAGCCGCCGACCCGCACGTCGGGATCCTCCATCCCGTCGGGCCAGCGCAGGAGCACGGTGTTGCTGGCGCCGGCGGCGAAGCCCGCCGTGCCGCCGAACGTCACGATGTTGGAACCGAAGCCGAAGATTCCCTCGACCACGGTCTCGCCCGCCACGTGGGCCACCTGGGCGCCGCTGGCCGGTCCCATGGCGGGCTCGATGTTGAACTCGCGGTTCTCGCAGATCACGATTTCGCCGTTGAAGACGACGCTGTTGTTCGCGTCGCTCTGCTGGCCGGTGAAGAACCAACTGTAGTGCCAGTCGTTGGTGGGCAGGCCTGAGGGCAGTCCCGTGACCGGGTTGATCACACCCAGGTCAGGAACCACGGGGCTGGTGTTCACGCTGTTCTGGGCAACGGCCTCGTCTTCCTCGAAGATGACGTCCTCGGGCGAGACGAAGATGTCGGGGACGGGGTTGTTCGTGCCGTTGTTGGCGTAGATTTGTGGGTTGAAGTTCGTGAGGCGCTGGAGTCCGTAGGCGCTTGCGATGCCACCGTCCCCCGGGTCGGTCCGGACGTACCCGATGCCCGAGGCGAACCGCCCTTCCATCGCCGCGCCGAGGTAGTAGCCTCCCCCCGTCTGGTAGCGCCAGAGCGGGTCGTACGCCACCGGCAAGCCCGGCCCGACGCTTCGGAACACGCCGCCGGCGACGCCTCCCCCATACGACACCGTGTCTTGCAGCCACGGGTTGACCCCCGCGCCATACCACGGGCTGATGGCCGGGTCGAGGAACGACAGCGACGCGAGCAGGTTGCGCGTCGACATGTCGTGAATCGCCGACTCACCCAGGTACGTCCCGCGCGACATCCGCGCGGCCGACTGGAGGCGCAAGAGGCCGATCGGAAACAGGACGGCCAGCGAGATCATGCCGATGCCCATGATCAGGATCGAGATCAGGATCTCGGTCAGCGTGATGCCCGACCGGGCTCGCGGCAGGCGCGGGATCATGGGCGTGGCCTCCCTCGGCCTGGGTTGGAAGTGAAGGTGCCGTGCCAATATCGTTCAATTGGACAAAATATCATGCGAGCGCGGCATTTCTGACCCGCGACTCCAGCCCTGCCCCGCAGGGGCTGGCGGCCCGACACGTTTTCCCGCGCTGGCGAGGGAGGTTTCTCATCTGTTCTCCCCTTGGGGGAGAGGATCGCGATTCCTGCGCAGCACGCCCGCACCGCCGGGGAAATACGGTGGGCAATGTCCACCCTACATTGGCTGATGGGTCTGCTGCCGACCCCCAGGTCATGTCCCGGACGGCCGGTCGTTCCGTACCCATGCGGTCGCTCGTTCATTGGACGGGCACCCCGCTGGACATGAGGTTGTGGTTCGTGACATCGTCCATGCCGTCGACCTGGAGCTGGTTCGTATAGAGATCGCCGCCATTGCTGATCCCCACCGGCGCCAGGTACGGTGCGTTCGTGCGATTGAGCGTCGCTTGTGCCGCCTGACCCTCGACCAGTAACGACAGCGCCGTGCCCGCCTTGTTCGTCGCCGCTTGTTGCTTCAAGGCGCTGTCCGTGAACATCGGCGTGCCGTTGTTGAAGCGCGGATCGGTGAGGTACGGAACGCCCGGCTGACCATCCGGGCCGGCCGACAGAATCAGGTAGCGCGAGTAGAACGCCCTGCGCGGGTACAACACGACCGACGAGACCGCGGGCACCGAGCGGTCCCAGTAGAGCTGGCTCGTCGCGGGCGTGCTGCCGAGCAGCGAGGGGTCCGCGAGCGGGTCGACGAGTTGATGAAAATACGTTTGAAAGAAGATCGCGGCGCCGCTGAGCGGGGCACTGCCGCTGCCGTAGGGGAACGATAGGTTCGAGGACGACGACCACCAGTCGGGCATCACGAGCTCCTGGTTCTGGTCGAGCGGGTCCTGCTCCCGGGTGTCGAACGGGCCGCTATAGGGAGCCACCGGCGCGTATGCCGCGTTGCCGTTCGCATCCGAGGTCCCCGTTTGCTGGAGCAGCAGCCCGCGCTGGACGTCTGAATGGTAGAGAGTCGGCCAGCGGTAGAACTGGATCGGGTTCCCCCAGCCGTCCACGAACTCGGGGAGACCGTCCTGGTCGGTATCGCGGACCTCCCGGTTGGTGAAGTCGTCGCGGTTGAAGACGCTGCCGTAGGGGCCTTGGCCTTCGACCAGCAGGGCATAAAGCATCTCGGCGCGGGCGGTAACGTGCTTGTGGTTGAGCAGGGCCGCCGGCACCGAGCCATCCACCGCGCCGTTCTCGGCGATGTTGTCGATAAAAAAGTCGCCGTTGCTGTCCACGCCGTCGAACATCTTGGTGGCAAACCCCGCCCCGACCTGGCCCGTGGTGGGATCGGTATATTTGCCGAGATTCTTGTTGATCGCGGCGTGGATCGTGTACGACGCACCGTAGATGCCGGTCCCCACGAACCCGGTCGCGGACGAACCCGTGCCAATCGGCACCACGCATTGCACGTCCACGTTGGTGTCGAAGGCCGTGAACGGCACCATTCCATAATTCAGCGCGTAATTGCCGGTCACGGAGCCACCCTGAAGGTTCGCGGGGGCGACCTGGACCACGAACGCGTCGGGAATCTCCGACTTGATCTGGTCGTAGCGCGCCAGCACGCCGGCACGCTGGAAGGCGTCGCGGTTATTGCCGGGACTGAATCCGGCCGCCGTGTAGTCGCGCCCGACGCCATACACGTAGGCGCTCGTCAAGTGGACGAGGGTCGGATCGACCCGCTGATTCATCAACGCCTCGAGGCGGTCCGCCAGTCCCGTGTCCAGCTTCGAGATCAGCGCCTGCGTGGCGCGTTCCTCGGCCGCGCGGGTGGCGTTGACCGCGGCGACGAGGATGAAGGCGAGCAGGATGCTGATGATCATCATGACGATCAGCAGCTCCATCAGCGTGAAGCCGGTGACTCTCCGCGGCCGTCTCGGGGCGTATCGCATGGCGTCCCTCGATTTTCCCGGTCAGTTTCCCGTCAAGGAAACGCCCTGTTACTGGTTCAGCCGCGTGCTCACGAAGTTCGACAGGTTGTCGGCCTCCGGAGTGCGGCCATCGTCGACCGGCGCGGTTGCCCCACATACACTGCCATAAGGGCCATCGGGGAACCCGAGTCGATTGGTCGCGTTGTTCCCAGCGAACTGGCCCCCGATGCCGAAAATTTGGTCGGACCCAGCACTGATGATCTGGAAGGATTGCGGGCCTTGCCAGACCGTGGGACTCGTGCCGCCTACTGGACCAGAACTTGTGTAGGGGTTCGGGGCAGGAGAGACGCAGGTAGATGAAGGGGCGGCGGCGCATGTGTTAAAGGCATTGACCTCCACCGGAAAGTTCACGGAGAAAGCCCGCGCAAAGCCATCGTTGAGATTGTGTCCGAGAGCATCGTTCGCATTGAGATTGCAGTCATTCGGGTCGTAGGAGTTCCCGCCGTAGGCGCTAAAATAGGCATAAGCACGCCCTTGAGTGCCGGTCGCGAGCGAATCGTTGTAAGACGGGAACCCATCGCCGTCGACATCAACAAGCCGTTCCCCTTTGAACTCGAAAAACGGCTGCGTGCGGCTCGACTGCGGAGTGATCGTCGAGGCGCCCGAGATATAGAACGGATTCGCGGGGTTGCGGCCGAACCCGGTTGCTCCCCATGTCGGCGCGGGAAGACTGCTTCCTCCGCTGTAGGTGCCCCCTGTCGGATTCGGGGAAGTACCGGACGACGCGAGGCACTGGCCACCGAGGAACCATACGAGACACTCGCTCCCGTCCAGATAGATCGCCTCGCCAGCCGTGAGCGAATAGTTGCCGTTCGACGGGTTATAGACGTACCCGTTGAACTCCGTGACCGTTGCCGACGACGCCCCGGTCGTACTGAAACAGAGGGCCCGCGGGAAGAACTTGGCCATGTATCGCACGGTGCGTTGGTTGAGTTGGCCGACAGTGATATCGGAGCGAACGTCGCTAAATGCGGCGGAGACACGGGTCGGATCCACCGTGTTGTAGTAGCCGTTTTCATGGAGCAGAATCCGGCTGGGCGGGTAGTCGCTGTAGGTGCTCTTGAACTGGGCCAGGGCTGTGGCGATGTTGTTGATCTCGGCAGTCACCTGCGCCGCACGCGCGGACTTGATCGCACCCCCGATCGCGGGGACCAGCAGGGCGATCAGCACGCCAAGTACGACCATCACGACCATCAGCTCGACCAGGGTGAAGCCAAGCCGGCGGGGAGGCTGGGTCGGGCGTCTCATGGGACCGGTTCTCCAAACAAGCTCGGGGTCTCGGGAACTGCCGACGGTGTACCTGGCGCGGCCGCGCCTTGTTCCGTAGGGTGCATCAAATACACCGGTGCATTGGATGCACCCTGTAACTTATCCAGACAACTTGGTGATCAGCGTGATCAAGGGCAAGAACAGCGCGATGACGATGAAGCCGATGATGCCGCCGAGCACGACGATCATGATCGGTTCGAGCAGGCTCACGAGGCTCTCCACCAGTGCCTCGACCTCTTCGTCATAGTTGTCGGCGATCTTGTTGAGCATCGTGTCGAGGTCGCCCGTCTCCTCGCCGACGTCGATCATGTTGACCACGATGTCGTCGACGATCCGCGCTTCGCGCAGCGGCTGGGCGATCGTTTCGCCTTCACGGATGCTCTCATAAATGCGCGTGAACGCCCGCTCGAACACGGCGTTCCCCGCGGTGTCGCGCACGATGTTCAACGACTCGAGGATCGGCACGCCCGAGGTCACGAGCGTCCCGAGCGTGCGGGTGGTGCGCGCCACGGTCGACTTCTCGACGATGGCCCCCATCACGGGGATCATCAGCAGGATGCGGTCGCAGACATAGGCCCCGGTCTTGTTGCGGTACAGGAGCTTGATGAAGATCCAGAACAAGATCGGCGCGAGGAACACGAGGTAGAAGTACTTGATCACGAAGTGGCTGGCGCCGATCAGGAACTTGGTCATCGCCGGCAGCGGAACGCCGAAATCTTTGAAGATCGCTTCGAACTTCGGGATGATGAAATAGAGGATGAAGCCGACGATCACGCAGGCGACGAAGATGACCACGATCGGGTAGACCATGGCCGACTTGATGCGCCGCTTGAGCGACTGCGACTTTTCCTTGAAGTCCGCCAAGCGCTGGAGGATGGCCTCGAGCGCGCCGCCGGCCTCGCCCGCCTTGATCATGTTGCAGTAGAGGCGGTCGAACGCCTTCGGGTGCTTGGCGAAGGCCTCGGAGAGGGTCGAGCCGCTCTCGATGTCCTCGACCACCTCGCCGAGCGAGTTCTTGAGCACCCCCGGCTTGCACTGCCCCTCCAGGATCTTGAGGCTGCGCAAGATCGGCAGGCCGGCGTCTTGCAGCGTGGAGAGCTGGCGGGTGAATGTGCAGAGCTGCTTGGTCGAGATCTTGCCGATCGTGAACGACTTCTTCTTCTTCCGGCCGCTCCGCTTGGGCGCGGCCTTCGGTCCCTTCTTCCCCTTCGCCCGTTCGGCGATCTTGGTGACGAAGAACCCTTTCTGGCGGATCAGTTGCTGGGCTTCTTCTTGCGTGGAGGCGTCGATGGTGTCCTTGACCTCGCGGCCCGTGTGGTCCATCGCCTCGTATTGAAAGGTCGGCATCGCCAAGATCCTCCGGCAAAGCGCGCGGTCGGGAGAGGGTTGGGGCTGGCTACATCAAGGGACCCAAAACACACACCTCTCCCCCCGGGAGAGGTCGGACGCGTAAGCGAACGGGTGAGGGCGCGCCGCAAGCGGCGCTGGAAGCCGCAGCCCCCCTCACCCTGACCCTCTCCCCGAAGACGGGGAGAGGGGATCATCATTCCTCCCCTTCACCTTTGTGGCGGAGGGGGGGGCGGCGGTTAGGTCATCATCGTTGCAAGATCTCTCGGGTTTCGTGTCAGCCGGTCATTCCTCGTCGAGCATCGTCTCGCGCAGCACTTCCTCGATCGACGTCTGACCGGTATGGATCGCCTCCAGGCCCGACTCGCGCAGGGTCCGCATGCCGAACTTGCGGCAGGCGTTGCGGAACTCGTCGAGCGACACCTCGGCCACGACCATGTCGCGCAGGGCGTCGTTCATCAGCAAAAGCTCATAGATTCCCATCCGGCCCTTGTAGCCGGTGTTGTTGCAGCGGTCGCACCCTTTGCCGTAGTAGAACTTCTTCTTGGTCGCCTCGTCGTGGGTCATGCCCAGCTCCATGGCGACCTCAGGGCTGGGGGTGAACTCGGTCTTGCAGTTCGCGCAGATGCGCCGGACGAGCCGCTGGGCGAGCACCCCTTCGATCGTCGCGGTAATGAGGAACGTGGGGAGGCCCATGTCGCGCAGGCGGGTGATGGCCGAGGGGGCGTCGTTCGTGTGCAGCGTGGTGAAGACGATGTGGCCAGTCAGCGAGGCCTGAATGGAGATCTCGGCCGTCTCGAGGTCGCGCGTCTCGCCCACGAGGATCTTG
>JARLIH010000378.1 GCA_031291845.1 Isosphaeraceae bacterium | reverse complement strand
TCGCCTTCGAGGCCGAGCCGAACAATGGGCCCGCAGAGGCCAATCCCTTGACGCTCGGGCAGCCCGTTTACGGGCTGGCCGACGACCGCCCGTATTTGCCGCTCGGCGAGTCGCCGACCGAGGCGGTGCAGTCGGCCGGCGTCGACTGGTTTCGCTTCACGTTTGAGTCCGACGCGCCGAGGCTTGCCTATTTCGCGCTCGATTACGTCGACCGTGACGTGCCGCCCGACGTGCGCGTTTACCAGATGAAGGAGGGCAAGCCGGTCGAGTACACGCGGGGGATCGACCCGCAGAGCCTTCAGCGCGAGCGGCCGCCCCGCCTCGGGGCGAATAAGTTCACGACGCGCGTACTGACCTCGGGCACGTACTATGTGATGGTCGACGCTTGCCAGCCCGAGTACCAGCTCCGCACCAAGGTCTTCGACGTGCCGCCTTACCTGACGAAAGACGACGCGGCCGACCCCGTCCGCGTGGCCGAGGCCGCGCGCCGGGCGGTCCGGGCGGCGATGGATTTCGAGCTCCTGGCCGGCGATAGCTGGCACGCGAACACCCCGCGCAAGGGGCACCCGATGGACCGGGTGGCGAACCCGCACCATGAGACCTCGACCTGCATCGCGTGCCACCCGACGCAGTTCACCACCCAATCGGCCCTGACGGCCGTGCGTTATGGCTACAAGGTCGAGCAGCCCTTCGCCCTGGAGTTCCTGACTGACCGCCTCGCGAGTAACCCCGTGCCGTTCCACGGTCACTCGCAGGCGCTCTGGGCCCGCATGATCCCCGCGCCCGCGAACGTGATGGGGCGGCTCTCGACCATCCTCATGGACTACGAGCAGCTCGTCGATATCCACGGCACGCCCCGGAACAGCACTCACGAAGGGATCGCCGAGTTCCTGAAGCTCTACTACGACGGCCGGACCGCGCTGCCGCCGGACGAGTCGAATGGCAACAACCCGGTCAGCCGCTACAAGGTCGCCACCGATAGCTGGCGCGTGCTCGACGAGATGTCGCGCAGGGCGCTCAACGGCCAGCGGTTCGCTGAGACCCGCGACCTCGTCGCCAGGCTCCTCCCCACCGGCAAACCCGACCACACGCGCGACCTCGCCGCGCAGACGATCGGCCTGTGCCTCATCGGCAAGGAGAAGAACGCCGCGCTCGTCGCGGCGAACGTCGCGCGCTTGCTACAGCTCCAGCGTCCGAACGGCCACTGGTCGGTGAAGTTCGACCCGAACTACGCCCAGACCGAGATGCAGACAGGCGAGAGTCTGTACGCCCTGTCGCTGGCCGGGCTCCCGTCCGACCACCCGGCCATGCTCAAGGGGGCCGCCGCGCTGCTGCTCAACCAGAAGGAGTTCGGCGGCTGGTTCGACGTCAGCCCTTATGAGCAGTTTCGCACTCCCTTCCGCGAGACCCAGTGGGCCGTCATGGCACTCGCCCGGCTGTACCCTCGCGAAGGGGCGCGCCGAGGGTGGAACGACCCGCTCGGCCCGCACCCGGAGACGCTCCGCACGGACTCCACGTCGCACCTGCTCGACGACCTGGAGCGCGTCTGGGGAAACGCGACGGCGCTCCCCGAGGGCCCCCTACAAACTCAGATCATCGCGCTGACCGCCGACCCGCGCCCACTTGTGCGCTTCGGCGCCTGCCGCGCTCTCGACCGCATCAGCCGGTCGTGGCCCGTCAAGGGCGCAGCGATCTACAAGCCGCTCGGCGACGAGAGCAAGGTGGTCCAACGCGCTGCGGCCCTGGCGCTGCGTACCTACGGCAATGCCCTCCACAGCGCCGGCGGCCGCGGGCCGTTTCAGGCCGACCACGCCTCCGCGCTGATCCAACGGCTCCGGGAGAAGGACGACGACCGGCTGCGCCGAGGGACCGCGCGCGTCTTCGCCGCCCAGTTCCGGGACCTCTCGGAAGAGACCGACCTGGCCTACGCGCTGATCGACCGCCTGGACGACCCCGACGTCGTCGTGCAGATGCAGGCGATCAAGGCCCTCTGGCGCTGGTGGTACTGGCGGAACGACCCGGCGCTGCGGAACCGGATCGAGGACCGACTGATCGCCAAGCTCGCCGAGTCCAGCCATCCCTGGGTACGGCGAAACGTGGTCGAGGCCCTGTACATCATCGGCGACGAGAACATCCGATACCTCTACAACAACTGGGTCCCCGCGCTCGCGACCCAGGAGCGCCGCGACCGCGCGACGGCCGCGCAGCACGCCACGGTCAACCGGCTGGCCGAGAAGTTCGTGAAGGCGCTCGACAGCGGCAGCGCGCTTCAGCGCGAGGGTGTCCTCCGCGCTCTGTTCGATTTTCCCGATCGGCCGGGGCGAATCGGCAATGACCTCGAACCGATGCTCGTTTATGGCGAGACGGTCGCTCACCTCGCCTCGGCCTTGACCCGGCAGATGAGCGACCCCGACCCGACGATCCGCCGCCTCGCCGTCCGGGCGCTTGAGGCCGTTCGAGGCGACCCCGATCCAACCTTGGGCCTCGCCGTCCTGCGCATGCAGGCGGATGCCGACGTCTCGGTGCGCGAGGCCGCCGGCACGGCGGCCAAGGAGTTTCCGCTGAAGGTCGAGCGCGGGAAGGCCGATGCCGCCGTGCTGAGTAAGCTCGAGGAGCTGCTCGACGGCCCGAGTCCCGACGCCCAGGCCGCGGCGTTGGCTGTGCTCGGACGCCTGGGACCGGTTCCCGGTCAGGATGGTCTGCCGAACCTGGTGGGTGACCGGCTGGACCACGCGTCGCCGTTGGTTCGTGCGTCGGCGCTGCGAGCCGTGGGCTCGTTCCCGAAACTGCTCGACGATCCACGCGTGCGCAAGGTGGTCGAGAAAGCCCTGACGGACCCTGACCCCGACGCCCGCGTGGCCGCCCTGGCGCTCGGCCTGGCGCCCAAGTCGAGGCTGTCCGAATCCGCGCTCCGCAAGGCGCTCGACGACCCTTCCCCCGCGCACCGGATCGCGCTGTTGGGGCTGCTCGCGGAGCAAGGGAGCGCCTACGAAGGTGACCTGAGGCTCATCGGGGTGATCGCCGGCGCGCTCGACGACGACAACAGCGGCGTGCGCGAAAAGACCCTCCAGGTCATCCAGGCCCACCCCGTCCTGGTCGGCAATCCGGCCGTGGAGGAAGGGCTGCGCTCGCTCGCACGGTCGAGCAACCGGCGGCAGAAAGAGATCGCCACCGCGCTCTTGAAGTCGCGAGGGAGGTCGAGCGGCGGGGCGAACGCGGCCGATGGTCTGGACATCGCCTACTTCGAGAAGAAGGTCTTGCCCATCTTCAACGTGTCGGGAGAGGACGGACAAAGCTGCATCGGCTGCCACCGCTCCCACACCATCCTGCGTTTGTTTCCCCCCGCCGCCGACGGCGGGTGGACGCCCCAGGCTGTGCGCGCGAATTTCCTGGCCAGCCTGCGCGTCGTGGACCTGCCAAACCCTAGCGCCAGCCTCCTGCTCAACAAGCCCACCTGGGAGGCCGCCGAGGAGGCGGAGGCCCAGAACGACGCGTCGAAGAAGGCCCACGCCGGTGGCGTGCGATTCGAGAAGGGCTCGCGCGATTACCAGGCATTGCTCGATTGGATCAACGGCGCCCGGCTAAAGACGCGGTAAACGGTTCTGCGTAGGGCCGGCAATGGCCGGCCCTTCATAATGCGCAGGGCACATGACCCGGCAAGGGACTTCGGCCGGCACGCCATGAATCGGACTTGCCAGACGGCAGCCCGCGAAACACGGTACAATAGGAGGGAAAACCCTCCGACCGTAACGTCAACGCAGGACCAACGCCCTCCATGCTGACCGGCAACCTCGTGCGGGTAAAGACGGCCCGGAACGGGCGGATCTGCCCGATCTACTTGATCCGCGACAGCGAGCTGTGGCTGGATGTGGCCGACAGCTTGCTCCTGATCTTCCGCAACGGTGTCGGCATGACCCGGGGTGAGATCGAGGCCGACATCGACGAGCTCGTCGGCGAGGGGCTCGCGACGCTGGCCCACCGAGGCCTGGCGAAAGTGCTGGAAGATCGCGCTGAGTTCGAGGTCGTGGCCGACGTGCCCCCCGAGACGGTCCGCAGCAAGGTCTTCACGGCCGCGGCCGAGGAACGCAAGCGGCTCCGCGCCGAGGGCCGGCACGCCCCGTTCGTTCGGAGCGCGGTGCTGGGCGCCGTGGGAAAAGCGCTCGGCGTCGAGCCCGAGGTGGTCACCGCTGCGCTCTTCGCCGACCTCAAGGACGAGAACCGCCTGCTCAAGTTTGACGACATCACGCCCCAGCGCTTGATCGAGCGCTACAACGTGGCGCTGGCGCAGGCGGTCTTGCTCCGCTCGGTCCTGGTGACGGCCGAGGTCCGGGGCGAGCGCCCGGTGCGCTATCGGCAACTCTTCCGGCAACTCAAGTTCCACCGGCTCCTCTACCGCGTCGAGGGGAGCATGGAACAGGGCTACACGTTCCAGATCGACGGCCCGCTCAGCCTCTTCAGCGCCACGAACAAGTACGGCCTCCAGATGGCCCTCTGGCTGCCGACGCTTCTGCACTGCAACGACTTCCGCCTCGATGCCGAGCTGCGCTGGGGACCGAAGCGCGAGCCGCGCAACTTCCACCTCGAGGCGCGCGACGGGCTGATCTCGCACGCCGCCGACACCGGCACATACGTCCCGGCCGAGCTGAACGCCTTCGTCGAACGCTTCCGGCACGTCGCGCCCGCCTGGGAGCTTACCGAGGCCACCGACGTCATCGAGCTGGGACGCGACGGAGTCTGGGTCCCCGACTACCGCTTCGTCCACCGCGTGACGGGGCTCGACGTCTTCGTCGAGGTCGTCGGCTTCTGGAAGCGCTCCAGCCTCGAGCGCTTGCTGCGGCTCCTGCCGAAGCACGGGCCCAAGCGCTTCCTCCTGGCGATCTCCGACCGTCTGAAGGTCGACGAGGAGGCGCTGGAAAGCCTGCCCGGCCAGGTCCTGCGGTTCCGCGAGATCCCGAACGCGCCGGAGCTCGCAGCGCAGCTCGACACGTTCATCGCCGAGCCCCGGGGGCTCGGCTTCTGAACGATCGCCGGTGCGCTGCGGCGGCCGAGGTTACAACGATGCGGCCGGCTGAGGAACGGCGATCGCCGGAGCGCTGGGAAGAGCCGCGAGCCGGCCTTCCAACTGGGCCATTCGACTCCGCAGCTCGGCCAGTTCGCCGGGGCTCTCGTTCTGGTCGTGCGTGCAGAATTCCTTATTGGTCACCCACCAGTCCATGCCCATCTCCCGCGCTTTTTCGACGGACGCGACGATGAGGCGGATCTGAATCGTGAGTAGCTCGATATCGACGAGCTTGATCTTGATATCTCCCGCGATGACCAATCCCTTGTCGAGAATGCGCTCGAGCACGTCCGCGAGCGTGGCGCTGTGGATCGAGTGGGCGGGGCCGCGTTGGGGCGTCGCTGTGACCGACATCGGGCGCATACCTTTCGGAGTGGAGAGTGGGAGAGCGGCAGCGCCGCGGCTTACCGGTCGTTGAACGGGGCGAACGCGGCTGCTGAATTGACGGGAGGCCGCTCATGCCTCGACCAGTGCCGCAAGGTCCTGACCTCACGGATGTACCAGGTGCGTCCATCGCACGAGACGCGGCGGAACGACGCTCCCGTGAGCGAGGAAATCATGTCTCGCATCGACTTCAGTTTCGTAGCCATATTGTCCTCAGTCCCTCTTATGAGAGGAATGGCGATCCACATGCACCAGACCATGACCCTTGCATGTCAGGCAAACGAGGCCGCTCGACGGAACGTAGGAACGGCCGCCGCACTCCGGGCACAACTCGGTCGGTGGATCGGCGGCCGGAAGCACGCCCGTACCGTCGCATGCGGGGCAACGGTAGGTCTTGTCGCTCCCCGTGCCGTGGCAAAAATTGCAGGGCACGCGGTGGACCGGTACATCGCGCACTCCCGACCCTCCGCAGCCGCCGCACGTGGAGAGAGGTGACATGATGCCGAAGGGATCGACACCCTGGCCCTTGCAGAATGCGCAAGTGATCTGTTCGACTCCCGTAGAAACGCTCATGACAAGCCTCCTCGAAGATTGGCGTGAAAGTGAGTACGCTCGATTCAGAGAAGACGGCCCAAGGGACCGAGGTCGATATTCAGATCTTCGTGCTCCAGGCCGAAAGTCTGCCTGAGAACGTCCATCTGCTGGGAGAGCTGGAGGAACGTCAATCCGAGCCGTTCCACTTCGGTGTCGGTGAGTGAGCCGGCTTCCACCCGGCGAATGGCCTGTCGCTCCAGCAACTGGCGGAGCAGCTCGACCAGGGTCAGGACGAGCTTGCCCAGGCCCTTCTTGACGTCATCGGGGCGCAGCTCGATGCGCCCCCCCGGGATGCGCGCGGAGCGAAGGACCCGTTCGAGGTCCGTCGGCAAGGTCGAATCCAGAGAGACCGTTTCCGCATTCACGATTCGCGCTCCCGTACGAGGTTCGACGCCGGCGGCCCCATCCCGCTGTTGCGAGCAGTTTCCATCGACGTCAACACGACTTGGAGACCAATGAAAATCAAGTCGACGTCCGCAACCGAGATCAGCACGTCGCCGACCAGAACCACCCCCGCGTTGAGGACGCGGTCCAGGGTCTCGCACAGCGAGATGTGCTCGTCGCCGGCCAGCCGGGCCTCTGGAAGGATTGTTGCTTCAGTGGTCATGTTTCAGTAGTCGCTCGTAGATACTGCGGGCGGCGTGCTGTTCGCCGTTCTGCTCGTAGAGCAGGGCGACATCCAGCAACCGGTCTTCCGCCTGTTCCGCCTCGGGTGTGTCGTCGTAGCGTTCGAAGAGCTCGAAATAGAGCTCGCTTGCCTGGTGGAGCGAGTCGGAATCGAGGAACTCATCGGCCATCTTCAACAGGCGGCCAAGCGCGCGCGAACGGTTCTTGGGAGTGATCGGAGGAGGTGCAACGACCGGCTCCGCTTGGGGCAACTTCGCCGCGGCCGGCAGGCCGGCGGGCTCGTCGACCACGGCCCCCTGGTTCGAGCGGATCGAAACCTCCTCCATCTGGACCGGAGCTTCCGACAACTGAATCGTTTCCATTAACTGATCTCCTCAAGTGTGCAAATAGCGATCACTCGTCCTCGTCAATTTCGGGATCCTCAACATCCTCTTCCTCGTCCTCGTCGTCTTCGCTGTCGTCCTCGCTGTCTCCGTCGCGCAGGGCGTCGTCGGCTTCGAGCGCGTCCAGCCGATCCAGAAGGGAGTGCTCGCGATCGTCGAAGTCGTCCTCGGTGATCCTTCCCGCTTCCAGCTCGAGGTAGAGCCGGCTCAGCTCTTGCCGGATCGACTCGGCTTCGTCGACCATCTCCTGGAGCGCCGCTTTATGGATTTCGCGGAGCAGGAAGAAGAGCGACTTGACCGGAAAGAGAAGGACGTCGTCGACGATGATCACGGGTCAGGACCTCAGCTCGGGGCCTTCACAGATCACCATTGGAGCTCAAGCGAGACGAAGCTGTGCGGCGGCCAGGGGCCGTTGAAGTCGAATGCGTAGTGGTGGTCGTACCGCTTGGCCACCTCGATCACGCCGTTTTCGAATTCTCGAAGGCGACCGCTGTCGACGAGGCAGACCAGCTTGGCGATTTCCCGCTCCTCGCGCGGTGTGTTGAGGATGATTTCGGTGCAGTGAGGCGAGAGGAGTTGGGTGATGGTTTCGGCGTGCTGTTCGCGCTCGCGACTCAGGGTCTGCTCGAAATGGCGGCCGAGTTCGATCTTCTCTTCGTAGGAAGGCGCGCGCGCGCCACGGAAGACGTGGTCGCGGAAGACTTTGAGATCGGGGTGGAGGCCCAGCAGGAACTCGAAGATATTCGGAACGTCCCAGGTGACGCGGAGTCCCATCTCGACGTGGCCTCGAACCCGATCGAGCTGCGCGAGGAGGGCGTCACGGTTCTGCCGGAGGACTAGGCGCACGGCGTCAGGGCTGTCCGCGACGAGCCCGAAGACCATGGGCAGCACGGTGTGGAGCGGCATCAGGCGTTTGAGGACATCGTGGTGTGCCGCGAGCCGTCGCCGCTCCGGGCGGAGTTTCTGGCCGGGCAAGTTGCTGACGACCGCGGTGAGCTGCCCGTCACTGAGGGCGTAGACGGGACAGCCTTCCAGTCCCAGGAAGCCGTAAGGCTTCTCATCGACATCACCATCGACGATCGCGTACAGATAGCGGCCGCTTACGGCCGCTTTCGGTTCCGCTGTTTCGATTGCGGACATCGTCCGCCCCCTCTCATACGATCGGCCGAACGGCGTGTTCAGCCAGATCGGAATAGGACCCACGTCTGAGCTTCAATGAGACAACAATCACAACATCCGCCGATCGGAACGCGGCGGAGGGGTGCCGCGGCGTCAATAGTTCAGCTCGGTCGTTTTGAACCGGCCCAAGGCCGGAGGCGCCGCGGGAGTCGCCGTGGGAGGAACGGGTGACTCGGGACCGTTCGCGACACGCGCGGGTTCAGCGACCGCGGCGGCAGGGTTCTGGACGAAAGCGAGCAGCCGCTCGCTCTTGGCGTGGATCTCGGCGAGGCGTGAATCGATCTCCGCCCGACGCCGGTTTCCGCGCTCGAGCTCCTTGGTGAGCAGGAGCTTCTCGTTGGCCATGGCCGACATTTCCAGCAGGGCGCCGGCCGGGGTACGGGCGCGCCGGCCGTCCAGCAGTTTGCTCAGGGTCTTGATCGAACGCAGGTTTGGCCGCTCAGTTGCCATGATAATGTGCTCCAGCACCGTTTGTCGTGCCATTGCCATTGCACACCAGAGGTGCGGTCCAATCCGAGGTCCCGCAGTTCCGGGCGAGGATCTCGTTCAGCCGGTCGGCGCCGACTGATCGGCCGTCTCGAGTGATCTTGATTGTGTCGATGCGAAGGACGTCGCGACAGGTCTCACGGAAATCCGGGTCGTCAACGTCAACGCGGGCGCCGCGCAGGGCCGTGACCTTGGCGATCATGATGCAAGCGCGCACGGTGGGCGGATGCTGATGAACGCCGAGCTCGCGGAAGTCGCGTACGATGTCCACGATCCGGCCGGCATCGTCGAGGCTAAGGCCCGACTTGGCCGCGGCGATCCCGATCTCGGTCTCGCGATCGTAGTCTCCCACGTTGATCGTGATCATCCGGTCGAGCAAGGCGTCTTGCGTCTTGTGGACGCCGGCGTACTCCTCGGGATTGCTGGTGAAGATGGCGCTGAAGGTCGGGTGGACGTTCATGTACCCTTCGCTGACCCGGTTCGCGGGCAGGTCCAGCAGCCGCTCTTCGAGAATGCTCAACAAGACGTTGTTCGCCTCGGCCCGGGACCGGTTGAACTCGTCGTAGATCATCGTAAGACCGAACTTGCAGGCCGTGGTCAGACGATGGTCGACCCACGTTTTCGAGACGTTTTCCTCGGTCTTCACGACGGAGTGAATGAAGTTGTCGACGACCCTCGTGGAACGGTAGCCCAGGTGATCGCCAACCAGGTCAGAGCTGCAGAATTCATCGTCGACGTGGATCATCACGACCGGACGATTGAGTTGGGCGGCCACGTGCATGGCCAAGGTGGTCTTGCCGGTGCCGGCGGGGCCGCTGAAATGGACCGGATATCCCGCCTGGAGGTAACACAAGGCGCGCTCGGTCAGGTTCTGAACCCAGGCAGTCTGCACGAAGTCGGCTTTCTGCTTGAGCATCAAGACGGACGGATCTTCGTGGCTCACGATTGTCATCTCTTCTCGGGCGGTTCAGCCCGTGATCGCCTGAAAGGAAAGGGGCTGCCCCATCCGCGGTCCAACCGAGTCGAGGGCAGCCCTTATTGGTCCCGAGGTCACAGGGATGAGAGTCGTCCCGCTCTGGTCGTTGTCAATTGCGACGACCGATCGGATCGGCCTGCGCCACGACAGAGGGCCTGCCGCGTCGATCGTGACGGGCCCGGATGGCGCACCCGCGAATCCCGGCGGCGGTACCCGGCTCATCGCTTCGCGAATTTCTGCCACGTCAGCGAGGCGTGCCGCAAGTCCTCGGCAAGATGATGCCTCGACTTACTGCACCGACGGAGCAGCAGCCCGACTTCTTTCTTCAGGTGGCGCTTCTCCTTGCCCAGGCGCTCCCGAAGGTCGTCGCCCATCTGCTGCAGACCTTCTTGATTGTGCCGCCGCATGTCCTGCACTTGGTCGTGCAGCGCAGTCCGCTGGTCGGACAGGTTTTCGTGGAGCTGGTCCGCCATCGCTTGATGGTCGGCGCTCACCTGGCTGACGAACGTCCGGGCATTCTCGAGCACGCGATCCGTGTCCTGGTAGATCAGACCGAGCGCGTCACGGCGTTCGGTCCCACAGACCCGTATCTGCATCGTCATCGTTTTCATCTGGTCGTTGAAATGTCCCATCGAAATGTTTTCCTTGTTCGCCGAGGACGAGGAACAGACTCCCCCCTCACCCGCCACGCCGCGGGAGAGAACGAGGGTGATCACCGTCTCACGACGTCCGCCCGGGTAGGATCGATCGGAGGTCGAGGTGTCTCGAACGCTGGCACCCCGACTCGGACCCCTCGGTATGACCCAAGGGGTCCCCCCGATCGATCTCACCAGGCGCGACGCGTGTGATCGGAGGGCCGAAACCCATTGATCGACTTCCCCTCACCCCGGCCGCGCTACGCGCACGCAAGCCGACATGCGAAGAAGGTCGTTACACTCGCACTCAGGCCGGTGCGGCGGCGGAGGCGGTCAGGCCAATCGCCTCGGCGTACTTCAGGTACGTCTCGACCGACGCGATGACCACGCGGGCCTCGATGGACAGCAGCTCGATGCCAACCAGCGAGACCTTCACAAACGCGTCGATCACGATCCCCTTGTCGAGGATCCGATCGACCACCTCGGCCAGACTCGAACTGTCGGTGGACTTGGTAACCTTGGCCATCAGACAATCTCCCTTCCTACCATTGAGGCATGGGACTCGTCCCGCTTCACACGCGGAAGCGAGTGCGGAGAGGATGTGCCGCACCTTGGCTCACGTGGCCCTTGCATTCGTCGAATTCGCAGACCACGCGTGCCATCCGCCGGTCGGCCATCAGCAACTCTGCTGGTCGATAGTTAATCGCAAACAGGATGCCAGCAGTCGTTTTTTTGGCTAATACGAGCCTTCTTAGACTTTGTGACTGCCCGGAAACTCCGTAACTCCTGTCGGCGCCCCGGTAACCAGCGGATTGGACCAAAAATAATGTCATCATTTCATTATTTTTTAAGAAGATCCGCTTCGGGCGTAGACCGATCACAACCGCAAGGTTAGACGGCGTTCTCGGGAATCGCGTCCTGGAGTTCAGGACTGGATTCCTCATTTCCGCGGACGCCACGTTACAGAGGCTCGCGTGGCAAGATGACGGTGACGCTCGTGCCGACATTCTCTTGGCTATGGATCTCGATTCGCCCCTTGTGCTGCTGGACGATGGCGTAGCAGATCGAGAGGCCGAGGCCCGTTCCCTTGCCGGCGGGCATTGTCGTGAAGAACGGGTCGAAGACCTTGGGGAGATTGTTCTTGGAGATCCCCCGGCCGCTGTCGGCAACGCGCAGGGCGAGGTTCGGTCCGTTGAGCACAACATCGAGGTTGATGACGCCGGGGGCGTCTTCCATGGCGTGGGCCGCGTTGAGCAGCAGGTTGGTGACGACCTGCCGCAGCAAGTCGGGGATTCCCTGCACGGGGGCCGGGCCGGCGGGAAAGTGCGTGGTCAGCTCGATCCGGCTCAGCCGCAATTGATCGGCCACGAGGTGCACGGCGTCCATCACGAGCGGGATGAAGTCGAGGGTTTCCTGGATGTCGGGGTTGGAGGAGCGGGCGAACCGCAGCAGGCTCTCGATGATGCCGGAGGCGCGCTGCACGCAGCGGTAGATCTTCTCAGCGCACTGGAACTGGACCTGAGGCGAGAGCGGGTCCTCGAGTAGCATCTGGGCCGCGCAGGAAACCACGGCAAGGGGGTTGCGAACCTCGTGCGCGATGCCGCCCGCCATCACGCCGAGCGCTGCCAGCTTCTCCGACTGGAGCAACTGGGCCTCGAGCTTGCGGCGTTCGGTCAAGTCGCGCCCGACCGCGACCATGCCCACTCGCTTCCCCGCATCGTCGCGCATCGGCGAGCACACCCACGAGATCGGGATCAGGTGCCCGTCGCGACTCGTGAAATCCAGCTCGATCGGCTCGGTCCGCCCCTGGTCGGGCAGGCTCTCCAACATTCGCGCCATGAGGGGGCGCGAGGCCTCCTCGCAGAGGTCGGGCAGACGGGTTTGCAGCACCTCGTGCTGGGAGTAGCCGGTGATCTGGGAGGCGGCGGTGTTCCACGACACGATGCGGCCGTGGACGTCGGTCGAGGTCACGAGGTCATTGGCGCTCTCCACCACGCTCGCAAGGTGGCGCACCGCGCGGTTCGCCTCTTCGCCGAGCCGGACCATCTCGGTCACGTCCTCCATCAGCAGGAGGACGTTCTCGATCCGGCCCTTCCAGTTGAAAGGGATCAGGCGGTAGTAGTAGTACCGCGCCGTGTGCCCCGACGCGCGGTAAACCATCCGCTCGCCGTTGAGCGCCTCGCCGGTCTGGAAGACTTCAACCACGCGTTGCTTGAGGTTCATGTGCTGGTAGAGGATCGGCGGGAAGACCTCCTCCAGCCGCTGACCGGCAATATTCGATTCTTGAATTCGAGATTTGAGGAAGAAATTACGGTTGGCGGAGACCACCCTGAGCTGCGAATCGACGAGCAAGGCCGAGGATGGAATGCTGTCGAGCAGCATTTTGTACAGCTTATCGGATCGATCCGGAAGGGCGATCGCCGGTTCGCCCAACCCATTGAGTAGCGCAGTCATGGAGAGAATTCCTTGAATAGCACATCAGCGAAGTGGTACGGCGGCCAAGGACCGGTCCACCGCAACCGATCGCCACCGGGCTGCCGTTGGAGTGACTCAAAGGCATCACGAAAGGGACCAAGGTCAGCTCGGCGGACCAGGAAAGCGAGTGAGATGAGACCGCCGGACCCCGGCGCCGGCGATGGGTCGAGGTAACAACGCCGGTACAGGCCTTCCATGGCCTGGCGGATCCGCGCCCGCTCGACGTCGCCGCGCGCACGAGAACTGTCGCTGCGGGCGTAACTCGCGCGCAGGCGCTCCAAGTGAGCGGTGCCGGGGCGGCTCCTGTCGCTCGGGAGCTCGGAATCCGGGGGGGGCGTTCCCACCGGCGGCGGTGGGACGACGTCGTCCGGCAGGACGTGCAGGCCCACTTCGTCGCAACCCTCCAGCTCATCGAGCGCGGCGACGAAGGCCTGGCGGTGGCGGCGGAGCAACGACTCCAGGTCCGCCTCCGAATCGAACCAGCACCCGTAGCGCAAGGGGAGGACGGTCGTCTGCTGATGCAGCGCGGCCGTCACTTGCGCAAACGCGAGGGCCTCGTCCACCGTGGGCGTTCCGCGCGCATCCCGCGACGTGTAGGCCACGGCCAAGCCGTCGACGGCCAGAAGCTCGACAGCCGGCCCGGGGACAAGTTCCCGCGCGCACTCGCCGGGCGGCGAAAGCGCGCGCATGATGCCGAACGCCAACAGGTTCATGACGGCGAACCTTCTGCGATCCTCTCAAACGCCGGACAGAAATGGTAAGGCGGCCAGGGACCGGACGCCTTGACGCTTAGTCCCCGCTCTCGCAGCGGGGCCGCCAGGGACTCGACTCGGTCAAGGAAACCCGCCACGTCCGGCCCAGGTAACAGGAGCGCCAGGTGCAGCAGGGCATCGCCGGCGGCTGACGCCGTGGCGGGGCAGCGAACGATTGACTCGGAACAGTCCGAGACCGCCGCGACGATCGCTTCGGCCTGTTCCCGGCCCCACGAGCGCGCGCGGTCCTGGGCAAGCTGCCGCAGGGACTTCTCCTGGAAGTAGCGCGCGCCCGGCGTCGCGGACAGTTGCTGCCACCGCCGGCTCAACTCCGGGTCGTGGCCGAGCAACCAGTCGGCGGCCAGCGCGCGCTCGAGGTATGCCTTGAGGCCCCACTCCTCCCGGTCCGTCACCCGGCCGAGAAACGCGGCGATCTCGTCACGGCGCCCGGCCGTGCGCTCCCCCAACGCCTCACGCGACGAGAAGATCGTCCCGAACCGCACGGGGAGCACCGGAGAACGCGCCATGACCCCCTCGACAACCCGCTCGTGGCGGCAAGCGCGGGGGACCACCCAGTCCAGGTCCACGGGCTGGTCCAGGGCGAACAGCGGGCCGAACTCGTCGCTCCCGACCGTGCTCAGCACGGCCGAGACCCCAGCGCCCATCGGAACCTCGGTCACCTCCGCACGGCCGTCGACGCCCGGCAGCCCGAGCGAGGCCGCCGCACCAGAACGAGAAAAACCGTACAGGTAGCAGACCTGAACCGTCTTCTGGTTCGGCTCATCCACTTTCATTTCCATGACCCCTCCCTCGGCATGCCGAAGTCGGCCTTTTTAGCGACGCGTCTCGGAGCGAAGCTGGCTGCGCTCGTGCTCGACGGCCCGTTCCAGATGGTCGCGCGTGACCAAGATCGAAGCGGCCGGCAGGCCGGCATGGAGCACCCCCCGGATAGCCGCCAGAGCGGCCTGCCTGCACACGGACTGAACCTCAGCGCCGGAGAAGCCCTCCGTCTGCGCGGCCAGCTCTTCGACACGGACCGCGGCGTCAACCGGCTTGCCGCGCAGGCCGATCCGGAAAATGGCCTCGCGGTCCGTTTGATCGGGCAGAGGAATCTCGATCAAGATGTCGAACCGGCCAGGGCGCCGGAGGGCGGGGTCGACCAGGTCCGGGCGGTTCGTCGCGCCCAGGACCAGCACTCCTCGCAGCTCCTCGATCCCGTCCATCTCCGCGAGGAACTGGCTGATCACCCGCTCGGTCACGTGGGCATCCGATCCCCCGCCGCCGCGGGTCGGCGCGAGCGCGTCGATCTCGTCGAAGAAGATGATGCAGGGCGCTGCCTGCTTCGCCTTTCGGAAGATATCGCGCACGGCGCGCTCGGATTCTCCCACGTACTTGGACAGGAGCGCGGGCCCCTTTACCGCGATGAAGTTACACTCGCTCTGGCTGGCGACCGCCTTGGCGAGCAGCGTCTTGCCGCACCCGGGGAGACCGCCGAGCAAGATCCCCTTGGGAGGCGTGACCGACGCTTTAATGAACAGATCCGCATGCTTCAATGGCCATTCGACCGCCTCGATCAGCTCGCGCTTGACGTCCTCCAGGCCGCCGACGTCCTCCCACTTGACGTCAGGCACCTCGACGAAGACCTCGCGGATGGCCGACGGCTCGACTTCACGGAACGCGTCCATGAAGTCGCTCATGTGGATTTCGAGCTTCTTCAAGTCTTCGTAGGGGATCTGTCCGGAAGCGAAGTCGATCGACGGCATGAACCCGCGCAGGCAGATCATGGCCGCCTCGCGACAGAGAGCCTCCATGTCGGCGCCGACGAAGCCGTGCGTAATCGCCGCGAGATGAGCCAGGTCGACGTCGGCCGCCAGAGGCATGCCTCGGCTGTGCACCTCCAGGATCTCGCTGCGACCGTCCCGGTCAGGGATTGGGATGGCGATCTCGCGATCGAACCGTCCCGGCCGGCGAAGCGCAGGGTCCAGCATGTTGGGCAGGTTCGTCGCGGCGATGACGATCACGTGCTGCCGCTTCGCCAGCCCATCCATCAGGGCCAGGAGCTGCGCGACCACGCGTTTCTCGACGTCGCCGACGACCTGTTCCCGGCGCGGGGCGATGGCATCGATCTCGTCGATGAAGATGATGCTGGGCGCCCGCTTGGTCGCCTCCTCGAAGATCTTGCGCAGATGGGCTTCGCTCTCGCCGTAGAACTTATGAATGATTTCCGGACCGTTGATGCTGAAGAACTGCGCCTCGGTCTCGTGTGCGACAGCGCGCGCGATCAGGGTCTTGCCGCACCCGGGCGGGCCGTGCAGCAAGACACCCTTAGGAGGGTCGATGCCCAGCTGCTCGAAGACCTCGGGGTAGCGCAACGGAAGCTCGATGATCTCGCGCACCCGGTGCAGCTCGCGCTTGAGCCCGCCGATGTCTTCGTAGGAGAACGGCCGCGCCCCTTCCTTGTCGCGCTCGTTCTCCTTGTCGCGCGCCGGCCCCCGGGACACCTCCAGGACGGTCGTCGGATTGACGAGCACCGGACCCGTCGGCTGGGTCCCGGCCACTTTGAAGTCGGCCGAGCGGCTGCCGAAGAGGGTCGCTCGAACGCGGTCCCCGACGACCACCGCCAGCCCGTCGAACAGGCTCCCGATGTATTTCAGGTCGCGATCGCTCGGCGTGCTGGAAAGCGGCGTCAGCACGACGCGGTCCGCCTGCCGAGGGGTCGCCTTGCGAATCTCGATCGCTTGATCGATGGAGGCCCCTGCGTTCTCGCGCGTGATCCCGTCGATCTGGATGCGGGCTTGACCGCGGTGTTCCTTGTAGGCCGGCATCACCTTCGCGACGGTCTTCCGCTTGCCCGAGACCTCGATGATGTCGCCGATGACCAGACCGCGCTGGCTGATGTCCGCCGGGTCCAACCGCGCCAGTCCGCGGCCGAGATCCTTGGCCAGGGCTTCGGTCACCTTCAGCTTCTGGGTAAGCCCCTCGGTGTCGGTCATGCTTGGTCCTCGTTGCTGGTGGCAGGGTGTTTTACTCGTTGCACGATCCGCGCCGACGTCTCGTCGGTCTCAACGCCGTAGCGTGACCTCGAGGATGCCGTTGTGGCAGGACCGGCTCATCCGGTCGGTATCGAACGAGGCGGGCAGAAGCACTTCCTTGTGGTACTGCTTGGAGGCGCGGGCGGCATCGATCGACAACACGTCGTCCCGGAGTTCGAGGCGGATATCCTCATCGCCGACTCCCGGCATCTCGGCGACGACCAGAACGTGTTCGGGCTCCTCGAAGACGTCGACCATGGGCTCGAGCACTTCGTGCACCACGGCCTTGCCGGTCTTGGCGTCGGCCCGGATGTTGCCGAACGGCTCGACCTTGACCTTCCCCTCGTCGCTGCCGCCGAGGCCGGTCTTGACGGTGAAGCCATAGACCCCTTGCATGGTCTTTCCAGCACTCTGGAACTCCCCCGACTCGCGCAATTCGCGCCCCTTCTCGGCGAGGTCGCCGAGTTTTTCGATCAACTGGCCAAGCCCCCCGAGCAACCCTTCCACGTTGCCAACGTCCCTGGGTCCCCGGTCGCTGCCCGGACTCGTTTTCTTCGCCATCGGATCACGTCCTTTCAAGTTGCTGCGACTAAAGTGGAATTCCGTACTGTTTAGCCTTCGTGCGGATGGTCTTGTAGTCGATCTGCAGAATGCGGGCCGCCTTGGCCTTGTTGCCGCCGGTCTTCTTCAGGACGGCAACGAGGATCTCGCGTTCCACCTGCTCGATTCGGCGCTGGACGATCTCCTTGAGGGAGACCGGGTCGGTGACGCCGGGATCGACGTCCGTAGGTTCGTGATTGAGCGACAAGGCTAGGCCCATCGAGCCGAGGTGCTCCGGCTCGACCACGGCGTCGGCAAGCAGCGCGGCGCGGCGGATCGTGTTCCGCAGTTCTCGGACGTTGCCAGGCCAGGGATAGCTCAAAAGACATTTCAAGGCGGTGGGGGAGATCTCCAGTCGCTGCTTGCCCAGTTCGGCGCAGATGAGCGAAAGACATTGTTCGGTGATTGCGATGATGTCCTCGGGACGCTCGCGCAATGGCGGCACGACGATGCTGAATTCGTTGAGGCGGTGATAGAGGTCGCGGCGAAACAGCCCCGCCTCGACTTTCGCCTCCAGGTCCTCGTTGGTGGCGGCCAAGATCCGGACGTCGAGCTGGACCAACCGGCTTCCCCCCACGCGGCAGACCCGGCGCTCCTGCAACACGCGCAGCAGCTTCGCCTGCATCGACAGCGGCAGGTTGCCGATCTCGTCGAGGAACAGCGTGCCGGCGGCGGCGTTCTCGAAGCTGCCGATCCGGGTCCGGTCGGCGCCCGTGAAGGCCCCCTTTTCGTGCCCGAACAGCTCGCTTTCGATCAGGCTCGGCGCCAGCGAACCGCAATCGAGCGCGATGAACGGGGAGGAGGCACGGTGACTCAAGCGATGGATTTCGCGCGCCACCAGCTCCTTGCCCACCCCCGTTTCACCCGTGATCACCACCGTAAAGTTCGTCGGCGCCACCCGCTCGATGTCGGCCAGCGTCTTGCGCAGACCAGGGCTGCAGCAGCGGATGGCAAGCAGCTCCGATTCCCCGTCCAATAGCGCCGAAAACGAGAGCGCTGCACGGCGCCGGCGCTTCTCGAGCGCCGTATGGACCGTGAAGATAAGCTCTTCGTTCTTGAACGGCTTTGTGAGATAGCCGGAAGCCCCTTGCTTGACCGCCTCGACCGCCGCCGTGGTACTGCCGTAGGCCGTCACCAGAATGATCGGCACGGTTTCGTCGTGCTTCTTTGCGGCTTGCAGGACCTGCAACCCGTCGAGGCCCGGCATCCGGATGTCGAGCAGAGCAACGTCCACCCCATCTCTTTTGAGGAGATCGAGGGCCGACGGACCGTCGTGGGCCTCGACCGTGTCAAAACCCTCGCGGTTCAGTAACGTCGACAGCATCCAGCGAATATCTTGCTCATCGTCCGTAATGAGAATGCGCGGAGTCGCCACACTTGTTGACGCCATCTGGCATGCTCAAATCATTGGTAATATTCAGATTGATCATAATGTCACATGTCATTCTGACGAGTACAACTGCCGATCGCGTGACCGGTACGGCGAGAGAGCGACAACCGCGAGCCGGAGATCAGCGCGCACGGGGCTTGCCGCACCGCTCAAGCGGCGGCGCTTCCGGAGTACCCGCCAGACCCACTCGGGCGCGCTCTCCGGTCACTTCACGCCGCGTCCGCCACCGCGACAACGACGCCCCTCCGCCTGCCGTGGCCTTGGCCCCTTGGTTCGAGGCCGGCGCGGCTCGACCCTCGGCCGCGAACTGCCGTCCCTCCCCAACGACCCATGCCCCCAAGGGCCGATTCGAACTGCGCCGGGCAACCCGAAGACGAGGCGGCAGACCGTAGAGGCCCCCCAACGTCGTTTCCCGGAACGGTCGGCTCACTGAAGATCATGGCGTTCGTCCCACCGTTGACTTCAAGCGATCATCCGACGAAGCGACCCCACGGTCAGGCGAGAGTCGTTTCCCGCCTGCCAGCTCCTCTTCCACCGCGCTCCTGGTCGCCGTCCCAGACCCCGGAAGTCCGATCCGGACACCGAACCGATATGTTTAGCGACCAGCCATCCGCAAACGTCGCATCGGCTAATGACCGCAAAGAACTCTTGCTCTTTTTTCCCTTGCCGTGGACCAGCACTTCCGCAAGGGATGCTGCGCACAGCAACACCCCAACCATGCGCGCCGTTTCAGGCACGTGCGGGGCTACCATAGCCAAAGAGACAATCGCCCGTCGTGAGCGGTCGCTGCTTAATAACTAAAGCCATTTCCCAGATCACGTCAAGAAAAAACTTCTGTACGCCTTGTTTTTCTTGATACGCGTCAGATCGGGACTGAATAAACCGTTTCTCAGACCGCGCCCGCCACCTGGGGCGGAAACCTTAGTCGCTCCAGACGGCCAGGTCACGGCGCTGAGCTCAAATGGCTTAGAAGCGTGACGCGACTTAATAACCTAATTCTCCGATGATGACCGGCCGTTCCCTGGCTCCCGACTCTGTCGCCGGGCTTCGCGAAGTTTGCGGTCGGCCTCGTTCACGAACTCGCGCAGCGCTGCCCGAATTGTGGCATGGCTGGCCACGCGTCTTCGGCCGCGCCGATCGCTTCATGCCCGCGCTCAGGGCACGGGGGCCATGGTCCCGAACCCGTCCGTGACAGGCACCGACAACCTTCGGAATCGCGAGTTCCAGACCGCGGCCTGCGTCTTCTCGACAGTCACCGCCTCGGGCCGTCCAGCCGCGCCGGCGCAACCCCGCGCCGTTCTACCGAGCCGCGCAGTTCGTGGTCCGAGATCACGCCGTTTTTGCGTCAACGCCGCTCTTCGGGAGCCTCGAGAATCGGTGAAATTCCGTTGAGCTGGGTCACCTCGACGTCCGCGGGCAAGCGGCCGTTGATCGAGTGGAGCATGCCCAGAAAGAGGAGCCCCGTCTCGCCGCGCTGAAGCGTCTGCGCGATCCGTTCGGCGATGAACCGGTCGCGCTTGTCGAGGATTTCTCGACTCCGAGATTCGACCCGCGACGGAGAGGGCGCGCGGCTCCCATCCTCCTTCGTGCCGAGCAGGATCTGGCGTGCGAGCGTGTACTCTTGGATCAACAGCTCGGGCGATTCCGTACCCACGAGCGTGGCACCCCGCTTCATCAGCTCGCGCAGGAGCTGATGGTTCAGGCTTCCTCCTTCGGCAAGGTCGCTCACGATCTGCGCCTCATGGTCGCAGATCGGCAATCCATCCTGGTAGAGCTTGACGTTGGCGTACGACAGGTCCAGCTCATCGATTCGGCGCGCTATTCGCCGCCACATGTCCGCGACCGTCCGCACCCGCCGGTCCCACTGGCTCTGACCGTGCTGCTTGAGGTAGGCCTCGCGGACCGGCTGCTGAATGCTCCCCAGGTCCTCCGGGGTATGAATCACCGGCACCCAGATCAAACGTCGCGGTAAGACGTCGGCCATGATCGGCTTACCTCACGACAAAGGAGTTTTTTGGATCTTCATCTATTGATTTCTATTCGCGTCACGACGGTTCCGCCCCACGTCGAGAGTCCGTCGCCGCGAGAGCCAGTGGAATCGCCGCTTTGAGGTACGGCGTCGCCCCGATCGAAGCGCAGACCAGCATACGAATTCCCGCCGCCCTCCAATATTGATTCTACCACCATAGGCCGGACGAGGATACGAGGCGCGAGGCGTCGCACTCGAGCGGTTTGCAGCCGCGTCCCGCACGGGGACGCTTTTAGAGCATCGGAGTTCGCCCCCGCTTTGAACGCGGCGGCGCGCCGCCCCATTCAAACGCGCTCGCAAGCTCCTGGCAATCTTCAACCAACTGAATGGCTCCTCGCCGCCCCCGTGCGGGGCTGAGAGGGACCATCGGCTCCGCCCCACACTCCGCGACGGTTGGGACTCCGTGGTCAGCGGCAAAATACTATTTAATTATATGATTTATTTATCATTAGTAATAAAACTGGAGCCGCAGCCAGTACAGGTCGCTGTACTTCTGGAGGCCCGGGCCGGGACGGTAGTAGACCGGCTGGGAGAACATGGCGTGCTCCCAGTCGAAGTAGAACTTGACGTTCTTGGTCATGTACCAGTTGAAGCCCAGGTCAATCTGGTTCAGGCGATTGGCCCACAGGTTCGGATCGGCGAGGCCGCCCGTGAAGACCTGGGACCCGACCCCGAGCTCGCTGTAACGGGCCTGCAGCTCGAGCGCTCCCAGTCCGAACTTGCCCCGCTGCAGGTTGAACGGGTGGAGCGGTTCGATGAGGGTGCGCTTCTCCAGGGTCTCGCCCGTCACGATGTAGGCGGCCTGGACGAAGTAGCCCGAAACCGGCAGGTGAACGGGCCGGGCGTTGGCGGTCGTCAGTGAGAAGTCATTGAAGCCGCTGTCCCACGCCCCATAGAGCGAAAGGCCCTTGTAGAAATACGAGGCATGCAGCTCGTAGAGCCCGCGTCCGCCCCGTTCCTTCACATCGCTATTGAACGCGAGGAAGGGGACGGCAATGAGGCTGTCACCCGAACCCGTCGTGAGCGTGTTGGTCGACGCGGAGGTCGAACCACGCAACAATGCAGGGGCGAGCGGGTTGTTCTCCTGGCCAAGGTCCATCGAGCCGCCGATGCTGAGAAGTTTGAGCGGAGAGTTGGTTTGCACGAAGGGCCGGAAGTCGACGAAGCCCATGAAGTCCTTCGACGAGTTGAAATCCTGGTACGAGTTGCGCGCGCCGTCGAACATGCCGGCCGCATACTCGAGCCGGTTCTTGAGGACGTTGCCCCACCCCATGAAGCCGATCTGGCGGTTCGGGCCGAAGTTGAGCGCGAAGGGGGAGCGGTCGGGGGTGGGCATTTCCCAGATCGACAGCTTCGCCCACTCGTACGTGTAAGGCGCCCGGAAGCGACCGGCCCGGAACTGCAGGCGCTCGTCGTAGCGGAAGTTGATGTATGCGTTGAGGATGTCGAGGCTGTTCGTGCTACGTTGGAACGAGAGCTGATATTCGATCGGCTTCGTCAGCCGCCCGCTGAAGTAAAGGCGCATGCGCGGGATGTCGAAGTCGTTGAGGACCGGCGACTGGTTCGGCTGACCGTAGTTCCGCGAATCGAGCTGAAGCAGGCCGTTGACGCGCAGCTCGTACTCCTGGTCCTTGGTCTGGAAGACGAAGCCGTAGCGATCGCGGTAATCCTGGTCGTAGAACGCCCGGAGCGGGTCGCGCCGTTCCCTCGGCCGCCCGGAAGTCGACGGCGACGTGAGACCGCCCGTGAGGGGTGGTTCATCACCGCCCACGTCGTCACCCGTATCATCGAACATTCGGAGCGGGTCGCGCCGTTCCCTCGGCCGCCCGGAGGTCGACGGCGAGGTGAGGCCACCCGTGAGGGGTGGTTCGTCATCACCGGCGTCACCGGCCATGTTATCCGGCCCGTCCGCCCACGGCTTCGGACCGCGTGCCTGGTTCTTGTCGGTGTTTTCGAGCTTTCGGGAGAGGTCTTCGACGGTCTTGCTAAGTGCCGCGTTCTGGCGTGTGACGTCTTCAAATTGCTTGAGGAGACGTTCGTTCGTCTCCTCGAGCTTTCGGAGCCGCTCCGCGACTTGTTGCGGCGTCGGGTCGACAACGTTAGCCGGCGCTGGTCTGGGCGCAGGAGCGGGTGGCTCTTCGGCGAGCGCCCTGGCGTCCGAACCGACTAGCGCCAGGCCGAAGCCGAGCGTCCACGCTCGGAACCGGTTTGAAGAAGGAAGGCTCGGCACGCAACGGTGATCCTGTGGACAACGACCGAGCGACTCCATCGAGGCCGCTTCGAGAAAGGGCGAATCGCTTACGGGATCGAGAGTTGGGTCGAGCTGCGGCGGCAGGCGCAGGGTATTCCCGGAAGCTGCGTGACCGCGACGTTGTTCTTTCCTCGGGCGATCGCCCGTGAAAAGTTGAGGATTCTCGCGATTGCGGCCAAGTATTCCGAAAAAACAGGACCGGTGTTGTGTGCCATTCCCACGGGGACGTGGGTATCGCACCCAACCCTCCTGGTTCGCGCAGGAGTTGGCCGGTGGCGATTCGCTGCGAGAAGACCAACGATTCCCGATATTTCCGCCAAGGGCCGGATCGTGTAGGGTGACGATCCGGGCGGACGCATCGTCGCAGTTCGAGGAGATGTTCGAAACCATCATGGCGGATTCCGGCAACTCCCTCGCTCAACGCCTTGAGGCCGAGCGACGCGACCTGCTCGACCTGAGCCTGCGCAATTCGCTGCTGAACTTCCGCCCGCGCGCCAAGGGCATCGAGGTCGTCGACGAGTCCCCCGCGCAGCTCTTTCAGGCGCTCGTGCGGGAGAAGCGCCGGCTGTCGTTCGCGGCGGCGCCCGGGGTTGCGGTGAGCGGCCCGCTGCCGCAGCCGGAGGAAGGCGCTGCCGCGGATCGACCCGCGACCGACCGGACCGACTTCAAGCTGCAAACGACGCGGTCGTCCGACCAGCTCCAGGCCAGACTTCTCGCGATTTATCATGCCGCGCGAACGTCGCTGGAAGAGCAGGGGGTCAACACCCTGTATCTCGCGCTCGGGATGCTCCTCTGGTTCGAGGAGGAATCGAGCGCGAGGGAGCTCCACGCCCCGCTCATCCTGGTGCCGGTCGCGGGGGGGCGGGCGGGGGCCCGCGCGCGCGGGCCCCGGCGGGGGGCGGGGGGGGGGGGGGTGGGGGTGGGGGCGAGGCGGGTGTTGTGTACCAGGGGGGCGGCGGGGGGCGGGGGGGGCGCGCGGTCGCGCCCCC
>JARLIH010000377.1 GCA_031291845.1 Isosphaeraceae bacterium | reverse complement strand
GGGCGGGGGTGGGGCTGTGCTGCGGCTGCCCGACCTTGTCGCGGGCTTGTTCGACGCCCGGGCGACGGGACCGTACTCGCTCCTCACGCAGCAGCCGTTGGGCGGCAAGGCCCGCTTCGGGGGCCAGCGCTTTGGGGAAATGGAAGTGTGGGCTCTTGAGGCCTACGGCGCTGCCTACATCCTCCAGGAGCTCTTGACCGTCAAGAGCGACGACGTGGAAGGGCGCACGAAGATCTACGAGAGCATGGTCAAGGGCGAGAACACGCTCGAGGCCGGCACTCCGGCGAGCTTCGACGTCCTCACGAACGAGATCCGCGGGCTCGGGCTGAACATGCAGCTCGAGAAGAAGCGGGTCTGAGGCAGGTTCGTCGCTCGCTCGACGATCTCGAGCCAAAGGCTGCCCAGGCGCTGGGCCTCGAAGCCGAGGCCCGGGGCCAGGCGTTTTTGTTCGACAGCTGGCAACACAAGTCGATCGAGGTCTGCGTCGGCTTGTGGGTTGCCCGGACCGGGCGGACTCCCACGTTGCCAAAAATTCGTTCTTGTCAAGCAGAATTTTCTTGGAATCGGCCTTGAGATTGCGTATCATCGACAGGAACCGACTCCGCTGGCGGCGCGGCCGGAGTACGTCTTGGTCGCGCCGTCGTCCGCGTGTTGAGGCCTTGGGCTTGAACCTTGGAGTCTTCCATGCCCGGCCAGGGAGGCTGCCGGTGGCGCGCAGGATGGTCCGGGACGACCGTCTGAACCGCGGCGGTTTTCCGCCTGTCCAGGGGGAAGATCCGCTCGCGGACTTTTTTTGGCCGTGGCTCGAACCCCGCTCTCCAGGGGCCTTGGCCCTCCGAACTGTTCAACGCTGAATTGACTTTCACCCGAAAACAACCCCGCTGCGGCACCGTCAAACGCGTGCAGAGGAGTGTGTCTCGTGAGCATGGGCGAAAGTGCCTACGATCGTATCAACGACTATGGCGCCGTCAAGATCGGGCTTGCCAGCCCGTACGACATCCGGAGCTGGTCCTTCGGCGAGGTCAAGAAGCCGGAGACCATCAATTACCGGACCTACCGCCCCGAGAAGGACGGATTGTTCTGCGAGCGGATCTTCGGGCCTGAAAAGGACTGGGAGTGCGCCTGCGGCAAGTACCGCGGGATGAAGTACAAGGGAATGATCTGCGACCGCTGCGGCGTCAAGGTCACCCACTCCCGCGTGCGCCGCAAGCGCATGGGCCATATCGAACTCGCCGCGCCCGTCGTCCACATCTGGTTCTTCAAGGCGATGCCCAGCCGCCTGGGCACGCTGCTCGATATGAAGACGACCAGCCTGGAACGGATCATCTACTTCCAGGACTACGTCGTCGTCGACCCCGGCGATACCCCGCTCAAGGAGCGCCAGCTCCTGACGGAGGACGACTTCCGGAAGGCGAAGGAGCAGTTCGGCGACACCTTCCAGGCCGACATGGGGGCCGACGCCGTCCGCAAGCTGCTCGCCCGGCTCGACTTGGTGACGCTCTCGAAGCAGCTTCGCCAGGAGCTGACCGAGACTTCCAGCAAGCAGCGCATGAAGGACCTGACCAAGCGCTTGAAGGTCGTCGAGAGCCTTCGCGACAGCGACAACCGCCCCGAGTGGATGGTCCTCGAGTGCATCCCGGTCATTCCGCCCGACCTGCGGCCGCTCGTGCTCCTCGACTCGGGCAACTTCGCCACCAGCGACCTGAACGACCTCTACCGCCGCATCATCAACCGGAACAACCGGCTCAAGAAGTTGGTCGACCTGAACGCGCCCGAAGTCATCATCCGCAACGAGAAGCGGATGCTCCAGCAGGCGGTCGACGCGCTGTTCGACAACAACCGTTGCAAGCGGCCCGTGCTGGGCTCGAGCAACCGGCCGCTGAAGTCGCTCACCGACATGATCAAGGGCAAGCAGGGGCGCTTCCGCGAGAACCTGTTGGGCAAGCGCGTCGACTACTCGGCCCGCTCGGTGATCGTCGTCGGCCCCGACCTCCGGCTGCACCAGTGCGGCCTCCCCAAGAAGATCGCCCTCGAGCTGTTCCAGCCGTTCATCATCCGCCGGCTCAAGGAGCTGGGGCACGCCGACACGATCAAGTCGGCCAAGAAGATGCTCGAGCGGAAGGTCGAGGAGGTGTGGGACATCCTGGAGGAGGT
The DNA here is from genome assembly GCA_031291845.1 of Isosphaeraceae bacterium. Lineage (GTDB taxonomy): Bacteria > Planctomycetota > Planctomycetia > Isosphaerales > Isosphaeraceae > DAIDJG01. The sequence continues at coordinate 6,064 of JARLIH010000377.1, read as the reverse complement.
CATCCACAACCACCCGGTCCTCCTGAATCGTGCCCCGACCCTGCACCGGATGGGTATCCAGGCGTTCGAGCCGGTCCTGGTCGAAGGGAACGCGATCCGGATCCACCCGCTCGTTTGCAAGGGGTTCAACGCCGACTTCGACGGCGACCAGATGGCCGTTCACCTGCCGCTGTCGATCGAGGCGCAGGTCGAAGCCATGACGCTGATGATGTCGACCAACAACATCTTCAGCCCGGCGAACGGCAACCCGATCATTAGCCCGACCCAGGACATCGTCATGGGGTCGTACTACGTCACCGTCCAGCGCCCGGGCGAGTTCGGCGAGTACAAGAGCGAGAACGGCATCGAGTCGGGCGTCTACGCGACGCCGAACGAGGTCTTTCTCGCCTTCAGCCAGCGCAAGGTCGGCGTGCACGCGCTGATCAAGCTCCGCCTCCCCGCCCACAAGAAGCTCAAGGGAGATGGGGAGAAGGAGTTCACTCCGGGGATGGTCATCAAGACCACCGTCGGCCGCGTGATCTTCAACGACATCTTGCACCCCAAGATGCCGTACTACAACCTGGCGCTGGGACAGAAGCAGCTCCAGGGGATCATTGCCGACTGCTACCAGATCCTCGGCCGGCGCGAGACGATCAACCTGCTCGACGCGATGAAGGACCTCGGCTTCCGCGAGTCCACCCGCTCGGGCCTCTCGTTCGCCACCGACGACCTCAAGACCCCCTCCAACAAGGACGCGATCCTCGCCGCGGCCGAGAAGGAAGTGGCGCTCAACAACAAGCGCTATCACCGCGGGATCATCACGGACCAGGAGCGGTACAACAAGGTCCTCGACGCCTGGACGCACGCCCGCGAGCAGATCACCACCAAGATGATGGAGGAGCTGCGCAACGACGTCCGCAACGGCGAGGTCTACCTCAACCCGATCTTCCTGATGGCCGAGTCGGGTGCCCGCGGCGGCGTCGAACAGATCCGCCAGCTTGCCGGCATGCGCGGCCTGATGGCCAAGCCCTCGGGCAAGATCATCGAGACGCCGATCAAGGCGAATTTCCGCGAAGGTCTCTCGGTGCTCGAGTACTTCAGCTCGACCCACGGGGCACGCAAAGGCCTGGCCGACACCGCGCTCAAGACGGCCGACTCCGGCTACCTCACCCGTAAGCTGGCCGACGTCGCCCAGAACGTCGTCATCACGATGGAAGACTGCGGAACCTCCCAGGGAATCACCAAGGGCGTGATCTATAAGGGAGAAAAGGTCGAAGTCTCCCTCGTCCAGTCGATCCGCGGGCGCGTCAGCCGCGTGAACATCGTCAACCCGATCACCGACGAGGTGGTCGTGCGTGAAAACGACATGATCACGGTCGACGCGGCGCGCAAGCTCGAGGACATGCAGATCGAGAAGATCCAGGTGCGCAGCCCGATGACCTGCGAGGCGACGCTCGGCATCTGCCGCCGCTGCTACGGCATGGACCTGGCCACCGGCCAGCTCGTCGAGCCGGGCATGGCCGTCGGCATCATCGCCGCGCAGTCGATCGGCGAGCCGGGCACCCAGCTCACCATGCGGACGTTCCACATCGGCGGCGTCGCCACCCGCGGCGTCGAGGAGAAGGACGTCAAGACGAAGCGCGACGGCAAGGTCAAGTACGTCGGCCTGAACATCGTCGTCAACGATGAAGGAAAGAAGATCGCCCTCTCGCGCAACGGCGAGATCCAGATCCTCGACCCGAAGGGACGCGAGATCGAGAAGTACGACGTCCCCGACGGTGCCGAGATGAAGGTCGAGGACGGGCAGCAGGTCACCAAGGGAATGATGCTCTGCGAGTGGGACCCGCACAACATCCCGATCCTTTCCGAGGTCGGCGGGCGGATCCGCTACGAAGATATCGTCGAGGGGGAGACCATGCGGGTCGAGGTCGACCCCTCCGGTCACACCCGCCGGACGATCATGGAGCACAAGGGGGACCTGCACCCGCAGATCTTGATCGAGGACGCCGAGGGGCACATCCTCGCCTACAACTACATCCCCGAAGGGGCGGGCATCGAAGTCCAGGAGGGGCAGACGATCACCGCCGGCACCCTGCTGGCCAAGACCCCGCGCGAGGTGGGGGGCACCCAGGACATCACCGGCGGTCTGCCGCGCGTCACCGAGCTGTTCGAGGCCCGGCGACCGAAGGAGCCGGCGGTCATCGCCGAGATCGACGGCCGCGTCGAGCTGCTGGACGAGAAGCGCCGCGGTAAGCGGACGATCATCGTCAAGAACGAGAGCGGCATCGAGCGCGAGCACCTCGTGCCCCACGGCAAATACCTTCGCGTCCACTACGGCGACCGCGTCCGTGCGGGGGACGCCCTGGTGGAAGGCCCCTTGGTGCCGCACGACATCCTCCGGATCTCGGGCGAAGAGGCCGTTCAGCGCTACCTGCTCCGCGAGATCCAGAACGTCTACCGCTCCCAGCGCGTCGAGATCGACGACAAGCACCTGGAGATCATCGTCGCCCAGATGCTCCGCAAGGTCCGGGTCGAGTCGGTCGGCGACACGGGCCTCTTGCCGGGCTCGGTCATCGACAAGTTCGAATTCCGGGGCAAAAACCAGGAGCTGATGAACGCGGTGAAGATCAAGGACCCCGGTGAGACCGACTTCCGCCAGGGGGACATCGTCCCGCGCGACCACTTCGACCAGGAGAACGCGCGGGTCGAGGCCAGCGGCGCACGTAAGGCCGAGTGGATCCGGCCGAAGGCCGCCGCGGCGAGCACCCAGCTCCTGGGGATCACCAAGGCCGCCGTGCAGTCCGACAGCTTCATCTCGGCCGCGAGCTTCCAGGAAACGACCAAGGTGCTGACCGAGGCCGCCCTGGCGGGCAAGGTCGACTATCTGGTCGGTCTGAAGGAAAACGTGATTCTCGGCCACCTCGTTCCCGCCGGCACCGGCTTCAAGTCGCACCAGGAGGCGGAAGTCCGCATCCGCCCCGAGGCGCTCGAAGCCCTGGCCGAGAAGGGCCCCGGCTACAGCCGCTACCCGCGCGACGAGGCCGCCGCGCCCGCCGGCAAGGCGGACTGACCGAAGCGTTCTTGAATTCGACGGCTGTTCACGGCCCGCCCCTCCGCGCGAGGGGCGGGCCGTTCTTATGATGCCCACCTATGCCCATTCGTCTCGATAAGCTGGTTGCCGAGAAGTTCGGCCTGTCGCGCCGGGCCGCCCAGGATGCCGTGCGCAACGGCCGGATCGACCTGGCGGGGGAGCGTTGCGACGAGCCCGGTCGCGAGGTTGAGCCGGATGCGGCGGTGGAGTTCTTTCCGAACCGTCCCAAGGCCCGGACGGTCGCCGGACGGCTCAAGGTGCTGCACCAGGACCCGTACGTTCTGGTCGTCGACAAGCCCGCGGGGCTGTTGACCCTGCCGACGCCCGACCGCGAGCGCGACACGCTGGTCGAGCGCGTCCGGCGCTACCTCATGCTGCGCCACGGCGACCAGCGGCCGTTCGTCGGTGTCGTCCACCGGCTCGACAAGGATACCTCCGGCGCCCTCGCTCTGGCCCGCTCGCCCGACGCCGTCCGCGCCTTCCAAGCCCTCTTCAAGGCCCACGACATCGAGCGACAGTACCTGGCGATCGTCGAAGGGACGCCGAGCCGATCGGAAGGGACGATCGACCTCGCCCTCGTCACCGACCGCGGCGACCTGCGCCGGGGGGTCGCGCGCGAGGCCGGCGAAGGCCGGCGTGCGGTCACGCACTACCGGGTCGTCGAGCGCTTCGGTCCCGTGGGCGCACTGGTGGCCTGCTGGCTGGAGACCGGCCGGACGCACCAGATTCGCATCCACCTGGCGGAGATCGGTCACCCCGTCGTGGGCGACGCCGTCTACCGTCCGCGCGGGCTCAAACGGTCGAAGGCCCAGTTCCACCGCCAGGCCTTGCACGCCCAGACGCTCGGCTTCCGCCACCCGCTGACCGGTCAAGATGTCCGCGTGGAGGCTCCCCTGCCCACCGACATGGCCGAACTCGTCGTCGACCTGCGCAACCGCTACGGGATCCCAGGCGCGGGGGGGTGAACTTCGTCCGTTTGTGGAGCGCTAGTCCTGCTTCGGCTCGTCGGCCTTCGGCTTCTCGAAGATGATGATGTGCTGCCACGGCAGGAACTCGAGCGAGTCCTTGAACCGGAACCCCTGTGGCTCGAGCTCGCGGCGGACCTGCTTGAGCGTCATCTTGTGCTCGGGCTTGATTGGGACTTCCGGGTCCTCGCCGCGGAACTCAACAAGCACGAGCCGGCCGCCGGGCTTCAGGGCCTTGCGCAGGCCTTTGAGGAGCGTTTCCGGGTCAGAGGCCTCGTGGTAGACGTCGACCATCAGGGCGAGGTCCACCTTCCCCTCGGGCAGCTTCGTGTCCGTCTGGGTCGCGCGGATCGGGCGGACGTTCTTGATCCCGGCGGCCTTCATGTTATCGGCGAGCATGGCGAGCATTTCGGGCTGAACGTCGGTGGCGAGGACCGTGCCTTCCGGGCCGACGCGGCGGGCCAGCCGCATGCTGGTGTAACCGGCCCCGGCGCCGACGTCGGCGACCGTCGCCCCGGGGGGAATTTTCAAGGCGTCGAGCATCGCCTCGGGCTGCTCTTCCTGCTCGCGCGTGTTGCGGAAGAGCCAGTCAGCCCCCTGGAACGACATCACGTCGGCGATCTGCCGCCCCATGTAGAAGCCGCGAGGGTCGCGCCGGGGTTTCGCCTTGGCCTTGGCTTTCGCCTTCGCGTCCGGCCTGGCAGGGGCCGCGGTCTCCTGGGCGGCGACGGGCACGGCCAGGACCAGCCAGGCGGCGAGAGCAGTGATCCGGGGAGACGGTCGCATGGGCCGGGCTCGATGGGTGACTCTCATAGAGGGCGTTCTCCGTCCCCCACAAGCGATTAATCCGTGTAGGCGTATCGGAAGATGCAGTAGAGCGCCTGGAACCCGTCCTTCCAGGTGATGTGCTTCCCTTCTTCGTAGCCGCGGCCGTTGTAGCTGACCGGGATCTCGTAGATGCGGCACTTGCGCGCCGGGCGGCCGTCGAGCGGCGGCATGCGGAACCGCGCGACCTTGGCCGTTACCTCGGGCTCGAAGCCGAAGCGATCGCTCTTGAGCGTGATCCCCTGGATCACCTCGCGGCGGAAGACCTTGTAGCAGACCTCCATGTCGGTCAGGTTCAGGTTCGTGAACATGTTCGACAGGAGCGTGAGAAACTTGTTGGCCAGCGAGTGCCAGAAGTAGAGCACGCGGTGCGTTTCGCCGATGAAGCGCGAGCCGAACACCACGTCGGCTTTTCCCTCGACGATCGGCTGGATGAGCTTCGGGAATTCGGCGGGGTCGTACTCGAGGTCGGCGTCCTGGACGATGATGATTTGCCCGGTCGCCAGCGCGAACCCGGTGCGCAAGGCGGCCCCCTTGCCCTGGTTCTTGTCGTGGAAGGCGATCGTCAGGTCGGGTTCGGTCCGGGACCACTCCTGGAGGAGTTCGCGCGTGCCGTCGGTCGAGCAGTCGTCGACGAGGATGATCTGCTTGTTGATCGGGACCGCACGGACCTGTCGGACGATCTCACGGATCGTGCGCATTTCTTTGTAGACGGGGATCACGACCGACAATGTCAGGTCGTTGGGGAGGCGATAGATTCCCAGCATTCGGCAAGAGGTCTCCCCCAGGACGCGCAGCAGCCATTCCCTGCGCTCGTGCTCGCCTTCAGGGGGCGTCGCGATCGGCATGTCGTCGGTCAGGGACGTCGAGGAAGAGAACGAAGAGTCCATCGCGCCGCGGTCCTCCCGATTTCAGCAGGGCTTCGGCCAGCCCGGCTTCTCGGCAGTGCCGGGATGCTGGCGAGACCGGAATTATACGGCAACATCGCCTGCGAAAGGAAGCACGAGAACGTCACCGAGCCGCCCCGGTCCACTTCGAAAAAGGCACGGCCCGCCGGTGCGGTCGGATGCCGCGGCGGGCCGTGCGATTCAGGTTGGGGTGAGCCGACCTTATTTTTCTTCCTTCTCATCGGGCGGGGCCGGAGCCGGGGCCGGCGGGGGCGGAGGCGTGGCGGGGGTGGCCGGAGCTTCGGCGGCCGGCTTCG
>JARLIH010000376.1 GCA_031291845.1 Isosphaeraceae bacterium | reverse complement strand
CCGGCGTCGCCGCGAGGCAGACCGCCGGCGCGGGCATCGGCCGCGAGGGCCAGGAGACCGATGAGCGTGGTCGGGATCGCGAGCATGCGTCTGTCCATCCCAATATCGGAAAAAAACGGCTTTCGCGTCCGACGCATCCACCGCGCCGAGGATGTCCGCTTGCTAGTTCACTTCATCGATCGTTTTCGGGGAGGTCCACCAGCCCTCTGCCGCCGTTTTGCGCTTGCGAAGGGACCGGCCGTACAACGCCATCGGACGTCACTCGCTCCAACCGTGCGTGTCGCGGACGGCGATCATCGTCGCCAGGATTTCGTTCCACGTCTCGGGCCGCATCAAGACCGCGTTCGGAAACATGCAGCCATCCCAGCAGATGTGCCGGAACCTCTTGGTCACGTTGCCGTCCTCATCGCGGAGCCAGAACCCTGCGTGACGCGGGACGTCGAGCTTGGCGTTCGGGTCGTTGGGCAAGCAGTGCCGGCCGGTGTGGTCGTGGGAGCCCGACCCGAAGACCGTGGCGTCATTCTGCGCAACGTGGAAGTCAATCGTCCAGGGCCGCAGGGCGGCCGTCAACGCCCGCAGGCCCTCGTCGAGGGCTGCGCGGTCCGACCAGGCGAAGGCGGCGGGCAGGAGGCGATCCGCCGGCGCGTTCTCGCCGAGCGCGAACAGGAGCGTGTGCGCCATGTCGGCCTGGAAGCCCACGGTCTCCGGCTCCCCCACGCGCTCCAGCAGGTCGACCATCGTGCGCCAGGAGTGCATGCCGCCCCAGCAAATCTCCCCCTCGGCGGCGAGGCGTTCGCCATGGTCCCGAGCGATCCGGGCGGCCTCCCGGAAGGTCTCCGCAATTCGGCGCTGGTTTCCCTCGGGGTCAAGCGCCCACTCGGCCGGGCTGCACGCCGAGTCGATGCGCACGACGCCGCCGGACCGAGCTCCCAGCTCGCGAAGCCGGCCGGCGATGCGACAGGCCTTGCGAACCTGCTTCAGGAACCGGACCCGGCCTTCGCCCGCGTCGAGCGCTGGCCCGCCCCCCATCGTGGTCCAGACCGGCGCGCCGACGGAGCCGATCGCGAGGCCCCGCGCGGCGACGCGCTCGGCAAGGGTCCTGAGCTCGTCGTCGGTGGGATCGGTCGCGAGATGAGGCGGGTGCAGGGCCAGGTCGATGCCGTCGAACCTGACGCCGTCGACTTCGGCCGCGGCGGTAAAGTCGAGCATCGTCTCGAGATCGATAGGCGGCTCGGAGCCCTCCCCCTTGCCGACAATGCCCGGCCAGGCCGAATTGTGAAGTTTCGGAAAAGTGTTGGGATGACGTTCATTCATGGCGACTTTCCAGGCCGGAGCGCCGATGGACCTTTGCGCCCGCAGTATCATCTCTGAGGACCATCGCCTCGTCGAGACCTCAGCCTCCGGCCCGGGCCTTTTGAGTCGATGGGGACCGATGTGGTCCGCCGAGCCGGCCGGCCGGCTGCATTGATGATCTTGGTCTATCCTTGAGTAGTCGCTTTCGCAATTGCGCCGGCAAAGGACACAAAATGCCGACTGACTACGATGGGATCGCCGCGCGTTACCAGACGGCCAAACACCACGCCTGGCGGACTTATGTTGAGGCGTATACGTTTCTCGGTATGCTCGGCGACCTCTCGGGCCAGGCCGTGGTGGACTTGGCCTGCGGCGAGGGCCATTATACGCGAATGCTTCCCAGCCTGGGGGCTGCGCGGGTTGTCGGCGTGGACCTGTCCGGCGGGATGATCGCGCTGGCCCGCGCCCAGGAGGCCGAGCACCCGCTCGGGATCGAGTACGTCGTGCAGGACTGCCGCACGCTCCAACTGTCCCAAACGTTCGACGTGGTGGCCGCCGCCTACCTCCTGAACTACGCCGCGACCCGCGAGGAGCTCGATAAATTCTGCGCGAGCGTCGCCCGGTGCCTCAAGCCGGGCGGCAGGTTCGTGACGATCAACTCCAACCCCGATATCGACTTCGCGAACGGCTCGTCCTACCTCAAGTACGGCCTCGAGGCGCGGGCGCCCGGTGACAAGCGGCCGGGGATGCCGTTCACCTGGACGTTCCACCTGGATGACGGTCCGGTCGAGGTGGAGAACTATTATCTGCCCGCCGCCGACCACGAAGCAGCGCTCGAGTCGGCGGGCTTCACGGCGGTCCGCTGGCACTTCCCTCGCGTTTCGCCGCTCGGCGAAGCCGCATATCCGCCCGGTCATTGGCGCGAGTTCGTCGAGCACCCGCCCGTCATCGGTATCGAGTGCATAAAATCATGCGAGGTGCCGAAACGGACTTGAGCCGGTGGGAACCGTGTTGGGTGTCATGCTCACGTCTTCGTCGGCTTGCCCGTCAGCTCGGCCCCCCGGGCCCCCCGGCTTCGCGTAGCGAATGAGGATGAGCGACTGGCCCGTTCGGCCAGCGGAAATTAAGGAAATCGTCACAAATTGCGAGACAGCGTGACCTACTCTAGAAGAGTACGCGCCTCCGCAATCGCCATAGCCTCTCTTCGTGGCGCAGGATCGTCGCTCTCCAAGCGGTCCGCCGCGGGAGTGCTGTCTCCCCCTCGCGTTGCGCGCCAGCATCAATGGACGCCCTCTGTGCGCGCTAACGGCCCGCCAGGCTGATCGCGCGGTTCTGCGTCGGAGACATGCCGGACGATGCGCCGACCGCACATTGATCCCGCCGGGATGACGCTCACGGGGTTCGCGATGGAGGTTTCCGAACGAACTGGCGCACGGCGGGACCATCCCGACTGGGCGGAGGCCAAATACCGCGGGATTTTCGAGCACGCGGTCGAGGGGATCTTTCAATCGTCGCCGGACGGCAAGTACCTGGATGCCAACCCCGCGCTGGCGAGGATTTACGGCTATGACTCGCCGGCGGACCTGATTCTGGACCTGACCGACATCGAGCGGCAGCTTTACGTCGACCCCGAACGGCGTACCGAGTTCGCCCGCCGGATGATCGAACACGATGCGGTGACCGGCTTTGAGTCGCAGGTTCGGCGCCGGGACGGAAGCGTGATCTGGATCTCCGAGAGCAGCCGCGCGGTCCGCGACAGCGCGGGACGGCTGGTCTACTACGAGGGGATCGTCGAGGACATCACGGGCCGCAAGCGGGCCGAAGAACAGATTCTCGCGCTCAACATGGAGCTGGCCTGCCGGCTCGACCGGGTGGCGTCACTCCGCAGGATCGACCTGGCGATCATCGAGGGGCGGGAGCTGAGCGAGACCCTGGACATTTGCCTCGAACAGGTCATCAATCAGTTGAACGTCGATGGCGCGGCCGTTTTGCTGCGCGACCCGCAGGACGTCACCCTGCGGCCGGCCGCCCAGCGCGGGTTTGACACCGACTTGCGGACGCTGCCACCGCTGCCGCCGTGCCACGGGAATGCGGGAAGGACCGTTTCCGAGTCGGGGATGATCCACGTGACGGACCTCCGCCTCGAGTCAGCGGAGTCGCCCTTGCTGGCCCGCGAGCCTTTCGTGACTTACTTCGCGGTACCGCTCGTCGCCAAGGGGCAATGGCGAGGCGTGCTCGAAGTGTTCCATCGCACGGTACTTTCGCCCTGCACCGAGTGGATCGAATTCCTGGAGACGCTCGCCGGCCAGGTGGCCATCGCCGTCGACAGCACGTGCCTTTTCCACGAGCTACGCCGGTCGAACGACGAGCTCGCGGCGGCCTACGACGCCACGATCGACGGCTGGTCGCGGGCCCTGGACCTGCGCGACGAGGAGACGGAGGGGCACAGTCTCCGGGTCACCGAGATGACGCTCCGCCTCGCCCGCGCGATGGGCATTCCCGAGTCGCAAATGCCCCACTTGCGGCGGGGCGCGCTTCTGCACGACATCGGCAAGATGGGCGTCCCCGACCGCATCCTCCGCAAGCCCGGCCCCCTCTCCGAAGAGGAGTGGCGGATCATGCGACGGCACCCGCAGTACGCGCACGAGATGCTCTGGCCGATCGAGTTCCTCCGCCCTGCGCTCGAGATCCCCTACTGCCACCACGAGCGCTGGGACGGCACGGGTTATCCGCGCGGACTGAAGGGAGTAGAAATCCCCCTGGTCGCGCGTATCTTCGCGGCGGTCGACGTGTGGGACGCGCTCCGTTCCGACCGGCCGTACCGCCCCGCGTGGTCGGAACGCCGCGTCTGCCAGCACTTGCGTTCGGTCGCCGGCACTCATCTGGACCCCGACGTTGTCGAGATCCTCCTCGGCCAGCTCGCGACGCAATCGGAGGGGGCCGGCAGCGCCGCGCGGGACGAGGCCCCCGCGGGCTACATGGCCGCGGGGCAGACCCGATTGGCTGCCTTGGGCAGCGATCTTGCCGCGGATCCCGGACAGTCCAGCTTGCCGATCCTCGTCGCGGCGGATCACTCGCCCGCCGCGGATGCGATGATCCGGACGCTCCAGGAACTGGGGCACGAAGTCCTGGTCGCGAACAACGCCGACGAAGCGTGGCGGCTCGTTCAGCAAGGCTCCGCCCGCCTGGTCATCTCCGACTGGGCCATGTCCGGGATCGACGGGCCCCGGCTCTGCCGGCGAATTCGCGGGCTGTCCGGCCACCCTTACGTCTACGTGATCGTCATGACCGCCCTCGGAGGCAGTGGCGACCGCCTCGAGTGCCTGCACGCCGGCGCCGATGACTTCCTCACCAAACCGCTCGACCTCCGCGAGCTGGCCGCACGGCTGGAGATCGCTCGCCGCATCCTGTCCATGCAAGAGGAACTGGAGCAAAAGAACGCCCGGCTGGCGGAACTCGTGACCATCGACGCCCTAACCACCTTGAAAAACCGGCGCCACTTTTACGACTCGCTGGAAGCGGCGTTCGCGCTCGCCGTCCGGATCGACCAGCCGTTCTCCATCCTCCTCCTCGACGTCGACGAGTTCAAGCGCTATAACGACACCTTCGGCCACCCCTCGGGCGACGAAGTGCTCTGTACCCTGGCCAACCTGCTGCGTGCCAACTCCCGTGAGCAGGACGTTCCGGCCCGGATCGGGGGGGAGGAGTTCGCGATCCTCCTGCCCGCGACCGACAGCGAGGGCGTGCGCGCGTTCGCCGAACGGCTACGGCTCACGATCCACGAAGCCCCGTGGCCCCGCGTCCCGGTGACTGCCAGCTTCGGCCTCGCGACGTTCGACGTTTCCACGCCGGACTCCGCGTCGCTCGTCGAGCAGGCCGACCGGGCGCTTTACGTGTCGAAGCGAAGCGGCCGCGATCGCGTCACTCATCACGATGAGCTGGCCACGCGCTTTTCACCCACGTTCTGAAACCCAGCCGCGTCGGGCAGCCCACGGGCAATCGGGCCCTGGTGCGCCGAGAAATCGGTCTTTCCAAAAAAGGCTCAAGTCGGAATAATCCGCACGTTCGATCACCTCGCGACTCCTTTCCTTGACCGTTCAGACGATCGATCCCTGACTCGCACGAGCTCGGCAGACGCCCCCGACGAAGGCGGTGCGCGCCGGAGCCCCTGTCCCGCGTCGGGCGGACCTCGCAAGGATGCACGATGAGTTCGAGCCGCTTGCGCCGTTGGCTGAGCCCGAAGTCCCCCCTCTGCGCGGAGCGCACGCCGTCCGGGGCGAGGCGAGCGGCGTTGCGCTGTGACTGGGAAGCGTGCGAGCCCCGCGCTTTGCTCTCGCTGGCCATCAGCAACGTCACCGTCGAGGAATCCCCCGCGCCTCAGGTCGCGACCGCGGACTTCACCGTGACGTTGGACGCCCCGAACAGCGGAACGGTGACCGTCGATTACTCGACCCGCGACGGCACGGCGAAAGCCAATCTCGATTACTCCCCCGTCCAGGGAACGCTCACCTTCGCCCCGGGCACGACCAGCGAGACGATCCAGGTGCCCGTCATCAGCAACCCCGCGAGCACCACCGACTCGACATTCTACGTCTCGCTCAGCAACCCGGTTGACGACACCATTTCCCCCTCGGCCGCAGAGGGAGCAGCGGTGCTTCTCCTCCCGCCGGCAACCCCCGCCGCAAACACGACGACCGCCACCTCCAGCAATTCCGCACCTCAAACTCCCGTCACCGGCGTCAGTACCAATACCGCCGCTTCCCTGGCCGGGACGACCACCGCGGTGCCCGGCGTCGCGAGTGCTCCACGACCCCCTTCAAGCACGCCGGCCAACGTCCAAACTCCCACCACCACCAATCCCCTTGGCTCGCCGAGCGTCGCAGGCACGGTAACTCCACCCTCCTCGGCAACGGCCGTATCGCTCATCACGAGCGCGGTCCCGGCGGCGAGCACCCCGGCGCCCAAGGCTGATCCGCTCGTCGTCACGAACACGAACGACACCGGCCCCGGCTCGCTCCGGAACGCGATCGAAACGGCCTTGGCGGAGCCGGGCAAGCCCGTGATCACGTTCAACGTCAACGGGACTGCGCCGATCGTCATCAAAACCCAGTCGCCCCTGCCGGCGATCACCCGCCCGCTCACGATTGACGGCACCACACAGCCGGGCTACCATGGCACGCCCCTCGTCACGATCGACGGCGCACAGGCGGGCGCCGGGGCGAACGGCCTGGTCATCAGCGGCGGCAATAGCACCGTCGAGGGCCTCGCGATCGTCCAATTCGCGGGCTCGGGCGTTCTGCTGCAAACGGCGGGCGGCAACACCATCTCGGGGGACGACCTCGGTACCGACCGCGCGGGCGACCCCGGCCTCGGTAACGGCGCGGACGGCATCCGGATCGACGGCTCGCCGGGTAACAAGGTCGGCGGCACCGAGGCGAACGCGGGCGACGTGATCGCCGGCAACGGCCTGGTCGGCATCCGGATCGTCGGGGCGAGCTCCACCGGCAACGTCATCCAGGGGAGCCTGATCGGCACGACCCCGGACGGCAGCGAACCGCTCGGCAACCGTACCGACGGCGTCTTCATCGACGGCGCGTCGGGGAACACGGTCGGCGGCACGGTTCCGGCCGCGCGCAACGTCATCTCGGGTAACGGGTCCGTGGGCCTGCAGATCGACGGGAACGCCGCCTCGGCCAACCAGATGGTCGGGAACGACGTCGGCACAGACGTTTCGGGCACCAAGCCCGTGGGGAACGGGCGTGACGGGGTGTTCCTCGACGGGGCCCCGGGCAATTCGATCGGCGGGTCGGCGGCCGGGGCCGGCAACGTGATCGCGGCCAATGCGCAGGTCGGCCTCCAACTCTTCGGCCCAAGCGCGCGGAACAACGTCATCCAGGGGAACCGCATCGGGCAGGGAGCCGGAGGCGAGCCCCTGGGCAACGCCGTCGGCCTCTACGTGAACCATGCGCGGGGCAACACGGTCGGCGGACCCGGCACGGCCGCGAACACCATCACCGGCAGTACGCGGGCCAACGTGATCCCGGCCGCCGCCGGGCGCACCCAGGTCAAGCATCCCGCGACCACACCGTCACACCACGCAACGACTCACGGCACGAGCGGTTCGGGCGGGCTGCACATCGGCTCGCTCGACCTCTCGAGCCTTCTTGGCGGCAGCACAAGTTCGACCGCCGGCAAGTCAGCCGGTACGGTGTCGCAGGCACTCTCTCTGCTCGGGCGACTCGGCAACCAGAACCAGGGACAGGGCAACTAACCTCAATGAATCGGGGAATAGCCGTCACTCGGGCGGAGATGCCATGAGACCCACACTCACGCTGGTCCTTACCGGTATGCTGGTAGCGCTGGCGGCCGCCCGCACGCGGGGCTCCGACCCGGTCGCCCGCCCGATGGTCGACATGCCCCACTCGCCGCAGGACATGCCAAACCTCGGCTACCTGTTCCCCGACCTGGCTCCGGCCGCCGGCGCCCTGCTCGCGCAGGACGTGCCCCCGGCGCGCGACGACGCCCTGGTGCGCACCCAGGTGCCGGAGGCGGTCCCCCGCCTCCCGGGGCGCATGCCCTCGTCCCTTCCCCGAACGGGTGCGCCGGCAATCGAAATGCCGAGCCCACCTCTCCCCCGCCCAGCCCCCGGGACCGAGATTCCGGGCCCACTCCCTCCGAGCGTGGTGAAACCGGCCCAGCCCCAGCCCGCTCCGCCACCAGAAACGAGCGCGCAGAACGTCGCTCCACCCACCGACGCATTAGCCGGCTTCGGATGGCTCGCGGAGCCCGTCGCGGTGCAGCCCGGCGTGACCGACCCGGCGTCTGCGCAGGGTTTCAGGTTCGACATCCCGCCGCCGATGATCGGCGACCAGGCCCCGTTCAGCCTCCGTGCGAACCTGGCGGCCGCCGCCGGCGTTCCGCCGGTCCCCCCCTCCCCCTTCGCGCCGCAACGGAACCTGGGGATCGCGCTCCCCTGGGCGCGCGGGTTCAAGATCGCCGACAACATGAGCCCGCGGCCTATGGATCGGCTCTTCTTCACGTTTAATTATTTTAACAATCTCGACGGCAGCATCAACAGCCGGATCGCCCCCGGCATCGGCGCGATGCAGGCGTACCGTTACCTGTTCGGCTACGAGCGGACGTTCTGGGACGGCAACGCGTCGATCGGCATCCGGCTGCCGCTGGACACCCTGTCGATCGGCGGCCGCGGGACGAGCACGGCGGTCGGCAACCTCACGGTCTTCTCGAAGGTGATCCTCTTGCAGCAGCAGGGGACCGGGAACCTGCTCTCGGGCGGCCTGGCCGTGACCGCGCCGACCGGCCCCTCGGCGTTCGGCGGAGCACCCGGCGTCTTCGGCTACCGCGACGCCCAGTTCCAGCCGTTCCTCGGCTACTACTGGACGCGCGGCCGCTTCTACGTGCAGGGGTTCGAGGCGATCGACGTGCCGACCGACCCGCACGACGTGACCATGCAGTACAACGACGTCGGCGTCGGCTATTACGTCTACCGCGACGCCGACCCTCGCGCCTTTCTGAGCGCGATCGCCCCGACGTTCGAAACACACGTGAACGTGCCCCTGAACCACGTCGGCGCGTTCCGGGCCTACGACCCCGCCGGCACGGCCGACGTGGTCGACCTGACGTTCGGCGTCAACGTCCTGCTGCGCCAACGTTCGATGCTGACATTCGCTTTCGTCGACCCGGTGACGGGTCCTCGACCGTTCAGCCAGGAGTGGACGATCCTGTTCAACTACTTCTTCGGCCGGACGCGGAACAGCCCCCTCGGTCCCACGCCCCCGGTCGCGGGCCTGTAACAGGCCGGCCCCGCTCCGTCGCAGCGGCACGCAACTCACGGAATTGGTGTTTTGGCAGCGAGCGTGCCACCCCACGTTCCGGGCAAGCCCTCAACCGCCGCGGCCTACCCGACCGGCACGAGCTCCACGATGGCGTCCTGGACCTGCTTCATCTTGATCGGCTTGTCGAGCACGACGAGCCGGTCGTCGGTCGGCAGCTTCTCCCGGAGCGCACGCTGCTTGGGCCCGAGAATCACGAGCGCGGCCAGGCTATGGCCGTCCTCGTGGGCCTTGTCGTGCATGTCGATGAAGGCGTCGAGCGCGTCGGGTCCGAGGCCGTCGGTGTCGAAGATCACGGCGTCGGGCGTCTGCTCGCGGAAGCGCTCCGCCCCGAGCTCGGCGTTCGAGACGAGCAGCACGCGGTAGCCCATCTTCGAGAGGGTCTTGCGAAACGCGTCCTGGATCTCACCCTGCGCCTCGACGCAGAGGACATTCTTGTGCACGAAGGCCTTCGTTTCAAAGGACACCGGGTCGAACGCGTCGGGCTCGGGCTTGGCTTCTTCCACGCGCGTCACGAAGATCTCGCCGCTGATGTCGTCCTCGTCTTCGGCGGCGACCGCGAGCTGGGGCGACTTCTGCCGCGCATCGTACGCTTCCAAATCGGCCACGACCTCGTCCATGGTCTGGTAGCGGGCCTTCAGGTCCATCTTCATCATCTTCTCGACGATCGCCGAGAGTGCCGGATCGGGGGCGTACGTGTGCTCGCTCAGCGGCTTGATCGCGCCGAAGCTGCGTTTGAGCATTTTCGCCAGCATGTCCTTGCTCTCGACCTCGGGCATCGGGAGCTGGCCGGTGAGCATCTGGTAGAACACGCAGCCGAGGAAGTAGACGTCGGAGCGCGGGTCCCCCTTCTGGCTGCCGCACATGCGTTCGAGCGCTGAGTAGTCGACCGTGCGCTGGCTCTGCATGGTCGTCTTCTTGTCGTCCCCTTCGATCGTGGCGAGCCCGAAGTCGACGAGCTTCGCGGCGCCGTTGTTCGCGATAAGGATGTTGGTCCCCTTGATATCGCGGTGGGTCACGCCGCTGGCGATCGAGTACTGGAGCCCGTGCGCCAGGCCCAGCATCAGCGGGAGCGCGGTCTTGGCGTCGAGCCGGACGCGCAGCTTCAGGAAGTCGCGCAGGTTCTGGCCCTCGACGTACTCCATGACCATGAAGTGCCGCCGGTCCTGCTCGCCGTAGTCGAGGATTTGCACGATGTTCGCGTGCCGCAGCCGCATGCCGGCCTCGGCCTCCTTGTTGAACCGCTCGACGGCGGCCGGGTCGGCGACGAAGCGCTGGCGGAGTACCTTGACGGCCACCGGCGCCCCTCCCTCGACCCTCTGCCCCCGGTAGACCCGCGCGAAGGTCCCCTCCGCCAGGTGGAAGAGGATCTTGTAGCCGCCGTAGAAGAAGCCGCTCGGATCTCCCTTCATCAGCCGGTCGAGCTGCCAGCTCGTCAGCAACCCCTTCCGGAGGAACGAGCGCGTGATGGCCTCGATCGAGCCGTTCTCCGCCTCCGCCATTGCCGTGCGAGCGTCTTCGCGAGTCACCAGGCCGAGCAGGCACGCTTGCTCGACCAGGGTTTCGGCATCGAAATCGGCCATGAGGGGGAGATCCTGTTCCAGGGAAGGCCGGACGCTCGATGGCACGGGATGTTACGAAATGCGGCGCGCGGCGTTGGGCCCGCATCCTATCTTAACAGACGGACCTGACCCCGCAACGGTCCCTGTGCGACAGGACGATTGCCAAGTCGCAGAGCGAGAGTCTCCGGGCCTGCCATTCCGATCGGTGCACCATGGACTTTGCAATCGTCCTGTCCCGGTGCATGCCCCCTCCCCGCTTCCGGGAGCCGACGGGCGTCCGGCTGTCGAGCGGAGAAACGGCGTGGTAGGCTTTAGACATCAGCGGGCGCTCGTTTGGGGGAGACGAACGCACGACCGATGATCTCGCATCCTCGAGCGCACCGGGCGCTGCCGGCAAGCTCTTAGCCTTCCATTTGGCCGGGACATGAGCGCGATCGAGATTGATGATTTCCCGGAAACGAGGGCTCGACGAAGACATTCGGGTGCATCAATGGAATACCAGCGTTCCCCAGTGACCAAAACCCCCGATTGGCATGAACATGAAGTCGAATCGGAAGTCTATTGTCCGGGGAGCTGGCTTCTCCTCACGGTCGGTACGTTCTTCCTGCTGGCAGGAACCATCGGGTTCTTGACCGTGGGAGGTATTGTTCCGCCGGGTATCCCGTTCTGGATTGCGCGTGGGGGCGCGGGAGTACTCGCCAGCCTCGGAGCTGTCGTGTTGGCATGGACCATCCGCCGCAACACCTGGCCGGCGCGGGTTCGCCACGCCGCTTCCGACGCACTGCCGAACGTTCCCCAGGAGCCGTTGATTCGCGAAGGCTCCGTTGTGCATGGCCGTCTTACGCACGAGTTGGAGGAGGGTGACCATGGATGGGAATTTCGTCCCAGACAAAATCTCTGGCGCAACGATCGGTGGTTCTTGCTCGGCTTCGGAATTCCTTTCCTGGTGATTTTCTCCGGGTTAATGACCTGGGTGCTCCATGACCAACTCAGACTTGCCTGGTCGATCTCGATTCCAGGCGGAACCATGGCAACCGTGCTTTGCGGCGGTTCGACTTTCCTGTTAATCGGCATGGTGCTGCGCTCCGGCTATCGCCGTCTTTGTCGGCTCAGCATACCCTGTCATGAAGACGACCTCGAACTGGACTTCCCTGAGGAAGCCAAGCTGGAACGGGCGGACTTGACCGCGGGGTTGAAATGGGTCTTCCTCGGAGACACGAAGAGACAACGGCTGACGATTCCCCTTGAGTTCGTCGGAGCCGTACAACTCTGCCCTTGGAAGTTCGTGGTGGCCGGCCCGGGCGGGCGACAACTCGCGTGGGCCGTCCAGGGCTCCCTCGTCCTGGTGGACTCGCCGGCGGGTGAGTACCATCGAATCCCCCTCTTGTTGACCAGCGATTTCGTAGGCGCGGCCCGCCTCATGCAGAAACTTGCGGCCACGTTGGATGTTCCCTACCTGTTCTGCGCCGACGCCGAAGGATGGAAGGCCGAAGAGATGCGTGCAAAGGACCGTCGGCCGCTACGGATCGGTGGCACGCAAGGCTAAAAGAGGGGACGTCGGAGCGGCGATCGCTTGCATCCCATGAACAAGCGATATACATTTTAAGCCACTCGCCGGTTCCGGGCGATTTGCCGGTATGATGCCGACCTCGGCGGTCGCGTGGCTCCAAGGCCGTCCAGCGATGGGCCGTTTCTGCGGGCCATCGAGACGCTCATTGTCTCGCGGAACACGTGTCTGGAACGATTCTGATGTACCTCGCGTCCCACCAGTGTCGGCGCCAATGCCCTCTGCCTGCTCGGCGGCCGCTGGCTAGTCCGTCATGTAACTCGTACAATGGGTGTTTCCAAACAGCCCCCGAGCGTGATCGCGTGAGCGCGAGCCCGCTCTTCTCCTCGAGAGAAGTTCTTCTCGCAGGCCCCGGAGATCGGCGCCATGACGAAGGCCATGCAATACCGTGTGTTGCTGGTTGGCGGGATGATCGTTGCCGCGGGAACGCCTGGGGCGAGCGCCGACGATGGGCCGACCACCGCGGCGGAAAAGGTCCTCAAGGACAAAGGGCTGACCAAGGACGACCGGAAGTTCCTCCTGGACGAGTCCGCCGCGCTCAAGCAGTATGAGGAGGCCAAGGCGGCCTACGCCGCCTTTCAAAAGGCGCTCTACCGCTACGCCGCGATCGTCGAGTACGACGAGGCGGTGCAGACCATGGAGACGCAACGCCAGGCGCTCCAACAGGAGGTCGCCGCGCTCCAGATGCAGCTCAGGAACACGGGGACCGGGTCCGGCAGGATGCGGGCGATGGTGAACGCACAGCTCGCGCCGTTGCGCCAGCAGGTGAGTCAAGGCCAGGCGATGATCAACCAGATCAATACCGAGATCCAGGCTTCCAAGGGGAAAGCCCCCAAGGCCGACGACCGGAAGACCGCTCCTGAGGAGCTCAAGCGAACGCGGCAAGCGTATATCGACAGCGTCCGCGACCTCAACGGACTCGTGGCCCCCCTCCTGGCGACGTACCACGAGCTTGCGCTGGAGAAGACGGTGACGGACGCCCTCGCCCAACTGAGGCACAGCACCACGCTCAACTACAAGCTGGGCCCGTCGGACCAGCTCGTGGCCGCCTCGAAGCTGATCCAGGACGTGAAGAAGAACACCTCCGGTGCGGGCAAGCCCGCGAGCAAGAAGAAGGCCAAAGCGAAGGGGTCATGACGGGCCGAGCGCAGGCGATGTGGGCGTGCCGCGTTCTGGCTGCGCACGCGCTCGTACCTGGCTCTACCTCCTTGCACAGCACAGCACAGCGCTCAAGCGACACGCCACCGTTTAATCCTTACGCGAAGGCGGGCGGCTGGGAGCCATTCCCAGATCTTCGTGGGTATGCGCCACGGGCCAAGCCGATGGATGGGCGCGTGCGCACGAAGATGTAGGCATGGCACCCAACACCGTTCCTGCGCAACCCTTCGTGCGGACACCGGCCCCTGTGATCGCCCTCACGGGCTCGATCCCAGCTCGTCATGCCGGAAGCCGTGCGCAACCCAGACGAAAACCACGCTCAGGGGCGGCCTCATCGTGCGTTGTGCCTCTCTCCGTCCCGGCCGAATCCGTCCTCCGGCACGCTCGTGATTCTGGCCAACCGGCGACGTCAATAGCCGACGTTCGCCATGTTTTCGTCCGAGAGGAGGAGTCCGATGTAGACGGAGTCCAGGCTCCCTCGTCCTGATTGCAGCAGGTTCACGAAGTACTGTTCGCCCGAGGGATCGGGCGGACGGCCCAACACGGATTCAAAGGCGGCCTGAACTTCCCCGACGTGGCATTCATACGACCCGAGTAGCGCGCGGGCAACGTAAGCCGGCGACGCACCAAGGTCCAGCCACTGCGCGAATAGCAACGCGCCGGCCCCGTCGGGTGCGCGTCCCAGGATGTCCTGGTAAAGCGTGCTGACGATGTTTGACGGGGTGGTGTGCGCGGCGGAGAACTCGGCGGAGCCAACGAGCGCGAGCGCGATGTCGTCGGAGGTGGCGCCCAGTCTGAGCCAGCTCGAGAAAACCACCAGGCCGGCGGGATTGGCCCGGCGGCCCAAGTACTTCTCGAATAGCCCGTTGATCTCCAACGTTTCGTGCTCGGCCGATTGGTAAAGAGCGAGTGTGAGCTGCTGCGGCGTGGCGCCGGCTTGGAGCTGCTGGGTCCAGCTTGACATCTCTTGGGCCGTCGGGGCACGCTGGAGCACTTCTTCATAAATCGCCCCGATCGGGGCGGTACGCGTCGGCAACGGCGAGGGTGTGCCGTCAGGGAACGAGACCTGAAGGTGGTACGCACCGGCGGCGAAGGCGTCGCTCGTCGCTCCCGTCACCTCGATATCGTAGCGCTGGCCCGGCACCACACCGGTGACCTGTGCCGTGACGGCGTTTCCCCAGCTCGACGGGTTTGACTGTGTAGCCACCTGCTGGCCCGAGGCGTTGTAGATCCTGACCGAAGGGCTGAGCAGGCTAATTCCCGCGGCCGTCGCGGTCACGGCGATCGTGTCGCCGCCGTACGAGGGGGCGACGATGCTGAAGTACTCGGCGTCGCCGATGGACGAGAGCGACGTATTGTTGAGCGTCACCTGGAGCTCGCCCCCCAGGGCCGAGGAGAGGTCCACGGCGGAACCGAGGCTGGTCGCCTCTCCGAGCGACTGGTAGGCATCCGGCACGCGCGCGCCGTAAAGGGCATCGATCCCGGCGATATCGCCGGGTAAGAGCCCGCTACGAACGCCGCCGTACCTTCCATTCATGACGACGTTCGTACCGGCCGGCTCATCGCCGAGCCCCAGCGCGTGCCCCGCTTCATGAAGGACAACGCTGTACAGGTCGTAATCGCTGCCGATGTGGTACGACATCGCTGTATTGAGCTCAACGTTGCCGTAGACCGTTTCGGTCGCGCCGGGGGGTGGGGGGGAGTAGGTCTCGGCCAGCAGGAGTGGATCGTTGAGGTTGTCGCCCCCGATGCGGATGTCGCCGAAACGCGGGTCACCCTGACCCAGGCCGGCCGTGAACAGGGGCCAGGCACCGTTCTCGCTGACCTGCGCGATGTTGATATTGGCGACGTCTTCCCACGTCGCCAGCGCGCGGGCGATCGCGCGCTGCCACGTGCCGTTGCCGAACAGCGCGTTGAAGGCGGCATTCAGGTCGTTGTTGCCGACGTCCCAGCTCACGCCGTCGGGCGCGATGCTGTAGGTGATGTGCGCGGGATCGGGCCACTGTGTACCGGTCAGGACATAGTCCCCTCCGCTCCCCGACATCAAAGTCCTGCGTTCCAGTGTCTCCCGGCAGAGCGACCGGCGCGTGCGCCGGTGGCGCGTGCGACCGTCTCGCGGATTCATGGGGTGCCTTCTCTCGATCCCAGCGGGCCGTCACTTTGGTACGCCGGGATGCGTTTGCAACAGCGCGATCGGGAACGGTATCTCGGAGTCTCAGTTCAGAACGATTTTCGGAACGGCCCCTACCCAGCCCAGGCCTTCCTGGAAGACATAAGCCACGGGCCGCTCGGATTCCGGGATGCTTGCCCACTCATGCTCGGACCAGACCCGGAGCGCACAGAGCAGGCCATCGACCACGACCTCGATCGGACCGCCGGGTGCGGGGACCTCACCACTTCTCGACGTCTTCCGGGCAACGGGGACGATATCCGCGCGCAACCGGGACGCTACGGGCCGGGCCGGGGCACCCAACCGGTCGAGCAACTGGGCGAGCCGCGGCAAAGACAAGGGCTTGACCAGAAAGTCGTCCATGCCAGCCGCAACATACCAGCGTTCATCTCCCGCCGGGGGCCCGGCCGTCACTGCGATCAGCTTCGGCCGGCGCGGCCCCGGTACGTACTCCCGGAGCAACGTTGCCGCCTTGAGACCACCTATATCATTCAGTAATATATTAATAAATAACATATCATATTGCTTATGGATCGCCGCTTTCACGGCCCGCCGTCCATCCGCGACCTCGTCGACGAAATGCCCCTGGTTTCGGAGCAACTTCCGTGTCGCCACGCGGAACGCTCGATTGTCGTCGGCCAGCAGGATCCGCAGCGCAGGACGCCATGTGGAAGAACCGGGCCGCACAGACGTTGGAACCTCACTCATGAGCTCACCTCGCCTTTCAGGCAACGGCGCCGTCTGGAAGCGCAACAACCTCGACTCCGTTTCAACCTGCCAAAAGAATGTCTCCACCTCGGCCACCGTCCATCGTCCGGTGGATTGCGCCCCCCCAAGGAGAGGATGGAATGTTGCCTCGTCCCGCGCAAGCCACCCGTCTTCGCTTGGCTCGGAGCCTCCGGTGAGCCACTAGTCGCCGCCGAGAGAGCCAAACTACTCCTGATCCACAACCCGGAGCCGATCGCTACACGCTTTAAAAAGCTTATAGCGGCATAGTAACTACGATAAACCGGGCGTCCGACATCCCGAAAGTCGGGGACGGGCAATTGATTCTGTAGGGAAATCCCCGACATGCGGTACAGAATGTTGCCTACTTAAGCGACAAATTCACAAAGGTCGCAAGGGAAGAAAATCGCGGGT
This sequence comes from Isosphaeraceae bacterium, assembly GCA_031291845.1. GTDB lineage: Bacteria > Planctomycetota > Planctomycetia > Isosphaerales > Isosphaeraceae > DAIDJG01. Next base: position 29,324 of record JARLIH010000376.1, on the reverse strand, counting down.
TTCAAACGCGCCACTACAACTCCACGGCGGACCTCGGCCGTAAATTCCGATGACGGGAACGAGTCCCGAGCCACGGGGATGCCAGGTTCCTATCCCATATGAGATAATGCCTTTGATCCGATCGAGGTGCGCAGACCGGCGTCGATCTCCTGCGCGGGATGCCGGGCGAGCGGGCGGCATTCCGTCGGTTCCAGGGAGCCCCGACCCATGGGCAGGGCGGAAGCGGACATCAACCTTCTTTTCGGCCTGCTCGCCCTGCAGAACGGGCTGGTCGATCAGGACCAGCTCCTCAGTGCGTTCCGTACCTGGACGCGCGACAAGGGCCGGCCGATCGCCGAGCAGCTCGTCGCGAGGGGCGACATCGACGAGCCCCAGCGCGCCCTCGTGCAGGCCTTGGTCGAGACCCATCTGAAGCAGCACGGCGGCGACACCGAAAAGAGCCTCGCTGCGCTGGGCGCGAGCCCGGCGGACCCCGCGCGACTGAGAGGGCTCGGCGACAGCGATCTCAACGCCAGTCTCGGGCACGTCGGCAGGGCCCTCACGACGCGTGCCGGCGAAGATGCCTCGGATCGCACCCGAACGCTACCCGCGGGTGCCGCCGTGTCCGCCGGCCACCGCTTTCAGATACTGCGGCCGCATGCCCAGGGGGGGCTCGGGGCCGTGTTCGTCGCGGTCGATGGCGAACTGCGCAGGGAGGTTGCGCTCAAGCAGATCCTGGAGCAGCATGCGGACGACCCGAACAGCCGGGCCCGGTTCGTCATGGAGGCCGAGATCACGGGGGGGCTCGAGCACCCCGGGATCGTCCCGGTCTATGGGCTGGGCACGTACGCCGACGGACGCCCCTTCTATGCGATGAGGTTCATTCGCGGCGACAGCCTGAAAGAGGCGATCGCCGCGTTTCACGCCGACGAGGCCCTCAAGCGCGATGCCGGCGCCCGCTCGCTGGCGCTTCGGCAGTTGCTGCGACGTTTCATCGACGTCTGCAACGCGATTGCCTTCGCGCACGATCGGGGCGTCCTGCACCGGGACATCAAACCGGCCAACATCATCGTCGGCACGCACGGCGAAACCTTGGTGGTCGACTGGGGACTGGCCAAGCCGGTCGGGCGCACCAGCCCAGGGACGCTCGCCGACGTGCGCCCGATGATCGTTGTGCCGGCGAGCGGCTCGACCGAGACCCTACCGGGAGCGGCGGTCGGGACGCCGGCCTTCATGAGCCCCGAGCAGGCCGCGGGAGAGCTCGACCGGCTCAGCAGCGCTTCCGACGTGTACAGCCTCGGGGCCACACTCTACTGCGTCCTGACCGGCAAGCCGCCGTTCGAGGGGAACGACGTCGGCGCGGTGTTGCGTGCGGTGCAGAAGGGGGACTTCCCACCGCCGAGCCGGGTCGTTCCGTCGCTCGACCGGTCGCTCGAAGCGGTCTGCCTGAAGGCGATGGCCCGGAAGCCCGAGGACCGCTACGGCTCGGCCCGGACGCTGGCCGACGACGTCGAGCGCTGGGCGGCCGACGAGCCGGTGACGGCCCGCAAGGAGCCGTTCGCCGAGAAAGCCCGGCGTTGGGCGCGCCGGCATCGGACGGCGGTTACGGCCACGGCAACGGCCGCGCTCGTGGCGCTCGGAGGGTGGAGCGCAGTGCTCGCGGTCAAAGCGCGGGACAATGCGCGGCTGCACGAGGCCTACGGGCGGGAACGCCTGACCAACCAGGCGCTCCTGGCCGCGAACGAGCGCGAGCGTGCCCGGGTCGACCTGGCGATGGAGGCGATCCGCACGTTCCACACCGGCGTGAGCACCGACGTCTTGTTGAAGCGCAAGGAGTTTGCCGACCTGCGCGCCAAGCTGTTGCTGGGAGCGAAGACGTTCTATGACAAGTTGAAAGTCCTCCTGCAGGACCAGAAGGACGAGCGGTCGCGAAAGGCGCTCGGCGACGCGTACCACGACGTGGGGGAGCTCGTCGCCGCGATCGGCTCGAAGAGCGACGCCCTGGCGGCCTACGAGCAGGCGCGGGCCATCCGCGAGGCGCTGAGCGCGGCCGACCCGAAGTCGGCCGTCTACCGCGACGACCTGGCGGGCACGCTCAATAACATCGCCAACCTGCTGCACGCCACCGGCCGGCCGGCCGAGGCCTTGGCCGCCTACGAGAACGCCCGCGCCGTGCACGAGTCGCTCGTCAAGGAGCAACCCGGAGAGCCGGCCTACCGCGAGCGGTTGGCGAGGGTCCTCAACAACCTGGGCCTCCAGTACCGCGCTGCGGGCCGCGTGGCCGAGGCGTTTGACGCGCTCGAGCGGTCGCGGGACCTCCGCGAGGCCCTCGCGAAGGATTACCCGGGCGAGACGTCCCACCGCAGTAACCTGGCCGTCAGCCTCAATAACCTCGCCCTGCTCTACCGGCAAAACGGCCGGACGGCGGAGACGCTCGCAACTTGCAAGGAAGCCCAGACGGTCCTCGAGACCCTGGCGCGCGAAACGCCCGACGACCTGGCCAGCCGCGAGTCGCTGGTGGTGGTTCTCAACCACATCGCCGACATCGACATGGCGAGCGGACGCAGCGCCGAAGCCTTGGCGGCCTGGGGGCGGGCCCGAGAGATCAGCGAACGGCTGGTGCGCGAACGGCCCAACGCGACGATTTACCAGCAACGGCTCGCGGGATGCCTCCTCAATATCGGCGTGCTCCGTTTGCAGACCGGGCACGGAGACGAAGCAAGGGCGGCCCTCGACAGGGCGAAGGACTGCTATGAGGCGCTGGCCGCGGGCGACCCGAACACCGTCGCCTACCGCCAAGGCTCAGCGCTCTGCTGGAACAACCTGGGAACGTACTGGTTGTCGAACGGGCGCCTGGTCGAATCGCGCCAGGCGTACGAACGCGCGAAGGCAATCCGCGAAGCTTTGGCACACAGTGACCCGACATCCGGCGAGTACCGTCAGGACCTGGCCATCACGACCAACAGTCTCGGGAATGTCCACCGGACCGGCGGGCACATGGCCGAGGCCTTGGCGGCCTACACCCAGGCACGAGAGCAGTGGAAGGCCCTGGTCAAGGACGAGCCGGACGTGCCCGAGTACCGGCATCGGCTCGCCGTGGCGCTGGATAACATGGGCGCCGTCCTCGCGTCGACGGGGCGGGCCACCGAGGCGATCGCCGCCGAGACGCAGGCGAGCGACCTCTGGCAGGCCCTCGTCGGTGCCGATCCGAGCGTGACGGCGTACGCCCAGCGCCTGGAAAGCTGCCTGGAGGACCTTTCCCGGCTTCTCTTCGCGGCGGGGCGCTTGCCCGACGCGCTGGCGGCCCAGGAACGCCTGCGGGCGCGACTCGAATCGGAGGTCGCCGCGCATGCCGACGCGCCGGATCCGCGAATGCGGCTGGCGTCCGCCTTCCAGCAACTCGGCGCGATCCGGCAGTCAGCCGGCCGTGTCGCCGATGCGGCCGCAGCGTTCCGACGCGCCATCTCGATCCGCGATGCGCTCCGTGTCATCACGCCGACCGCGCTGGTCGACCAGGCGCGGGCGCGCGTCCGTCTCGGAGCCCTGGCGTCGGTTTCCGACTCCGGCGTGGCGGAAACCGAGCGCACGGCGGCGTTCGACCGCGCGGTGACGGACCTTCGCCGAGCGGTCAAGGCCGGCTTCCGCGACGCCGAGCAAGTGCGAGCCGCGACGGACTTCGGCCCGCTCCGCGCTCGGCGTGACTTCCAGGCGCTCTTGACGGACATGGCCTTCCCCGTCGATCCCTTCGTGGGCTCGCGCTGAGCAGACTACCGCCGAGAAGGCCGGGGTGGACTCGGATGATCCGAATCTCTGTCTCGAACAAGCACGGCTCTTCGCAGTTCGAGCACGACGGTGGACCCCTCGTCTTCGGCAGGGAGGCGCGGGGTGATCCCGGCCGGCGCGTGATCGAGGACGACTACGTGTCGAAGGACCAGTTGCGCATCGAGGAGCTGCCGGGAAGCCGTGTTCGCCTGGACAACCTGAGCAGCAAGGTCTTCGTCCGCTGCTCCGATGGCACTGCGATCGCGCCCAGGACAACGCGCGAACTGGCGCTGCCGGCGCACATCACGGTGGGAATGACCGCGATCCACCTGGTTTCCGAGACGGCCGATTCGGTCGATTCGGGATCGCTCCGGACGATCGCGCGGCCAAGCGCACCGACAGGGCTGACCATCGATGCCGCGCCGAACCGGCTCGGCGAAACTCCGGGCACCGATCAGCTCGTCCTCTGGTTCGAGACACTGATCGCCGTCCAGCGCGCGGCGGCGTGCTCGGGCGAGTTCTACCGGGAGATCGCGCAGGCGGTCGTGCAACTGATCGGGCTGGACAGCGGGCTGTTCCTGAGGCGCGCCGGCGACGGTTGGCGGGTGGTCGCGGGGTACGCGGCCGGCGGTCGCGCGCCGAGCGGCTTCAGCCTCACGGTCCTGGACCGGGTTCGCGCCGAGCGGCGTACGTTCTACCAGGTCAACGAGTCCTCGGACGCCGTGCAAAGCCTGGCCGGCGTGACGACCGTCGTGGCTGCGCCGGTGTTTGACGAGGACGGCACGGCGGTGATCGGCGCGGTCTACGGGTCGAAGGCCGCGTACGAGAACCTGGCTGTCTCGGCGATCCAGCCGCTGCACGCGCAGCTCGTGCAGGTCCTGGCGGCCGCGGCCACCGCGGGGATCGCCCGGATGGGGAGCGAGGCCGAAGCCGCGCGACGTCACGTCCAGTTCGAGCAGTTCTTTTCCCGCGAGCTGGCGGCCGAGCTCGACCGCGATCCCGACCTGCTGAGCGGCCGGGACCGCGAGGTGACCGTGCTCGTCAGCGACGTGCGGGGCTTCTCGCGGATCAGCGAACGGGTCGGTCCGCGCGAGACGTGCAGCCTGATGAACGACGTGCTGGAGCGTCTCACCGTGCGGATTCAGGACGAAGGCGGAGTCGTGGTCGATTACGTGGGGGATGGGATCGTGGCCATGTGGAACGCGCCGCTGGAACAGCCGGACCACGCCGCGCGCGCCTGCCGCGCCGCCCTGGCCATGCTGGGCGAGATCCCCGGCCTGAACGCCCGCTGGGCCGGGCGGATCGGCGTTCCGATCGCGCTCGGGATCGGAATCAATACCGGCCAGGCCCTGGTCGGCAACATCGGCAGCCCGCAACGGCTGAAATACGGTCCACTCGGCCACACGGTGAACCTGGCCAGCCGGGTTGAGGGGGCAACGAAACAACTGGGCGTGCCCGTGCTGATCACGGCGGAAACGCACTCGAGGATTCTCGAATCGTTCGCGACCCGCCGTCTCTGCCACGCGCAGGTCGTCGGCATCGATGCGCCGGTCGACCTCCACGAACTGCTCGGAGAGCCGACGGCCCACGATCGTCAGGCAGGCCACGTCGCCTACGAAAACGCGCTCGCCCTGTTCGAGCGCGGTCAGCTCTCCGAGGCATGGAGCGCCTTGATCCCTCTTCTTCAGATCACCAGAGACGATCCCGACAAGCCCGCGCTGGCGCTGGCCGCACGCGTGATCGAGGGCCTGCGGTCCCCTCGATCGGGCATTGACCCCTTGATCGTGTTCGACAGCAAGTGAACCGTGATCGGGCACGTGCGGCACGATGGCCCGCCGCATCGCGAGTCCGCCGCCAGTTACCCGTCTACAGCAACCCGAAGCGCAAGCGAGATCTTACGCAAGAGCTCGCTTGCGCTTCGGGTTAGTATATTGGCGAAGGACTTACAAAACCAATATTGATCGGATCGCATGGCACACGACCGACGTCTGGACATTCCGCACGTTCCGATTGGAGGGATTGTGCCGAGCGGCCGATGAATAGGGATGGTGCGTGCAGCGAACCAAGGGGGGCGACTGATGAGGGTTCCTCATGTCGTGGGCCTACCGGGTGAAACGAACGGGACTCGCGCTTTCACTGGCGCTGGGAGGCTGCGCAACGCCGGGCCCCGGGTCCTGGGGCGACGCCGGCTTTCGCGGCCGGGCCGCGACGCAAGCCGCCGTCCTGCCGGATGCCGCGGCCACGCCGACCCCGCTTGACCTCACCGACTTACCGGCGGCGATCGTTGGGCCATCGTCGGCCGGCCAGCCCGACCGCGGCCTGGGAGAGCGCGAGTGCCTGGAGCTCGCGGCCCGCAACTCGATGCTCGGGAACCTCCTCGACGCCAAGGCGCGCTCGTGTGGCGCGACGGCGACCGAGGCGCAACGCGCCCAACACGGAGAGCCCGTGCCACCGTCGCCGGCCGACATGCAGTCGGAAATCCTCGCCGTGGCAGCCATCGAGGCACGCAGCGCGTCGGCCGGTACGGCCATGGAGCTCTATTACCGGCTGGCCCAGGCCCAGGCCCAGCGCGCGATTGTCGAGGAGGGCCTGGCGGTTATCGATCGCGCGTTGGAGGAGAGCAAGCTGCTCGAAACGAAGGGCATCAGGCGCCCCGAGACGTTTGAGGTCCTCCAACGCCGATCGCTGACGCTGCGTGACCAGCAACTGGAGCTCGACCGCGGTATCGCGCAGCTCTCGGCCGAACTGCGGCGGACGCTGAACCTCGGGCCGACCGCTGAGGAATGGCTCGTCCGGCCGACCCTGGCAGTGAAGGTGGATCCGACCGTCGTCGACCCCGCCGCCGCGATCCAGGACGGCCTCGCCCGGCGTCCCGAGCTCAACCTGCTCCGACGACTCGACCAGCAGCAATCGCCCGAGACGTTGCGGACCCTGCGGGCGGTCCTCGGGTCCGCGCAGCCCCTGCTGACGTTGAGCTGCCGGCCCGTGACCCCGTCGTGCTGGACGTTGCTCGGCGCTGCGTTGGGCAAGGGATACGCAGGCCAGGAGCTCGACGGCGAGGAACAGGCCGGCATCCGCGCGGCCTGGGATGTCTATCGCCTCGACCGCGAACAGGAGATCACCAAGGAGCTGCGTGTCGCCGCCAACGACGTTCTCGCCCGCCTGAACCAGGTCGTGGTCGCGCGCGACCAGCTCACGACCTGGAACCAGCGGCTCGAAAGGCTCCAGACCGAGAGCAAGAACGGTATCGCGAACTATAGCGACCGCGTCGAGGCCAACCTGAAGCGGCTCGAAGCCCAGTCGGTCCTCTGGGAGAAGGTGTTCGCCTGGGACGTCGCAGTCGTCAAGCTCCGGCAGGCGCAGTTCACGCTGCTGCCGTGACGCCGTCACTGGCGCCTCGAGAAGACCTCGCGCAGCCGTTGCTGAAACGAGGCAATCGAGTCGATCGCCGCTCGAAAGCTCGCCTTGTCGAGGACGTAGAGGTCCAGGTCATCGATCGCCAGCACGGTCGCGGTGCGCGGGCGGTTCGACATCAGGGCAACCTCGCCGAAGTAGTCGCCCCGGGCCAGTACGCGCACGCGCCGAGTGGAGGTGTCGTCGCGGACGAAGACCTCGGCCTTCCCGTCCTTGATCAAGTAGAACTTGTCCCCCTCGTCCCCCTGGCGGATCACCTCGGTGCCGGCTGGATGACGCTCCGAGGCGACCTGCGCGGCCACACTCGCCAGCTCGTCGGCTCCCAGGCCGGTCAAGATCGGGCAGTTGCGGAGGAACTCGCAGACCTGGAACGTCTCGGCCGTGACGTTCGACTTGATCTGCCTGTCGGCCATACTGACGATGCGATCGGCGCGGCCGAGGATCTTGTTGTCGTGGGTGACGATCAGGATCGTGCTCCCCTCGGCCTTCAACGCGTCGAGCAGGTCCATGACCGTTCCCGTACTCTCCTTATCGAGCGCGGCGGTCGGTTCGTCCGCGAGGACCAGGCGCGGCCGGTTGACCAGCGCCCGGGCGATCGCGACCCGTTGCCGCTGGCCCCCGGAGAGACCTTTCGGTTTGTAGTGGACACGGTGGCCCAGGCCCACCGACTCGAGGGCGCGTACGGCGTCCCGGCGCATTCCGTCGGGGTCGTTTCGCTTCAGTTCCATCGCCATCCGCACGTTCTGGAGCGCGGTCAGCGACTCGAAGAGGTTGTGCGCTTGGAAGATGAAGCCGATATCGCGCCTGACCTCGATGAGGCCCGCGTCCGTCAACCCGGCCATTTCCCGGCCCAGGACGCGCAGGCTTCCCTCCTGGACCTGCCTCAGGCCGCCGATGAGCGTCAGCAACGTGGTCTTGCCGCACCCCGAGGGGCCGGTCAGGATCACGAGCTCGCCCGGCTGAATCGCCAGGGTAATGTCCTGCAGGATCTGGGTCCGCGCCTCACCGGCCCCGAAGTGGTGGTTCAGGCCCACGATCCGCACGGTGTCCGCTCGTCCGTTCTCCAAAGCCGCTCCCCGTGCCGATAGGCGCACCTCGAAAACACAACGTCGATCAGAACAGCTCCGCCGGCGCGGCCCTCCAGAGCTTCTGAATGGCGAAGCACGCGGAAACAATGCACATCGCCAGCGTCGCCACCAAGATCAAGAGGACCCTTCCCCAATCCAGGTTGAAGGGGAGCCGGGTCCGGTCCTCCGCGATCGCGTAGATGCCAAGAGCCGCCAGCGTGCCGCACGCGAAGCCCAGCAACGCCAGGTAGACCGCCTCCTCGAGCACGATCTTTACCAGGAACCGCCGCGGGTAGCCCATCGCGAGCAATGTGGCGTACTCCCGGAGGTACGACGTGATGTCGCTGAACAGGATCTGGTAACAAATGATCGTGCCGACGACGAAGCCCATCACGAGGCCCATCGTGAAGACGAAGCCAATGGGTGTGCTCGTCAGCCAGAACGTCTTCTCCGCGGTGATGAGCTCGTCCTTGGTATGCAACGTCACGGAAGGGGGCAGCACTCGAGTGATTTGCGCTTGCACGCGCGCCACGACGGCAGGATCGTAGCCGCCGCGGACCTTGATGAGGCCCAGGTCGACGGGGAGGCGATCGGGGTCCGAGCCGAGGTGCCCTCCGAAATAATGCGCGAAGTTCCGGTCCGTCATCAGCAGGTTGCCGTCGTTCACGAAATCGGCGCCGAGGCCGAAGCTGCCGATCACGTGCACCGGCCGGCCGACCAGCTCCGCCTTGAACTCCCGGGCGCCCGCGCCGAAGACGTGCGACTTTCCCCGCTGGTCGAAGAGGGCGGTGTCCGGTGCGTTCAAGGCCTCGACCCAGCGCTGGACGGCCGGGTCGAGAAAGATCGCGTCCCCGGGCCGGAACCCCACGACGCGGATCGGCCGGCGCAACCCCGAGATCGGGTTGCGCCACGCTGCGCGTGCGGTCTCGATGTAGAGCGGGCTGGCGCTGGCGACCTCGTCGAACTGTGCCGCTTCGTACAGGCGCTGGCGCGGGAACGTCTGCTTGAAGCCCATCGTGTAGCTCGAGCGAGGAACGAGCACCAGGTCCGCGTCGAGCGTGCGGAGCAAGCCGACCGTGCCGTCGAGGAGCGCGTTGCGGAAACCCATCTCCATGAACATCAAGGTCACGGCGAAGGTCACCCCCGAGAGTGCGCCGAAGAGCTTGACCTTGTTGTGGACCAGGTTCGACCAGGCCAGGGGCGTTTTGCGGCTGGGGAACATCGCGGGTCGGCCTCGTCGCCAGACGGCAGTTGCGGATTCAGAACAGGCTCGCGGGGTCGGACGCGGTCACCTTGCGCACCGACAAGAGCGCAGCGCCGATGCACATCAACGACGCCATTCCGAGGACCATGACCGCCCTGAGCCAGGTCATCGCGATCGGCAAGTGGGCCATGGAGCGAGTCAGGCCGTAGAGTCCGAGTGTGGCGGCCAGTGACGGAACGTAGCCGAACGCGGCCAGGTAAAGCGACTGCGCGACCACGACCGCGACGAGATACCCGTTCGAGTACCCGAGCGCCTTGAGCGTCGCGTACTCTTTGAAATGGTCGACGATGTCGCTGGAGAGGACCTGGTAGACAACCACCACGCCGACGATCAGGGCGACGACGACACCCAGCCCCAAGACGAGGCCGATCGACTTCTGTCCGGTCCAGTACTGCGTGTCGCGCTCGAGCAACTCATCTCGGGTCAGCACGTCGATGTCCCGACGCGCGACCAGGTCCGGTGTTTCCCCGTGTCCCGGGGCGAGCGTTCGCCGGAGCTGCGCGACGATTGCCGCGGTCTGGCCCCGGCTCCGCTCGTCGAGCTTGATCAGCCCCAGCGCGACGCGCTCCAGCGGGTAACCGCCCAGGAGTGTGCGGAACGTATCGTCGCTGACGAGCACCGTGCCGTCGGATGCGAAGCCCGTGCCGAGCGAGAAGGTCCCCTCGATGGCCATCTTGCGTTCGCCCACTTCAGCCTTTTGGCCCGGCTGGCGCGGGGCGAAGCTCGGGTGCGATTGCTCGTCGAGCAGCATCGTGTCGGCCTGTCGCAGCCGGATGAGGTCCGACTCGGCAATGCGGATCGGGAACGTGGGCTTCGGGCGACCATCCGAGCCAGAGCGGAAAGGGTGTTCGGCCGGCGAGAACGCGAGGACCATGATTGGCCGGCGCTTGCCGTTCGACGGACCGGGCAGCTCGGTCCGCCACGTCTGGATCCCGACGTAGAAGGGCGTCGCGCGGGCGACACCGGGAACGGCCGCGGCCTCGTACAGCCGGAGCCGTGGAAACGAGTCCGGCTCCGCCAGGTGCCGGTAGCCGCGCGAGACGATCGCGATGTCAAAGTCGAGCTGGTCCAGCACGAGCGTCGCCGTGTTGGCGACGGAGCCCAGGAAACCGAGCTGCATGAAAACCAGCGTCAATGAGAACGCCACTCCGGCCGCGGCCACGGAGGTTCGCAACTTCTCCTGGGCCAGGTTGTGCCAGGCCAGCGGAGTCCTCATCGCTCGGCCCGCGCCACCCGGGCCGACGACGCCGCGCTCGCTTTCGAGGCATCGGTCGCAGCTTCGTCGAGCGAGATGAGGACGTCCACCTGGAGGTTGGTCAGGTCCGCCGCCCTGGCACTCGAGGCTTCGTCGAGCCGGATTTTCACTTCCACCACGCGGCGGTCGGCGTCGACGGTCGGATCCAGGCTCGGCAGCGCGCTCTTGCCGACGATTCGGCCGACGTCCGAGGCGTTGATCGTACCCGTGAGCGACTCGCCGAACGCGGTGGCCTTGGCCCCTTGCGCCTTCTTGAGGTCACGTATATAAAGGTCAGATACATCAGCCATGATGCACATTGTGCGCGTGTCGCCCATCTGGAGGACGGGCTGGTTGCCAATCGTCTCACCGTCGTGCATCACGATCTTGAGGATTCGTCCGTCCTTGGGCGCCCTGATCACGGCCTGGTCGCGCTGGCGCCTGGCCGCCTCGAGGGCGGCCGCCAGCGATTTTTGGCGGGCGCTGAGCTGCGCTTTGCGCGAGGCGATGGGGAGCTGGCGTTGCTGGAGCTTGAGCTTCTCCAGGCCGAGCGCGTGGCCGGCTTTGAGCTTCTGGAGCAAGGCCCTTGCGCCGTTGCGCTCCGCGCGTGCGCCTTCGACGAGCAGGCCCTGTGCGGTGAGCTCCTGCTCGGAGACCAGCGACGACTTGGCCTCTCGAAGCGCGTTCAGCCGCCGGGATTCGCCCTCTTCGTGCGCCAACTTGAGTTCGAGGGCCTTCAGCTTCTCGCCCTGTGCTTCGATGTCGAGCGGATCGAGGTCTTGCAACTGCTCCTTCTCGAGCGCGAGCTGTTTTTCGAGCTGAGCGGTGTTTTCCTGCTCCGCGACGAGGAGCTCTTTCGCCTCTTCGAGCTGGGCCTCGGCCGACCGGCAATTGGCATCCAGGACGTCGAACGTATCGAGCCGGAAGAGCTCGTCGTTCGCGGCAACCGCGCCTCCTTCGCGGACCTGGATTTTCGCGATCCGGGTGCCCGGCGATCCCGTGATCGAGACAACGCCCCCCTCGGGCTGAATCCGGCCGAGGGCCTTGATGCTGCGCTTGCCTTCTACGTACGCGACGGGCTTGTAAACGACGTGAGCCGTCATCCGTTCCGAGCAGCCGCCGGATATCGCGGTCGCGAGCAGGGCAACGAACGGAGCCGCCACCGGCGAGTTCCGCAACGAGCGATGCACCCATGCTCGGAGATCCACGGCCGATGCCTCCTCGATCTTGACGGCAGGGCGGTTGCGTCCGGTCGCTCGACTCGCTGCACTCCAGTTTAACCATGTGCGTCGCGTACACGACAACGGAATCTCTTTAAGATCACGCGTCGTCGGTTCGGATCGCTCGGGGCGTAACGTTTCCGCGCCGGCGATGGAGCGTTCAGATCAGCTCAGGGAAAGAGGACGGCCGCGCAGCGGCCGGGTGAGGGCGCTGGGTGGGCACGTGTCCCGGCTCGCCCTCACCTGGCCGCTGCGCGGCCGTCCTCTCCCGGGGGAGACGACTCCCATTCAGGCACAGCGTGCTCGCACTACGGAGTGATCGCGTAAACCGGGGCGTGTCGCGGCTCGTCCGGTCAGCGGGTGGCTTCGGGCTTCCACTCCCGCACGGCGCCGGCCTGGTCACCGGTCAGCAAGGACACTCCATCAGGACAGACGGCGAGGGCGTTGATCTTGGCCCCTTGTCCCGCCCGGCGCGACTGGAGCCGGAGCGTGCCGGCGCGCACGTCCCACAAGCTGACCGACCCATCCCAGCCCGCGGACGCGAGCGTAACGCCGTCCGCCAGGACACGGACCGCCGTGACCGCCCCCTGCACTGCGCTGGAGGTCTGGGTGCGGCCCGTCGCGACATCGCGGAGCCCGACGCCGGCCTGCCCCCCCAGCACCAGCGAGCGACCGTCGGGCGCGTACGCGACGGTGCGGAGGTGGCCGAGGCCCACCGGCACGCGGTCTCGGATCGCCCCGGTATCGAGGTCCCAAAGGATCAAAAGGCCGTCGAGCCCGACGGTCGCGAGAGTCCGTCCGTCGGGGGCGAACGCCAGCCCGGTCACGGCGGCCTCGTGGCCGCGCAGGACCAGGTGTTCGCGGCCGTCGGGAACCCCCCAGACCTTGACCGAACAGTCGTCGGCCCCCGTGGCCACCGTGGAGCCGTCGGGGGCAAAGGCCACGCCGCGGACCGCGCCGACGTGCCCGCCAAGCGACGCCAGGGCCGACCCCGTGAACGGGTCGCCGAGCACGCCGACCCCCTGGAACCCTCCGGCGATGAAGTAGCGGCCGTCCGGAGAGAAGGCGATGCTCGAGAAGCCCGCCAAGCCGCGCGCGACGATCCGCCCCTGGTCGTCCGCCCCCAGGGTCCACATCTTGACGGTCCCGTCACGACTGGCCGAGGCCGCCTTGCGCCCGTCAGGCGCCACCGCCAGGCCCTCGACGGGGGACGTGTGAAGCACGCGCCCGGCGCGCGGGGAGTCCCCCGAACCCGTACTGCCCGAAATTGTTAGACCCGCCGCGACAAGCACGACGAAAGCCGCGGCGGCCACCAGGTCCGGCGGCGGTACCAGCCTCGGGATGAACCGAGTCACACGAGGCTTGCTGCTGTCTTCGTTCTCCGGTTCCTCGCCGGCCGGCGACCGCTGCTTCGTCAAACGCATTCCATTACCCCATCATCCACTGACGCGGCCCGGCCCTCAGCCTCAAGCCAGCTCGGACGATCGAAAACGTGGACGTGTTCCGCAAACAGCCAGGACGGCGCGATCGCTGCGTCGATAACTACGAACCCGGTAGGACTTACTCGACAAACCGGGCGCAAACCCAGCGCCGGCCCGAAAAAGATTCAAGGTTTTTCTCCGAAAGTCTTTTCTGCGGCCCTTTTCGGTGTTTGCGATTCGCCTCGCGAGGCACTACAATCGTCGTAACGATGTTCCGATCAGTGGGGGGTCTGCGCTGATGGCGTCCGCCAACTCGATCACCGGCTGTCTCGACCTCCTCAAGCGCGGGGACCGCGACGCGGCCGAGCGACTGTGGGTCACGTACATCCAGCGCCTGGTCGGCCTCGCCCGGATCAAGATGGGGAGCGCGGCGCGGCGGGCGGCCGACGAGGAGGACGTGGCCCTCAGCGCCTTCGACAGCTTCTGCCGGCGCGCCGAGCAAGGGCGGTTTCCCCGGCTCGCCGACCGCGACGACCTGTGGCAGCTCCTGGTCGTGCTCACCGAGCGTAAGGCGATCGACCTGATGCGCAGGGAGGGGCGCAAGGTGCGCGGGGAGGGGCGAGTCGTCAGCCTCTCGGACGAGGTCATTCCCGTCGCCAACATTTTGCTCGACCCGGGTCCCACCCCCGAGTTCGCGGCCCAGGCGGCCGAGGAGTTCCGCCACCTCCTGGCCCTTTTAACTGACGACTCGCTGCGCAATGTCGCTGTATGGAAGATGGAGGGATACACCAACAAGCAGATCGCCGGCCGGCTCGGCTGTATCGAGCAGACGGTTGAACGTAAACTCCGTTCGATTCGCCAGATCTGGACCGGAGCATTGAGCCCGTGAGCACGCCGGACCCGCCCCCGTTCTCCGCAACGACGATCGGTCGCCTCGAGCGCGCGTGCGACCGGTACGAGGCCGCCTGGCGCGCGGGAGAGCGGCCATCCCTCGAGGCAAGCTTGAGCGAGACCGGGCCGGCCGAGCGCCCGCACTGGCTGCGCGAGCTGCTGGCACTCGAGCTCGCGTACCGCCGGCAGGCCGGCGAGTCACCGGCGCTCGAGGAGTACCGGGAGCGCTTCCCGGACGACGCGGCGACGGTCGCCGCCGCGTTCGAGCCCGCCGGCCCGATCGCGAAGTGGGGCACCAACCGGCCGGCCATGGCCATCCCGGCGATTCCCGGCTACGAAGTGCTGTGCGAGCTCGGTCGCGGCGGGATGGGGGTGGTCTTCCAGGCCCGCCAGGAACGGCTCAACCGGCTCGTCGCGCTCAAGATGATCCTGGCCGGCGACCTCGCGGGGCCCGAGGCCGCCGCGCGCTTCCTCGCCGAGGCCGAGGCCGTCGCCCGGTTGCAGCACCCGCAAGTGGTCCAGATCTACCGGATCGGCGACCATGGCGGCCGGCCGTTCCTCGAGATGGAGTACGTTGCCGGCGGGAGCCTGGCCGGCCGGCTCGACGGCGCCCCGTGGCACCCGCGCGACGCCGCGCGGCTGATCGAGTCGCTCGCCCGGGCCGTGCACCACGCGCACCGCTTCGGCATCGTGCACCGCGACCTGAAGCCGGCGAACATATTGCTCACGCTGGACGGCCTTCCCAAACTGACCGATTTCGGCCTCGCCAAGTGCCTGGGCGTCGACGGCGGCCTGACCCGCACCGACTCGATCATCGGCTCCCCCAGCTACATGGCGCCGGAGCAGGCGGCCGGGCGGCAGCCGGTCGGGCCGGCGACCGACGTCTACTCCCTCGGGGCCGTCCTGTACGAGCTGCTTACCGGCCGCGCGCCGTTCCGCGCGGCCACGGTGCTCGAGACACTCGAGCAAGTCCGCTCGGCGGAACCCGCGCCTCCGGCCCGCCTGCAGCCCGGCCTGCCGCTCGACATCGAGACGATCGTCCTGAAGTGCCTCCATAAGGACCCGGCCAAGCGCTACCATGGCGCCGACGTGCTGGCGGAAGATTTGCGCCGGTTCATCGCGGGCGAGCCGATCCGCGCACGCCCGGTCGGGGCCGTCGAGCGCGCCTCGAAGTGGGCGCGCCGGCACCGGTTGACCGCCTCGCTCGCCGCGGCCAGCGTGTTGTCCACGGCGATGCTCACGGTCGTCCTGGGGGTCACCAACGTGATGATCCGCCACGAACACCGGCAGACCCTCGAGGCCCTGGCCCGCGAGCGCCTGGCCAAGATGGAGCTCGCACGGCAGCAGAAGCAAACGGAAGAGGCGCTCAAGGGGAAGACGAAGGCCCTGGAGGAGCGGACCGACGACCTCATCCGGGAGCGGCGGGTGGCCTATCTACACCGCCTCGGAATGGCACGGGCCGAGGTGACCGCGGGGCGCACCGAGCGGGCCGTGAGCGAGCTCGACGCCTGCCCCCCCGACCTCCGCGGCTGGGAGTGGCACTACCTCAAGCGATCGCTCCGAGGCGCGAAGCCGCTCGTCCTGCGCGGCCACCAGCGCGAGGTCTGGGACGCCGCGGTCAGCCCCGACGGACGGACGGTGGCCTCGGCCAGCTTCGACCACACGGTCCGGCTCTGGGACGTCGCCGCCGGGCAACCGCGGCGGACGCTGAATGGGCACACCGAGCGCGTCTACAGCGTCGCGTTCAACGCCGATGGATCGCGGCTCGTCTCGGCCAGCGCCGACCGGACGGCGATCGTCTGGGACGCGCGCTCGGGCGACCTGCTCTACATCTTGCGCGGGCACCTCGACAACGTCCGCTGTGCCACGTTCAACCCGGCCGGCGACCGCGTGGCGACCGTGAGCTGGGACGGCACGCTCCGCATCTGGGAGGCGGCCACGGGTTTGCCCGCCGACACGATCCCGGCGGGCGCGGGGCGGATGACGCGCGTGGCTTTCAGCCCCGACGGCCGCCTGGTCGCGCTGGGCGGCACCGCGGGCCGCGCTGAGGTGTGGGACCACGCGACCGGCCGCCTCGCCCAGACCTTCCTCGGTCACACCCAGCCCGTCCTGAGCGTCGCCTTCAGCCCCGACGGCCGCCGCATTGCCTCGACGGCCGGCTTCATGACCAGCGACTCGGGCGTGGTCAAGGTCTGGGACGTCGCCAGCGGCCGCGAGGCCGTCTCCTTCGGCCACTCTGGCATGCTCGAGCGCGTGACCTTCAGCCCCGACGGCCTGCGTCTCGCCACCGCCGGCTGGGACGGCAACGTCACGCTCTGGGACGCCGCCTCGGGCGCCGAAGTGCTCTCGCTCCCCGGGCACAAAGGACGGGTCTGGGGCGTCAACTTCGCCCCCCTCGGCGACTCCCTCGTCTCCGCGGGCGAAGATGGCACGGTCATGCTGTGGGACGCCCGCCCCGAAGACCCGAACACGCCGGCGATTGGCGAAGAAGAAGCTCCCTAACACGCGGCTTCTCCGCCGCTCATTTTGGCGCTCTCGTCCCATGGGTGACGTTTCGACGCCTAAAGCGCCCATAAAATGTGCCCGATGTCGATGTCGCCTCTTGACGGTGATTGCATGAGTGTTACGATACTCGTTGCAACCCCCCTCAGAACGATTTCGGAGTGCAGGCGATGGTTCCCACCCTGCTTCTTTGCTCCGGCTTGATGGTGGCGGCGGTGCCGACACCGGCAGACCGTGTGGACTACGAGGCGGCGCAGGTCCAAGCGGGCCGCGACTCCACTGCTCACGTCAAGCTGGCGCTCTGGTGCGAGCAGCACGGCATGACGGCCGAGCGAGCCAAGCACCTGGCGCTCGCGGTGTTGATCGACCCCAAGAACGGAACCGCACGAGGGCTGATGGGTCTGGTTGCTGTCCACGGACGGTGGCAGCGGCCGGAACGGGTTGAGGCCGATGCGACGCTGGCCGCGGCGCTCGCCGCTTACAATGGCCGGCGCGATCGGATGGCCAATAGCGCGGACGCTCATTGGAAGATGGCCCTGTGGTGCGACGCGAACGGCCTGAAGGCTGAGGCCATTGCTCATTGGACGGCCGTGACCCGACGTGAGCCGGGACGCGAGGCAGCCTGGAAGCGCCTGGGCTACAAGAAGCATCAGGGCCGGTGGATGACCGAAGCGCAGATTGCCGCAGAGAAGGACGGCCTCGACGCCCAAAGAAAGGCTGACAAATACTGGAAGCCACGATTGGTAAAATGGCGGGCGTGGCTTCTCGACAAGAACAAGCGGGCCGAGGCCGAGGCGCTGCTGGCCAACGTGACCGACCCGCGCGCTATCCCCGCGATCTGGGCGGCCTTTGTCACCGATGGCGGGGACCACATCCGGGCGGTTCGACTTCTCAGTCAAATCGACGCGCCGGCGTCTTCGCGCACGCTGGCGATCCTGGCAGTGTTCAGCCCCTCGGCCGAGGCAAGGCGCACCGCGACCGAGTCGCTCCAACACCGCGACATCCGCGAAGTCGTCGGGTGGTTGATCGCCCTGATCCGCAAGCCGCTCAAGTACGAGGTGCGTCCTGTGAACGGGCCGGGCTCGCCCGGGGTGCTCTTCGTCGAGGGGCAGAAGGCCAACATCCAACGACTCTACTCCCCCCCTTCCCTGCCCAGCATTCCACTCTTCCCCGGCGAACCGGTTACGTACGACGGATACGGGTTGCCGGTCGTCTCGCGAATGGTTGGTATTTTCAATGAGGTGACCGGCTTCGAGCCGGTCTACGGTTCGCTCCAGGCGCAGCGTGCGGCCCTCGGCGCCCAGAATGCCAACGTCCCACACCTGCCGAACGTCGGGGAGAACACGCTCTCGCTCCGGAATCGCTACGGTCCAAACCGGCTCGGCGTCGAGACGACCGTCCCGGTGACCCAGAGCGTGCAGATCCCGGTCGGCGAGATCGTCCTCCAATACGAAGCCGCGGCCGCAACGGCCGCCGTACAGCTTCAGAACGACGTTGCGACGGTCTACGCGTTCAACGCTGGAGTGACGGACTCGAACGGAAAGGTGGTCGGGGTCTTGAACGCCCTGACCGGCCAGGACCTCGGCGACGACCAGCAAGTGTGGGCTTCGTGGTGGACCGACCAGCAAGGTTATGCTTTCACCCCGACGGCAGATCCACCCAAACCGACGATCCTTGAGGACGTGCCGCTCGAGTATCAGCCGCAGGGCGTCCCCCTTGTGTTCACCGCGACGCAGTCCGGCCCGCCGACATCGTTCCTCGCGCAGACCGGGCACAGTTGCTTCCGCGCGGGAACGCCAGTCCGCACCTTCGGTGGTCTGCGCCCGATCGAGTCGATCAAGCTGGGCGATCAGGCTCTCGTCGAAGACCCCGTGACCGGCGCTTTGAGCTACGAGCCCGTTATTGCGGTCTTCCACAACCGGCCTGCTCGACTGTACGGGATCGACCTGGAAGGAGAGACGGTCTGGGCAACCGGCATCCATCGTTTCTGGAAGCTGGGCCACGGGTGGGTCATGGCCCGCGAACTCAAGCCCGGTGATACCCTCCGTTCAATGGGTGGAACGTTGAGCGTGCGATCCGTCGTTGAAGGACCTGTTGAGCCAGTCTTCAATCTCGAAATCGCCGGTGGTAGCAGCTTCTTTGTGGGAACTCACGCAGCGCTGGTCCACGACAACAGCCTCGTCCAACCCGTGCCTGAGCCGTTCGACGCGCCGCCGGTCCTACAGACGGCCCACGCTGAATAAGCGCGTTCACCTCTTTTCGCGACCGGAGGCCGTGCGATGTTCTCCGCTTTCCTGTTTTGCTCCGCGCTCCTCGTAGCGCCCTCGACGGACGACCGGGCAGCCTACGAGGCGGCCAAGGCGCAGGCAGGCCGGGATGCCAGCGCGCACGTGGAGCTCGCGCTCTGGTGCGAACAACACGGCTTGACCACCGAGCGGGCCAAACACCTCGCACTGGCCGTGCTCAACGACCCCCGGAACGCCATGGCACGCGGCCTGATGGGACTCGTGCAGGACCAAGGCGCCTGGCGACGGCCGGAGGACGTTAGTGCGAAGCTCAAGGCTAACGCCGGCCAGGTGGCGCTGCGCGCCGAGTACAACGAGAAACGCGTCCGGGCACCGCACACATCCGACGGCCAGTGGAAGCTGGCGCTCTGGTGCGAGGAGAACAGCCTCAAGCCCGAGGCCCGGGCGCACTTCACCGCCGTCGTCAAGCTCGACCCCAAGCGCGAGGCCGCCTGGAAACGGTTGGGCTTCAAGCGGCAAGGCAACCGGTGGGTCACCGAGGCCCAGCTCGCGGCCGAGAAGCAGGAGCGCGCGCTCCAGGAGAACGCGGATAAGCGCTGGAAGCCGCTCCTGGAAAGGTGGCGATCTTTGCTCGGCGACAAAGGTAGACGCCACGATGACGCGGAGCACGCACTGGCCAGCATCACCGATCCCCGCGCTGTGCCGATGGTCGTCGCCGTTTTAGGGGCGGGCTCACCGGAACGTCAGGCGACAGCCGTGCGGGTCCTCGGACAGATCGACGCGCCCGCTGCTTCGCGAGCCCTGGCGCTGTTCGCCGTGTTCGGCAAGGCGCTTGAGGTGCGCCGAGTGGCGACCGAGACGTTGCGCAAGCGCGACGTGCGCGAGTTCGCCGACTTGCTTGCCGCGCTCGTGCGCGACCCAATCAAGTACGAGGTGCGCCACGTCAACGGTCCGGGGTCGCAGGGCGAGCTGTTCGTGCAGGGGAAGCAGGTCAACTACAAGCGGCTCTACTCGTCGCCCGCACTGGCCGCACTTCCTCCCGGCGGCCAACTCGGCTACGACGCAAACGGCCTGCCAGTTGTGAACTACACGACGGGCGTCTTCGGACAAACCCCGTTCTTGACACCTAACGAGATCGGGATGCTGTTCGTTCCCCCGCCTTCGATCAGTCCTGCCTTGCAACAGACGATGACTCAAGTCTTCCAGAAGCTTGGCGCCGGACAATCGAGCCACCACATGAGCGATCTTTTACTATCCTCTGCGAGTTCCACCATTGGTGCGTACAATACATATGCTCAGACTGCACCGTTTCAGCAGGCGATGTCGGCTGAATTGGAGGCGATGAGGCCGTTCGGAACGTGCACCTCCTTCAGCGTGGTCTACGGCGACCAGATCAACGTCCCCGTCGGCCGGATGATGATTGAGGCCCGGAAGGCGGTGGCCGCCGCGCAACAGCAACTCCAGAACGATGTCCAGGCACTCGACGCGATCAATTCCGAAATACGGAAGTACAATGACCGCGTTCTGCCCATCCTGACTCAGATCTCGGGACAGGACTTTGGACCGGACCGCGATGCATGGGAAAACTGGGTCCTCGACCAGATCGGCTTCCGTAAGATGCCCCAAAAGGCTTCTGACACCACCACGATCGTCGAGGACGTGCCCCTTGCCTACCAAGCGGCCCAGATACCCGTCAGCGAGGTCGCCGGGCCGGTGGGCTACCAGCGAATAAGCTGCTTCGGGAAGGGTACGCCCGTCCGCACGCTTTCTGGCACTCAGCCGATCGAGACCCTCCTCCCCGGCGATCTCGTCCTCGCGCAAAACGTCCAGACGGGTGCGCTCGGCTACCAACCCATCCTCGCGGTCCACCACAACCCGCCGGGCAAGACGTTCCGCGTCGCGCTCGGGACAGAGACGATCGTCAGCAGCGAGTTCCACCGCTTCTGGAAGGCCGGCCACGGCTGGGTCATGGCCCGCGACCTCAAGCCCGGTGACACGCTCCGGACCCTGGGGGGCTTGATGGCCGTCTCGTCCATCGACACGGGAAAAGTCGAGCCGGTGTTTAATCTGGATGTGGCGGATGACGCGGACTTCTTTGTCGGCCGGGGCGGGGCCTTGGTCCATGACAATACGCTGCCCGACCTGCGGCTCACTCCGTTCGACGCCGCGGCGGAACTCACCGCGGCGACCAGCCGTTGACCTCTGCCGCGATCGCCCGGCGCTCCTTGAGGCCGGGCATCTCGGAGCTAGCGCGCGGCGGCGTCTCGTCGTAGGTCCGCCCGTCGAGCTGCCGTCCCGCCCTGCCCTTGCGAACGCCGCCCCACTGCTTGAAGAAGAAGGGCACGCCCGATGCGCGGCATTGGTCGCGGACGGACTCGACCCAGGCCTGCTCCATGGGCCGTGCGCCATGGCCGCTCTCGCCGCCGAGGATCACCCAGCCGATTCCCTCGAGGTCGAGCGACCCCAGGTCTTCCAGCAGCGGCTCGACCGACAGCATCCGCAAGCCCGCGGGCGCGGAGCGCAAGTGCTCGACCCGGGGGAGGCCGTGCTTGCGGTTTTCAACGCTCACGCCCCACCAGATATGGGGCACGGCCGCCGCGAAGGCGAGCGGACCGTTCAGCATGTCGCGCAGCCGCTCCGAGCGTTTGGTCAGCACCTGGTAGGTATGCCAATCGGCCCGCACCATCACGCGGCAGACGGCCTCGACGTAGTCGGCCGGCACGTCCTCGTGAAACAGGTCGCTCATTGAGTTGACGAAGACCATCCCCGGCCGCGGCCAGCGTAACGGCTCGGCCAGCTTCTCGGGGATGAGCTTCAGGTCGAACCCCTGCTCATAGGGGTGCCCCGGCACACCGCGGAAACGTTCCGCAAACGTCTCGGCATAACAGTGCGCGCAGCCCGGGCTGATCTTCGTACAGCCGCGGACGGGGTTCCAGGTGTGGTCGGTCCACTCGATCGAGGTATGGCCGCTCATCGTTTGGAACTAACCCGAGATGTCCGCTTCGTAAGTTCGCAGCCGGCCATGTGTCTACGCTCACCCATAGCACAAGTAAAGTTCATGTAACACTTCGCTTGCGCTTCGAGTTAGTATACCGGCGAAGGACTTACGAAACAAACATCGAGCGTGCCCCTCATCCGGAAAGCGGTGTGAGGGGCCGACCTGCGAGGCAGCCTCGACCAACTTCCTTTTCCTTCACGCCCCCGCTTGCAGACGATGGTCGCCGTTCGTGCGGACCTCCGCGCCGTGCTCGTAGAGGAAATCGAGGCAGCGGCGGGGGACGCGGCACTGCAAGAGAACGCGATCGTCTTCGTAGGTCTGGCCCTGAATCTGCGCGTGCTGCGCCAGGTACGCCAGGACGCGGCCGTTGGCCACACCGGTCTCGACCTCCGCGTCGAGCGCGCGCTCGTGCAACGCCTCGCGGACGGCGTGCTCCAGCGCGTCGAGTCCCTCTCCCTTCGCCGCGCTGATCGCCACGGAGTCGCGGTGGTGGGCGCGGAGCACGTCCAGGAACGAGCGGTCAGGGACGCGGTCGGCCTTGTTCAGCACGAGGATCGTCGGGTGCTCGGCCAGGCCCAGCTCCTCGAGCACAGCCTTGACCGCGCGGATCTGCATCTCGGCCTCGGGGCTCGACGTGTCGACGACGTGCAGGAGCAGGTCCGCCTGGCGGGCCTCCTCGAGCGTCGCCTTGAACGACGCAACCAGCGCGTGCGGCAGGTGGCGGATGAAGCCGACGGTGTCGGAGAGCAAGACGTGCCCGCCGCCGCGGAACCGCCAGCGCCGGGTGCGGGTGTCGAGGGTGGCGAAGAGCTTGTCCTCGACCAGCACGCCCGCGTCCGTCAGGGCGTTCATCAGCGTGCTCTTGCCGGCGTTGGTGTAGCCGACGAGCGAGACGGTCGCCACCTCACTCCGGCCGGCGACCTCGCGCTCCTTGCGCGCCTGCACCTTCGCGAGCTTGGCCTTCAGCTCCTGAATGCGGTGGAGCACGAGCCGGCGGTCCTCTTCAAGCTGCTTTTCACCCGGGCCGCGGACGCCGATGCCCCCCTTGTAACGCGACAAGTGGGTCCACATGCGCTTCAGCCGAGGCATCGCGTACTCGAGCTGGGCCAGCTCGACTTGCATGTGGGCTTCGTGCGTCCGGGCGCGGGTGGCGAAGATGTCGAGGATAACCTCGGTGCGATCGATCACCTTCACGCCCAGCAACCGCTCCAGGTTGCGCGTCTGCCCGGGGCCGAGGTCGTTATCGAACACCACGAGGTCGGCCTCGTGCGCCTCGACGAGTTCCTTGAGCTCGTCGACCTTGCCCGAGCCGATGTACGTGGCGATATCGATTTGTTGCCGCTTCTGGAGCATCCCGCCGACCACAATCAGGCCGGCCGTCTTGGCGAGACCCCGGATTTCGTCAAGGGGATCGTCGGGAGACACCTCGCTGTCGGGAAGAAGCACCCCGACCAGAACTGTTTTCTCACGACGCCCCAAACGCTCGGTGCTCTTGAGTTCAACCAAGTGGGAAATCACCTCTCAAGGAAAGGAAGGGGAGATGGGCGGCGAAACTCTGCGGACCACGCGAATTGTAAGACGCCCCGTCTGGTACGTCAACGAACCGCGCGACCGCGGCTGGAAAGGAGAGACACGTTGACCCTCATTTAAGTTCGTCCAGTCTGACTCCGGGGTTCGGGAAAATGGGAGAAGTTCCGACGACTCTCGGAAAGTTTGTAAGCGCCCGCGGGTTGGTGCGCCGTTGCTGGCGGGGGGAGACCCGGCTGGCCCACCCATAGTCTTCGAGGGTGTGGCGCACCCGTCTGGCGACTCGACCAGGCCCGTCGCAGACTCCGGGCGTGCCACCCAGAAAACGCCAGTGCCCCGGCCTGGCGCCGTATTCGCCGGAGCGAACGCCGCCGCACGAAAACGTCCCAGCACGCAGTGTCCTATGCTTGAGCTGCCGGAATCGGCGCGCCCCGAACGGGCCCGAGACGGCGGCCCGACGGCAATCTGCGGGCGTTGCGGCCTGAGTGACCACTGGAGCCGAGTTCATGAGTGGGTCGATCCGCGGCCGGTCGGCGCGATGGCAGGCTGCGCTGCTGGCGTCGTTGTTCCTCGGCCTGGCCACGGTGCGTGCGAGCTTCGGGCAAGCCCCGGCGCCGATGGTCTCGCCGGCCGGCCAGCGGCTGGCGCAAATACTGGACGAGATGGACGTCGAGCACCACTGGCTCCCGGGCGAGGGCATTCGCTGGAAGACCGGCGAGCCCGACCCGAAGTCACACCAGCACGCCACCCACTGCAGCGCCTTCGCCGCGGCGGCCTGTGACCGGCTGGGCGCCTACCTGCTCCGGCCCCCCGAGCACTCCCAGGTGCTGCTCGCCAACGCGCAGTACGAGTGGCTCGGCCGCGAGGGACTCGAGCGGGGGTGGCGGCGGATCCGTTCCAGGAGCGAGGCGCAGGTCTTGGCCAACGACGGCTGGGCCGTGGTTTGCGTTTTCCGCAATCCCGATCGGCACAAGCCGGGCCACATCGCCGTCGTCCGTCCCAGTCTGCGTAGCGCTGAGGACGTTGAGCATGACGGTCCCCAAACCGCAATGGCGGGCCGGCACAACGCGAGCTCGATTCCGATGCGGTCCGCCTTCAAGTCGCACCCCGAGGCGTTCGACGCCGGCGAAATCTTGATGTTCGCCCACGAGAGCCCCGTAACCCGCTCTCCCCCGGCAGCGTCCGGCAAGGAAGGTCCGCGACGCCCCCCTCCCGCCCCGCGCGAGACTCGCCCGGCCGCGCCGGCGGGACAGGCTGCCGAGGGGACCGAGGCGCCGCCACGGCCCTTGGCCGAGGTGCTCGCCGCGAACCTGCCGGCATGGACCGGCGGGACGGGGGTCGTCGAGAAGCATCGCCTCCAGGCCCTCGCCAATGACCCCCGCATCCGCGGCGAAAATGGCGCGGCCCTCGCCGCGTTGCTCCGGCAGTTCAAGAAGGCGCCGTTCACTTCGCTTCCGGCCGCTTCGCTCGATACGCAGGAGCCCGCGAAGGCGAAGCTCGAACACGATTACCGTACGGCCGTCGAGAAGCTCGGAAAGGTCGAGCGCTCGCTCTTCGCCGGCGGGCGGCCCAACTTCGAGAAAATGCGCCAGGGGCCGGCCGGCGACTGCTACCTCTTCTCGGGCGCAGGTTGGTGGGCCTACTTTCACCCGGAGCGTCTCGTGGAGATGATCCGGCCGCTCTCCGACGGCCGGTTCCACGTCCGGTTCCCCGACGGCGAGCAAGCCGTCGTGACCCCGCCGACCGACACCGAGCTGGCCTATAACGAGTCAAGCTCGACAGTCGGCGACGGACTCTGGATGGCCGTGCTGGAAAAGGTGGTTGGCACGCTCGATGTCAACCGCGACAGCAAGACGAGGGACGTCCTCGACCCGAGCCTCCGGGTCAACATCGGCGGCTCGGCCCGGGTCGACGTGCACCGCTGGACGGGCCATCCCGTCGAGACGTTTCACCTCCACGAACGAGCGCAACACGCCCGGGTCCGCGACGCCCTGATTGCGATGCAGCGGCAGCGCCTCATGGCGCAAGCGGTCGTCCCCCGCGCCGATCCGCCGGCGGGTCCGCTCCCCGGCAACCACGTCTACGCCATCCTCGGCTTCGACCCGGAGACGAACGCCTTGACCGTTTGGAACCCCTGGGGCGACGACTTCACCCCCAAGGGGCCCGAGGGCCTCCAGCACGGCTGGCCGCGGCACCACGGCGTCTTCCAGATTCCGTTCGCGGATTTCGTCCGCGTCTTCTCCACGCTCAACATCGAGCGGCGCTGACCCGGATCACGCAGCACGCGCCCGGCCGGTCGCAACGGATCAAAACCGCCCGTCACGGGCCTCGAAGTGAGTCGGCCGATCGAGCGTCGGACCGCTGCGCAGCAGCCAGTCGGCCGTCAGGTCGATCAAGCGCTCGGCGCCGAGCCGGGGCGGGCCGAAGAGGCGCCGGCCGAAGCTGGCGTCGTTGAGGAGCGCGTCGGGCGACTCTTCGCCGCGCAACGCCACCGGCCGGCTGAAGCGCGCACCGAACCGTTCCGCGACGTGCCGCACGCTCAAGACCTCCGGCCCCGCCACGTTCAGCACGAACGGCGGACTCGCCGCGTGACCGAATGCACACAGGGCATGCGCATTTGCATCGGCCTGCCAGATCACGTTGCAGTACCCCATCGCCAGGTCGACCGGCTCGCCGGCCAGCACCTTCCGGCCGAGGTCCAGCAGCACCCCGTAACGCATCTCGACGGCATAGTTCAGCCGGATCAGGGCGACGGAAGTTCCCTGGGCCCGGCTGAGGTGCTCGAGGATGCGTTCGCGGCCCAGGCAGCTCATCCCGTACTCGCCAACCGGCTGGAGTGCATCCGTTTCTTTCGAGCCGCCGCGGGCGACGGGCTCGAGCGCGTAGACGTTCCCGGTCGAGAACGCGACGATCCGGCTCCGGCGGTACTTCTGAGCCACCAGGCCCGGCAAGAACGCATTCATGGCCCACGTCTTCGCTTCCTGTCCCGTGGCGCCGAACTTCATCGCGAACATCGAAACGACGTTCGGGGCGTCGGGCAAACGCGCCAGCGAGTCGCAATCGAGCAGGTCGCAGCGAACCGTCTCGATGCCGCGGTCGCGCAGCCAGGTTTCGCGCGCAGGGTCCGAGAAGCGTGCCACGCCGAGCACCCGCCGGGAGTGCTGCCCGGCCGCGTCGAATGCGCGCCGGGCCATCCACGCGAGCGTCGGCCCCATCTTGCCGGCGACGCCCAGGATGAGCAGGTCGCCGTCAAGGCGCGCCAATGTCTCGACCACTCCTTCGGTGGGCTCACTCAGCAGGTCGTCGAGGTGATCGACGTCGCGAATCGTGTCGAGCGTCATGTCGTGCTCCTCTCGTTAACCTTTCTCTGCTCCCGCGCTGGCCCAGAGGCGGTCGAGGTCCTCCTGGACCCGCGGTCCATAGCCCATGCGGAGGAGCTCCCGCGCCGGGGCGAGGCCCCACGACTCGACGAGCCGTCTGGCGCGCGTGTGCTCCTGGGGGATGTCGACGATCACCGTCTCTCCCGCGTAGCGCCGGCGGGCGTCTTCGAGCAGGCGCGGACCCGCCTCGTCGTCCCCAATACAGGGCCCGATCTGCCGCGCATACGCCCCCGGCCGCGCCATGATGAAGCCGATCACCCGGCCGCGCTCCCGGGCGACCTGAAAGCTCTCGGGGTGCTCGCGCGACAGAGTCCGCAAGAATCGCGCGCGGTCCGCCCCCGTGACCGCCCTGTCGAGCTCTGCGACGCCGTCGAACACGTCGGCGGCCGAGACGTTGCCGAGTTCCGTCGCTGGTGCACCCGCCGTGAGCACACCTTGATACCGGACGAGTGTCCCCTCGGCCTGGAAACCGAGCGATTCGTACAGCGGCCGGCCGAGCGGCGTCGCGTCCAGCCGGACGGACCGGATGCGCCGAAAGTCGAGCCATTCCAGGGCCCGCGACATCAACGTGCGGCCGACTCCGCGCCGCCGGTGGTCAGGATCGACGAGCATCAGGGCGATCCAGGCCACATCCCCGAACCGGCACGACGTGACGGTGCCGACGGGAACGCTCTGGATCTCGGCGACGAAACATCCCTGCGGCTCCAGGTCGAGCAGGCGCTTCCAATCGGCCTCCACCTGGTTCCAGCCGGCCTGCTCCTTGAGACGCATGCCGAACGGGATATCCGCGACGGTCGTCTCTCGGACGCTGATGATCATCGATTCGCCTCCGTTTGCGGGCGCCGCTCGTCGTCGATCCGCAAACTATACATGTCAACCGCGACTTTGTGCGGCCTCAGTACCTTCGCGGTGAATGTTCTCCGCGTGGTTCCAATTCACGACGGTCCGGATAACGCTTTCCTGCATTCTGTAGAGCCGGCAATGGCCGGCCCTACGATCGACAATCCGCACGGGGGTGACCTTACGCTTGAACTCCGCCATCGGTTCGACCGG
Organism: Isosphaeraceae bacterium; assembly: GCA_031291845.1. GTDB lineage: Bacteria > Planctomycetota > Planctomycetia > Isosphaerales > Isosphaeraceae > DAIDJG01. The sequence continues at coordinate 1,366 of JARLIH010000376.1, read as the reverse complement.
AGCGCGGGGTGGACGACGCGTCCCCCGCGCGGTAGAGTTTCGTTATGCCTGTTCAGCCAAAGTTTAACAAAAGCACTGATCGTGTCTGCCCGGGACCGGGCCAACTGGTTCCGACTCGGCGTGCTGTCCTGCGCGCTGGGGCGCTGGCCTGGGGCGGCCTGGGGCTATCCGAGCTATATCGCGGCCGCGCGCTCGCCTCGGCGCTCCCGGGCCTGGGCCGCGCGAAGTCGTGCATCCTGATCTTCCAGTGGGGCGGGCCGAGCCAGCTCGACACATGGGATCCGAAGCCCGACGCGCCGGCCGACATCCGGGGCGAGTTCGGTACGATCGCCACGAGCCTGCCGGGGGTCCGCATCAGCGAGCACTTCCCGAAACTCGCCGCGCACGCGCACCGGCTGGCGATCGTGCGTTCGATGACGCACGACGACCCCGCGCACCTGTCGACGGCCCACCGGGTCCTGACCGGGCACCTGGCGCCGACGCCGTTCTCGGACGCCGCCGGGCCGTCGCCCAACGATTGGCCCCACCTGGGCGCGCTCGTCGCACGCTGCCGCCCGACGGCCGGAGCGCTCCCTTCGGCCGTAACGATGCCCTGGACCGTCGCGCACCCCGCCGCGCCCGGCGGCCGCGCCCCCGGCCAAGACGCCGGCTGGCTCGGCAAGGCGTTCGAGCCGTTCCGCGTCGAGGGAGACCCCAACGCCTCCGGCTTCCAGGTCGGGGGCCTGGGCCTCCCCGACGGCGTGAGCAACGATCGGTTGCGCGACCGCCGCGGCTTGCTCGCGGGCCTGCACGACGTGGTCGGGAAGGCGGGAGCAAGCGTCCGCGCCTGGGACGGCTTCCAGGCCCGGGCACTCGATGCGCTCAGCTCGGCCGAGGCGCGGGGCGCGTTCCAGCTCGAGCGCGAGGACCCGAAGGTCCGCGACCGCTACGGCCGCCACATCCACGGCCAGTGCCTGCTCCTGGCGCGCCGGCTGGTCGAGGCCGGGGTCGGGCTCGTGACCGTCAACTGGCACAACGACGGGCAGAACTTCTGGGACACGCACGGCGACAACTTCAACCACCTGAAGAACCGCCTCATGCCCCCGGCCGACCAGGGATTCGCCGCCCTGCTCGACGACCTCTCCGCACGGGCCCTGCTCGACGAGACGCTGATCGTCTGGGCCGGTGAGTTCGGCCGCACCCCACGGGTCACGAAGGCGAACGCTGGCCGCGAGCACTGGCCGCGCTGCTATTCGGCCGTGCTGGCGGGAGGAGGCGTGCGCCCCGGCCAGGTCTTTGGCGCGTCCGATCGCTGGGCCGCCTATCCGTCCCGCGATCCGGTCAGCCCCGATGACCTGGGGGCCACGATCCTCGCGGCCCTCGGCGT
>JARLIH010000375.1 GCA_031291845.1 Isosphaeraceae bacterium | reverse complement strand
GCACCTTCAGCGCCACGGTCACGGCGCTCGTGCCGTCCGCGCCCCAACTGACGCCCCTGAGCGACACGGGAATCAGCCACGCGGATGGCATTACCCAGGACAACGGCTCCTCCACCGCCCCGCTCACGTTCACGGTCGGCGGCGTGGTCCCCGGCAACGGCTACGTCCAACTCTACAACGTGAACAATCCGACCGACCCCATCCTGCTGGGGAACCCCGTGCAAGCGACGAACGGCACGGCCACGATCACGATCAGCGGCACGCCGCCCCTGGCCGACGGCACCTACAAGGTCGCGGCGACCACGTCCGCCAACACGGTGAGCACGCCGAGCGCGTTGTCCGCCGCGACCACGATCACGATCGCGACGTCGCTCCGGGTCGTCGGCATCAGTCCGACCGGCAACTACCTGACGAGCCTGTCGAACAACCAGATCGTCGTGACCTTCAATCACTGGCTCACCGGTCTCGTGCCCGACCAGGCCAACGGCAGCGGGTTCGCGAGCAACCCGTACGCGGTGGTCTTGATCCCCAGCGGCTCGGAAGGGGGCGCACGCTCGGCGGCGGGGGAAACCCTCTGGAGCGCTCCGACCGGCTACGACAGCGGCGACGTGGCCACGCCCGCCACGCTCGTTTACCACCAGAACACCAACGGCACGTCGACGATCACGCTGACCCCCGACCAGCCGCTGGCGACCGACGTCTACCTCGTCTCCGTCAACGGCCTGACCGACGTCGCTGGCAATACCTTGACCGACAGCAACGGCAACCCCGCGCCGGTGTACGACTCGTTCACGTTCCAGGCCTCGCCCGCCGACACGACGGCCCTGGAGGTGAAGTCGGTGACCACGAACAACGGCACGGTCGCCATCAGCAATAACGTGATCCCGCAACCCGACACGATCGCCATCGCGTTCAACAAGGCCATGGACCCCTGGTCGATCAACTCGGACAATATCCAACTGCTCGTGCAAACGGCGACCGGCACGTACGTGGCCCTGCCGTCGGTCGTGGCGTACAGCCCATCGACGCTCACCGCCTACCTGACGCCCGAGGTCATCCTCTCGCCGGGGTCAGTCTACGTGGTGACGGTCAACACGTCGGTGACCGACGACCAGGCCTTCCCGGTCCTGGGGACCGGCTTGTCCCAGGTCTTCGCCACGTCGTTCACCGTGAGTGGAACCGGGGTCAGCGGCCAGCACTCCCCCTTGACGGTGACGGCGACGAGCCCGGCCAACGGTGCCGCGTTGACCTCGAGCTTCGGCTACGGCGCGGTGACGTTCAGCGAGCGCATCAGCCTGAGCGCGCTGGGCCGCTACTCGGCGATGCTGATCCCGCAGACCGGCGGCGTGACGACGGGGAACTCGGGCTACGCCGACGTTCCCTTGAACGCGACGCTGGCGTTCAACCCCAACACGGACCAGCTCATCATCGTGCCCACGGGGCTGGTGCCCAACGACACGGTGTACCTGTTCGCGCTCTCGGGCGTCACCGCGTCCAACGGCGATTCGCTGACCGTCCCGGGCGGGGGCACGACGTACTACGCGTCGTTCCTGGTGAGCGCCCCGGTCACTTCGTCGTCGACGCCGAGCGCGGTGTTCAGCGCGACCCCGAGTGTTGTTGCGCCCTCGATCGTCACGGGCAATCCCGCCGCCGCGCCGGCGGTCGCCCACCCGCCGACGGCCTCCACCGCGCGTGCTTTCGCGGCTAGTTTGCGGCCGGGTCGTCCGGGGCAGGCCCTCGACCGCGTGCTCCACGGGGCCGTCACCTGGGTACGGAAGCGGCGTCCCTGAAAGCCGGTCGCGGGCGGCCCGAGGGGACCTGACCGAGCCCTCGGCCGTTTCCTTCTCTGCACCATCAACCGTCGGGTGGGGCGTCGTTGCTGACACGAGCCAGGCGTCGCTCCCTATCGGCGACCAGGCGGCGAACGTCCTCGCGCCCGGGGTCAAGCCGCGCTGCCTGGTAGGCCGCGTCAAGGGCCTGGCGCAGGGCCTGCTTGGCGGTCGCGTCGTCGTCGCGCTGCCAGGCGTTCTTGGCGGTCTGAAGGCGGGCCTCGCTCAGCACCAAGTACGACTCTGCGTGCGCGCCGTAGCGGCGGACAAGAGCGTGGGCGACGGCCAGAAACACCCGCTCGGTCCGGGTGGCCTCCGCGAGCTGCTTTTCCCGGCGCTTCGCCGCGCAGTCTGTCTGCACCAGGTCGGCCATGATCCAGGCCGCCGCCGGGACCATCAATTCGTCCTCGCCCAGGGCCTTGTATTGCTCCTGGATCGACGCGAGGAACTGCTGGGCCCAGGCGTCCGCGTCGGTGTCCTCGCCCGCCGGCAGGACCGAGCCGTTGCTAAAGCTCAGATGGGTGGCTTCGAGGAGGACCCACTCGGCGAGGCAATCGATCCGTTCGTGACTCATCCGCAGGCGTTCCGGAAACGGTTCGTTGCGGAGTCGCCCGGCCAGGGCGCGCACGAGCCGGCGCGCGTCGGCCGGCTGTTTCAGGCACATGAGCGTCAAGGCTTTACGCAACTGGAGCTGCGGGTCCTGGGCACTGGCCGCGGGCAGAGAGTCGAACATCCGAAGGTCCGCTTCCAGGAGCCGGCGCGCCTGGTCCGGCTTACCGCTCCAGCTTCTTTGGTAAGCGGCATGTCGGCGGAAGTCCGCGATGTGCATCGCCACGCCGTTGCGAAACGTCGCTGGCTCGATGGTTTCCGCGAGCAGGAGAGCCTGGGCATAGAGCTGCTCGGCGGCCTCGGCAGCGCCGTCGTGGGAGGCAGCGCCCCCAGATTCCAGCACGGTATGAGCGAGGCTCCTGCGGACTTCCTGGTCGTTGGACGTGCGCTTCAGGAACTCCGTCCAGAGCGCGACGGACTCGGCGTACAGCGTCCTCGCCTCGGCGAGCCGGCCGTCGCGCTGGGCGAGCCTCATTCCGAGGTAACGGTCGAGGCTCGCGAGCGAGGCCAAGGTGGTGGTGTCCGCCTGGGAAACGCCCTGGATTCCTCGGGCTTTCGCGCGTGCGGCGTCGATCAAAGGCAGGAGGCGGTCTTCTCGGATCGGGTTCGGCTCGTTCAGGTCGAAAACGATCAGCGCGTTCAATTCTTTGAGAGTTCGCGCGGCGATGCGCTCGTTTTCCTGTGCGCGCTCCCGCGCGGTCTCGGCGCGGCCCAGGAGCACGAGCAGGCCCAGGAAGCTCGCGACGATGGTCCCACTCAGGGCCGCCACCAGCGAGGCGATGGCGGGTCGGCGGCGGCACCACCGCCATGTTCGCTCGAGCCGCGAGACCGGACGCGCGGCGATCGGACGCCCGTCGAGCCACCGGCGCAGGTCGTCAGCCAGGTCGGCAGCCGATCCGTAGCGCCGGCCTGGTAGTTTTTGCAGACACGTCAAACAGACCGTTTCCAGGTCGCGCGGAATGCGCGCGTTGAGCTGGCGCGGTGGGACGGGCTCCTGGCCGCGGATCAGGTCCAGGGTCTCGACCAGGGTCGCGGCCTGGAATGGGGGTCTGCCGGTCAGCAAGTGATACAGCAGCGCTCCCAGGGCGTACACGTCTGCCGGCCGGCCGACGGTGCTGCGGCTTGCCGCCGTTTGCTCGGGCGCCATGTACGAGGGCGTTCCCCTGGGGCCAGCCAGGCTGCTCGCCGACGCGCCGGGATCGCCTTCGACCCAGGCGATGCCGAAATCGGAGATCTTGGGAACCACGCTCTCCAGCGGTGCGCCGGGATCTCCCTCCAGCAGGATGTTCGACGGCTTGAGGTCGAGGTGCCGCAAGCCGCGCTGATGGATCGCCTCGACCGCTCGGGCGATCGTCTCGGCCAAGCCGGCCGCGATCCGCGGCGCAACGGGCTCGGCGAGCCGGTCCTTGAGGCTCCCCCCGCCGATGAATTCGAGGACCAGGACCAGCCACTCGTCGGTTTCCTCCACGTCGAAGATCCGCACGACGTTCGGATGGCTGATGCGCGAGAGCGCCTGCGCTTCGGAGAGCCATTGCGCGCGGCCGCGAGGCCCCGCGAGGGGTCCGCCGGGCACGAACTTCAGGGCGACGTCCCGCCCCAGGTTCAAGTCCCGGGCTCGGTAGACCACGCCCATGCCGCCGCGTCCGAGCTCGTGCTCCACGGCATAGCCGAGAACGGCCGGTAGGCCTTCCGGGCCCCCCGCCTGGGGCGCTGCGATCGTCTTTTCGGCAAGGCTCTCCCCCGCCAGCCGCTCGAGTACGGCCCGGCAGCGAAAGCACTGCTCGACGTGCCGCTCCAGCGCGGCAAAGGCGTCGTCGTCGAGCGCCTCGGACCCCAGCAGGCTCAGGCTCGCTTCGGAAGGGCAGCCGGGCATTGACGGTAAACTCCAGCGTGAATCAGCGCACCGCGCCACTGAGCGCGGCCAGCCGCCGGCGTCCCTCCTCGCGGAGCTTCTGCCCGACCCGCTTGCGGGCGGCGAACGCCGACGCGTACGACATGCCCCCGGCCGCGGCCGCCTCGCCGACGGTCCAGCCCTCGACGGCAATGCGCCAGAACGCCGTCCAGGTCTTCGGATCGACCCGGGCTCGCACGGCCGCCTGCGCTTGCTCGGCCTCGCGCAGCAGGATCGAGTGGTCGCCGTCGGCGGCCTCGTCCGGCTGGACCACCAGCCACGCAGCGTCATCGAGGGGGCGCGCGCGCTCCGCGTCCCGCCGGCGCACGCGCAACAGGTCGATGACCCGGCAGCGGCAGAACCGCCTGAGCCAGCCGCGGAACGTGAGCCCGGGGTCATAACGGAACGAGCCCATCCGGCTCGCCAGCTCGATCCAGATGCGCTGGCATGCCTCCTCGACGGAATCGTCGTCGAGCCCCGCGTCGCGGCACCAGCGTCGCAACAGCGGGTCGTAGCGCGCGACGAACTCGCGCCAGGCGGGAAGATCGGTCCAATCGCCGACGCGTCTCAGGAGCGCGGGGCACGTCGTTCCGCCATCGTTCCGGCTCATCGCTATCACCCGGGGGGCTGGGGCCTCGCTCATTTGCTGAGGGATGTGCTGACGGAAGAACTGCGTCAACACCAGGCATGCTCGACTCGGGGCCACCTCAAGTTCTTCGAAGATTGCGGACCGCGAGTCGAGCGTATCTCGCGTCAATCTTCATTTTTGAGAAAGCGTGTTAATGCCCATCGTAACGTTCAAGGAGAGCTTTTCCATCGCTGGCGGTCATGACTTTATCACATCGGGGAGTGAACCGACAATGGGCAGTCAATCACGGGTCCCACTTGCTCACATCGCGTGCAGAAACAGCGCGGTCGTGCAGCGACGGCGGACAAGGAACCGCCCCAGGGCCTGAGCGTCGGTTCTCCTCGTCGACGATCACCGTTGGTCCATCCGTGGCACCCGGTCATTCATCAACGGGAACTAGCGGTAAGCGGAACCCGAGAAGAACAGGAGGAGCGACCATGTCCTCGAACGACTTGAACGACGCACTGTTATTCCTGCAGTCCGACGATCGCGAACCGTTGCGCTTGCAGCCCGATCAACATGACGGCGCGGCGTCGTTCGGCACATGGCTGTTCCGCGGTACGGTCCTGGGCGCGATTGCAGCAATCGTCGTGGCGCTCTTGTATTACAAGGAGCACGGGGAAGTCCCCGGTCCGCCTCAATTCGACGCGACCGAGCCGCCGGTAATCGCCCCGAGCACCGAGGAACCGTCGCCGGTTCCCCCTCCCGCTCGCGGCCGCGTCCGGGTCCTGAAGTCGATCCTGACAAAGTCTCACAGCGTCGACGCCGAGGGAACCGATGCCGCCGAGAAGGAGCCGGACGCCCGCCCCGAGGGGGATCTCCCGAAGCCTGCCCCGGAAGCGAAGAGCCGCGACGAGGCGCCCCGCAAAGATGCGCCGACGCCGCCAACCGAACCGACGCAGGGCAACAAAGTCGATCCCGTCGTCTCTCCCCAGGGCCCGACGGCGAACGTTGCTCCGCTCGAGTTCCTCAAATCGATGGGATTGACCCAATCGGGTGCGTACTTCCTGCTCGCGTCGGAATCGGAAGTCTACCAGGGCCTGAAAGGGCTCCGCCCGAATCTGATCCGGATGGCGGAAGCAGGCGATGCCTTGGTGGCCAACGCCGAGGTCGAAGCCACGTTTCAGGAACTCGACGACACGAGGATCCGGCTGGAGGAACAACTGAGGCACCTCCTGCTGGCGATCCCCCAGATGCCGCGCCGCACTCTCGAGCAGAAGGCGGAGCTCGAGCAGGCAATGGTCGTGCAATACCAGACCCGCCAGGACCTGGTTACCGTCAACGCCAATATCGAGGTCGTCAACAAGCGCCGGCTCTCACCCAAGCAACTGGCCAAGCTTCAGGACGATTTCCAGGCGCGGCGGAGAGACTTCCTGCAGGCGGCCAGCGAATTCCGGCCGGTTTTCGACAAGGTCAAGAAACAGTACGACGAGCTGAAAAACGATAGCCGCGTCATCCGAGCACTCAACGCCTACGGCGAGGCGAACAGATTCAAGGCGCAGCTCGGTCCCTCCCTCTCGTTCCGCAAAGGGGTCGGTACGGTGATCGAGGCCGAGCGGACCTACTCGCCCGAGACCGCCCCAGCGCGAGTGCGCGCGAAACGCAAGACGCTGCAATGAAAGTCAGGATCGAGATTAGCGGTCGATGATTGACCAATCGGCCTCGCCTGTCCGGAGACGCATTCGTTTCGAAAACACTATAATACTTAATAATCTTGTAACTATAATCGTATTATGGTGTGCTTTCCACCCGCCTTTCCCTTTCGGAAACGTCCGTACGCAAGACGCCTCCGTCACGGCCGTCCGCGCTTACCGTCCGCCCCCCGCTGCTCGCAACGACTGGGAGAACACCGATGAGTCGACACGATCGTTCCCGGACATCGACACGGCGGAACGGCCGGCCGCGTCCCGCGCTCGAGCGCCTGGAGGATCGCTGCCTGCTGACGAGCGTGGCCGAGTTCCCGATCCGGCCCAACGGCGGGACGCCCTTCGACATCACGTCCGGCGGTTCCGACGGCGACCTGTGGTTCACGACCCGGAACAGCACGGGAAACGGGAACGTCGATCAGTATGACCAGATCGGGATCATGAACCCGTCCGGGGTCGTCCTCCAGCAGGTCGCGCTCCCCAAACTGAACGCCGGTGTCGGCGCGATCGCGCTGGGCCCGGACAACAACTACTGGTTCCTCGAGACGGCCGCCAACCAGATCGGCGTCATCAACGCCACGACGCACGCCGTCACCGAGTACCCCTTGCTCGCGACTCCCAATGCAGGGCTCGAAGACCTCACGGCGGGACCGGACGGCAATATCTGGTTCACCGAGACGAACGCGAACAAGGTCGGCGTGTTCAACCTCACAACCCATGCGATCACCGAGTTTCCCGTTCAGACCCTCCTGGCCGAGCCATTCGGGATCACGTGGAACCACAAGGACGGGCTGCTCTGGTTCACCGAGGAAGGCATCGCCAAGCTCGGCAGCATCAATCCGACCACCTATCTTGTCACAGAGTACCCCATCAAGCCCGCCGGGAGCAATTACGAGCCCCAGGGGATCGCCGCCGATCAGGACGGGAAACTGTGGTTCACCGATTACGGCACCAACCAGGTCGATATGTTCAACCCGACGGCGGGGACCTTCGCGGCCACTCCGACCGCCTTGCCCACCAACTACCAGACCGGCAGCATCACCAGGGGACCGGACGGCAACGTCTGGCTGTCCGAGATCTACCAGACGATACCCAGCGCCTATGGCCAGCTCGGTGTGATCAACGTGGCCAACGGGCAGCTCACGAATTACAGCGAGTCTCTGTTCGGCGGCAACGCGCTGGGTGGGCTGACGTCCGGTCCCGGCGGGCAAATCTGGATCACCTCCAACAGCAACGGCGCGAACGGTCCGGAAATCGCGGCGTTCAACCGCTCCAGTCATACTGCCAAGTCGTACCTGATTCCCACACAGTACAATATCTCCGCGCCCGCTCGGCTCACCTTTGGACCGGACGGTAAAGTCTGGTTCGTCCTCCCCGCCGGTTCCTATTCCTACACCGGTGAAATCGGGACGATCGACCCGTTGACTCAGGTCACGACTCTTCAAAGTGTTCCCACCACGCAGTACCAGCCCCAGGATGTCACCGTCGGGCCCGACGGCAACCTCTGGTTCACCGAGACACCGACCGGGTCGTTCTCCACGGTGACCGGGAAGATCGGGATCATCAACCCCTCGACCGGCGCGATGAGCGACTATCTGGTACCAACGGCTTCGGCCTCACCCCTCTCGATTACGGGCGATCCGGGCGACGGCGACGTCTGGTTTACGGAGGAGTCGAACAACCAGATCGGCCGGGTCATTCCGTCGTCCAAGGCCATCAACGACAGTATCAAAGTGCCGGCCGCCGACTCCGAACCGTATGACATCGTGGCCGACTCGAGGCTGTGGTGACGCAGCCTCCTCCCGAGGTCACGGCCGGCAAGGGCTTCGGCCTCGTCGTGGCGGTGGAAAACAGCTCGGGCGGGCCGGCGACGGGCGACGATGGAGCCACGGTGACCATCGCGCTGGCGAACAATCCGAGTGGGGCGACGCTCGGAGGGGCCAAGACGGCGACGGTCGAGAACGGCTATGCCGTCTTCCCGGGCCTCTCGCTCGGGGCCGCGGGCTCGGGCTACACCATCCAGGCGACGAGCGCGGGGCTGACGTCGGCGACCACCAACCCGATCAACGTGTCGCTTCAGGCCACGCATCTCGTCGTGACGACCGAGCCGCCCGCCAGCGTCGCGGCCCGGACCGGGTTCGAGATCGTCGTCGCGGCCGAGGACGCGAACGGCAACGTGGACACGTCGTTCACCGCGCCCGTGACGCTCACCATCGGGAATAACCCCGGAGGCGCAACGCTCGGCGGCGTCACGAACCTGGGGGGCCTCGGTGGTGTCGCCGACTTCACCGGCTTGACGCTGAACGCGCCAGGAAACGATTATACGCTCACGGCTGCGGCCGTGGGCCTGACCTCGGCCGGGACCAGCGGCTTCAACGTCACCGCGGCCCCAGCCACGCAGTTGGTGGTGACGACCGAGCCTCCGGCCAGCGTCGTGGCCGGCGCGTCGTTCGGCTTGGTCGTCGAGGCGGAGGACGGCTCCGGCGATCTCGACACTTCGTACAACGGCCCGGTGACGGTCGCGCTGGCGACCAATCCCGGCGGCGCAACGCTGGCGAGCACCCTGACCGTGAACGCGAGCGCGGGTGTGGCCTCGTTCACGGGGCTGTCGCTCGACAAGGCCGGCGCCGGTTACACGCTCGGAGTGACCAGCGGCAGCCTCGCGTTCGCGACCACCAACGCCGTCACGGTAACGGCCGCGCCGGCGACCCAACTGGTGATCACGACCCCACCGCCTTCGAGCGTCACGTCCGGGGGCGCGTTCGCCCTGGTGGTGGAGGCCGAGGACGCCGCGGGCAATGTGGACACGAGCTTCACGGGAAGCGTGACGATCGCGCTGGGCTCGAACCCGATCGGCGGTACGCTGGGTGAGACGGTGACGGTCACGCGGTAGCGGGCGTGGCGACGTTCAGCGGGTTGACGCTGGACAGGTCGGGGAGCGGCTACACGCTTCAGGTATCGTCCAACGGTCTGACGCAGGTGACGACGGGTGCGATCGCGGTGACGCCCGGCGCGCCCTCGGTCGTCACGGGCGGCGCCGCGGCCTTGCCGGCAGTCGTTCGCCCGCCGACGGCCTCGTCAGCACGTGCGTTCGCGGCCCGCCGGGTGCCCCTCCGCCCGACCCAGCCGGCTGCCGATCCGCTGACCAAAGCCCGGAAGCCGCACTCAAGCTTCGTACCGTAGGGCGGACGAGCCCCACACGGGCGAATTCCACTACGCTGCGCCGTCATTAACCCCCTTTTTCGGGCTGCCTGTAAATCGCGCTTCACTGTCGTATTCGTGCGCATCGTCACGCCTCGCCTGCTCGGCGCCTGTTCTATTCTGAGTGAGCTAACTTTTTTCAATTGCGACACTTAAACCGCCTCAATCATTTCGTTTGGCGGCGGCGGCACGCGGCTCGCAGAGGGTGTGAGGCATCCCGATTCTTGGCTATTCACATTCCAAAACGTGAAGGGGTCCACGCCAAGAGGTCCGGGAACACACCCGCCCCCGGACCGTCCTCATCCCTGCGAGGGGGGAGGCGGTCTCCCTTTTTTTCTCCTGCGAGGCGCACCGGAGAGGATCAACACCATGGAGAGTTCGCGGATCGACGCGCTGGCCGAGCGCCTGGAGCGGCTCGAGAAGGACAACGACGGGCTGCGCAGGGAGTGCCGTCGCTGGCGGCGCACCGGACTGGGCGCGCTTTTGGGAGTGGCCGTGCTCGGCCTGGCCGGTGCGAAGCTCGCGGACGATGCCAGGACGGTCGAGGCGAACCACTTCCTGCTCCGCGACGACTCGGGCCGGATGCGGGCCGCTCTCGCGATCCGGCCGGACGGCACACCCGGGCTCGGCCTCTTCGACGAGGCGGGACAAGCCCGGCTCTCCTTCGACCTGACGGCCGCCGGCGCACCCGGCGTCAACCTCTACGACAAGAACGGGTCGCTCCAGGCCGCGCTCGCGATCCGGCCCGACGGCACGCCGGGCGTGGGACTCTTCGGCTCCGACGGCAAGGTCCGCCTTTCTCTCGACCTCGGCGCGAACAACGCGCCGGGAGTGAACGTGTTCGACGCGTCAAGCACCGTGCGCGCGGCCCTGGCGATCCGGCCGGACGGGCAGCCGGGACTCGGGATCTTCGACGACAAGGGACGGGTCCGGGTCTCGCTCGACGCGAACCATCGTTGATGCTCACCGCCAAGACACAGAGAAGAGAAGAGGGATTAACCCCCAAGGCGCCAAGAACGCCAAGGTCAGAGAGAAAGAGAGAGTTTCACGAGAAAAGCATCGGACCGAAGTAAGAAGGTGTTCAGATTCGAGAACGGCGTTTCTGTCCGGTGTTCGTTCTTCCAGGACTCTCTGCCTCTTTTCTCTCTTCTCTCTCTTACCTTGGCGCCTTGGCGGTTCGTCGGTCTTCCCTTGGCGGTCGACTACCGCGCGCTGGTGTCGGGCACATCCTTGCCCAAAGCGGTCGCCAGGTCGATCTGGTGCTCCTGCTCCTGGACCAGGATATCTCGGATCTGCTCCGCCAGGGCGAACTCCCCGAGCGCTTCGCACTGGCGGACGCGGTCGCGGTAGTTGCGGATCGTCTCGGTCTCGTTGTCGAGGTCGAACTGGAGCATCTCTTCGGCCTTGTCCGACGTCTTCACGAGCTTGGCCGTGACCGTTGGCATGCCCCCCAGGTAGTCGATCTGCTTCGAAATGATCAGCGCGTGGCTCAGTTCCTCGGATGCGTGGGTGACCAGCTCCTTCGCGATGTTCATGTACGCGGCCCCTTTGAGGACCTGCGAATAGACCACGTAGGCGATAATCGCTTGGTACTCCCGCGACAGGTCTTCGTTCAAGAGCGCGATCAGTCCCTCGCGGGTGACGGAGGCATTCCCCTCGGCGGCGGGTTTGTCGGCCATGCGTGGCTCCTCGTTGAAGGACGGTGCGGGCAAATCCTCTCTCGTTCCGCCAGCACATGTGATGCCGATTTCCCACGGGAACGGCCAATGCCCGAAACGCAGGAGAGGTGTCGAGCTGCGCGGGACGGAGTCCTGACATTTTGGCGGTTGAGCGGCTATCTTGGCTCCCAAAGCGTCCCGGCGATTCGTCCGGGGCCATTCTCTCGAGGGGCTTCGCATGGCCGGGCCGCGTTCGTCTCGCAGGACGTTCTTTCAGGTTTCAGCCGCGGCGATGCTCGCTGGGGCATGGCCGGCGCGCGCCGAGGAAACGCCGGTGCGCAAGTCGACGCACACCTACAAGACGGTCGGTGCGTGTGCGATCGAGGCCGACGTCTACCAGCCGCCGGATGCGCGGGGCGGGCCCCGGCCGGCGGTGATCTGGATCCACGGCGGAGCGCTCATCATGGGCTCGCGCGCCGGGATCGACTCCCTGCTCCGCACGGAGCTCGTGCGTGCAGGCTGCGTGGTCGTCTCGATCGACTACCGGCTCGCGCCCGAGACGAAGCTGGCGGCAATCCTCGAAGATGTCCATGACGCCGTGCGCTGGGTGCGCGAGGAGGGGGCCAAGGCCTTCGCGATCGACCCTCTGCGCGTGGCGGTCGCGGGGAGCTCGGCCGGGGGCTACCTGACGCTGACGACCGGCTACCGAGTTTCGCCGCCGCCGCAGGCCCTCGTCTCGTACTGGGGTTACGGCGAAGTCACCGGCCCCTGGTACAGCCGGCCCGACCCCTTCTACCGCCGACAGCCCCTGGTCCCCCGCGAAGAGGCCGAGAAGGCTGTCGGCCGGACACCCCTCACCGAGGGCGCGGGCAAGCCCGAGCGCGCTCGTTTCTACCTGTACTGCCGCCAGCAAGGGCTCTGGCCCCGAGAAGTCGCCGGCCTCGACCCCGACAAGGAGCCCAGGGCCTTCGACCCGTTCTGCCCGGTCCGCAACGTCACCAAGGCCTTTCCGCCGACCCTCCTGGTCCACGGCACGAAGGACTCGGACGTCCCCTACGAGCAGTCCCAGATGATGGCCGAAGCGCTCGCCCGGCAGGGCGTTGCCCACGAGCTGATCACCGTTCCCGGCGGCAGCCATGGCCTCGCCGGTGCAAAGCCTGATGTCACGGGCCGCGTTCGCGAGAGCGTTTTGGGTTTTCTTACGACCCAACTGAAGTGCGGGGAGAGAAAGAAGTTATCCGCAGATGTACGCAGATAAAATCAGATGGGATTGATAAGCATAACCACGGAGTTTGGGAGGAAAACGGGCTTTTTAGCCGCCTTCGTTCGGGGCTGTGATTGGTGCGCCAAAAGAAGTAGGGGTGCATTCAATGCACCGGCGCATTGCATGCACCCTACGAATTACCGTGCCGCGTTGAGGTCGGTGACGCCGGGGAGCATGGCCACGCCGTCGGGCTGGCGCGCGACGAAGTAGGGCAGGCCGATGCCCTGGAGGTACATCTTCACGCCGGCCCACTGGCCGTTCTTCAGGCGCGACTCGACGGTCTCGCCCTGCCGCAGCCGCAGGAAGTGGGGCGAGGACATCTCGAACGACCGCTTGGGACTGAGCGTAACCCGTCCCTGCGCGTCGGCAAGCTGGACCTCGCAGTCGAGCACGGTGATCTGCAAAACGTTGCGCGGGGGGTTGCGCGGGCTGTCGCCGAAGTTGCGATAGCCGATGGTCTTGCCCGTGTTCCGCTCCTGGATGTTGACGACGACCTGGGCCACGCCGCCGTCGCCGACGGTCATGCCGTTGGCCTGGAGCTTGTGGTTGAGCATCTGGGTGACCTCGTTGCGGTAGCCCGCGTTGTCGGTCGGCGGGCCGGTGAACTCCAGTTGGAGGCCCACCTTCGACCCGACGCGGAGGGAGGCCTTGGCGTTCGGGTCGCCGACTAGCGCGACGACCCGGTTCACGTCTGCCTCTGGCAGCGCCACCGGCGCGAGCGTCGCGGGCTGGTTGAAAATGCCCGTGACGTACCAGTGCCGGCCGTCGGGAGCGCCGGCGGAGACGCTCGGCCCGAAGTACGACCAGACGTGCGCGCGGTGTTCCAGGTCGATCAAAACGCGGCCGTCGAGCAACGCGTGGTTCGGCCCGCAGCACTCCACCGGCGCATTGTGCGTGTTGGGCATCGGCGCGATCGTCATGACGGTGCGGAAGTCGGCCGTGACCTTTCCCGTCCGCACGTCCCACCGCACGATGTGGTCGCCGCTCACCAGCGCGACGAGCGCCGCGCCGTCGGGCGGGAACGCGGCCCCCTTGAATTCGGTCCTCCCTCCGTTCGCCGAGGCGGGGAGCTCGGCCTCCCCCTTCGTCTCGCCGGTCGCCGGGTCGAGGAACCGGACGGTCCCCCCCAGGTAGCACGCCAGGAACTTCCGCCCGGGGCTCAGCACCGGCGCCCCTTCGCAGGCCGAGTCGGCGACGTAGACCGGTTTGCAGTCAGGGAGTGACCAGAGCACGAGCGTACCGGCCTTGTTGACGGTCAGCACCTGGTCCGCGCTCAGGAAGCCGGCCCACGTTACGGCCTTATCGTCGGCCGACTCCTTGCCGTACGGACGCCAGCCGGCCACGTGCTTCTGGCCGGCCGTCATGAAGACGTCGACCCGCCCGTGTTCCTTGTTGTCGATCGTCAAGACGCGGTCAGCGTCGGGGCTGATTGTGACCGGATCCACGAGGTTCGGCAGTTCTACCTGCCCTGCGCTGCGCCCGTTGGCCAGGGTGTACAGCTCGAGCCGGCGCGGCTTCGCCTCATTCTGGTTCGGGTCGAACACGTTGATGCCGCCCGGCAGGCTGTAGACGCCGGCCACGCCGTGCTCGAGCCCGTTGAAGAGGAGTCCCTGGACCTCGTTCGCCTGGACGCGGAGCGGGATCGCGCGGCGAAGCATCGACGCCGCGGACGGGGTCGCGCCGTCGGGCGCGACCGCATAGGCCGGGGCCTTCGTCGAGGCTTTGACGCGGCGGGCCGAGGCGAGCTCGGTAGGCGTGAGCGCGGGCAAAGCCACGTCGGCCGCGCTTCCGCCCTCGGCGACGATCTTCGACGCCCGCGCGATCTTGTCCGCGTCGAGCTTGTAGCCGCGGACCGTGCGGTTCTGGGCGTCGCCCACGGTGATCATCACGACGTTGTCGCCGATCACCCTGCGCGGCACCTTGTCGGCCGCCGGCGTGTCGCTCGGGATCGTGAAGACCTTCTGGCCCGACTGCCGGTCGACGACGACCGCGCCGAAGAGCAGCCAGCCGCTATTGTCCGCGAGCCAGTCGAGCGCCCGGCCTTCGAAGCCGAGCGGGGCCTTGATGCCGCTCTTGTCGTCGTACTTGTACTGCGTGACGACCTGTCCCGTGGCGGCGTCCCAGCAGAGGACGTGGAGGCCGAACGAGTCGAACAGGCCGGCCAAGAGCGTGCCGTCGTTTGAGAAGGCCAGGCCCTTGCCGTTGTCGCCCACGTCAAATGGGCCGTTCTTGGGAATCTCAGCCTCGCCGACCTTGCGGCCGGTGGCAACCTCGTAGACCCAGAGCTTGTTCTTCGCGGTCATCGCCAGGTACTTGCGGCCGGGGCTGAGCGCGATCCCGTCCTTGGCGACGCGCTCGCGGGGCTGGATCTCCGCCTGCGCCTTCTGGCTCTTGAGGTCCCAGACCTCGAAGAGGCGGTCGCCGGGGCGGCCGGTAATGACGCGGTCGGAGCCGGCGAAATCCAGGTACTCGGTAAACGGCGAATCGACCCGGAGCTGGGCGACCATCCGCCCGGTCTTGGTGTCGAAGACGACGCACGACTTGTCGAACGTCGCCTTGGCGGCGAACAGCGAGCCGTCGGGGCTGAGCGCGAACGGCTTGTCGACCTTGAAATCACCCCGTATCGCGCCGACGCGCTTCTTGGCGGCGAGGTTCCAGACCTCGCGCACATCGTTGCGGTCGCCGTTGCGGCCCACGGCGACGAACGCGCTCGGCGCCGTGGGGAAAACGACGTCGCCGCCGAAGAAGCTCGGCGGCACGCGGAGTACGATCTGGTCGTCGACCGCCGGCGCGGGCTGCGCGGGGGGATCGACTTCGAGCTGCCACAGCTCGGCCCCTGCCCCGAGCACCTGCGGCGCCCGGCCCTTGCGGGGCATCGCCTCCTTGGGCGCGGGCTTCGTGCTGGGCTTGCCCCCACGCGGCAGACGCTGAGCCGACGCCTCGCCCGCCAGGAGGCCCGCGATCCCGAGCGCAATCGCCAAGCCGCCGGCCGCGCGCGGGAGCCACGAACGCGACGCTTCGCTCCTTCGTGTGCGCATCTTGAGTATCCCCTGAATCAAACGCAAGGATGGAAGGAAATGAGAAAACGACGCGAGCGTGTTGCCCGCCGCTCGACCGTGAACGGATGCAAGGATACCGACTCGCAATCGCCCGGGCAACGTGTTGGTCCGAGTGACCTGGGCGTGGTGGTACGCGCCTTGAAGTCCATGCCCCGCGCGGGCCGATACCCCTGGGAGGCGAGGGCATCTTGGGGGAAGGTTCCGGGCTTTGCAATGAGGGGAGCGGAGTGATGTCTCGGACGCGCTGGCGCGAGTTCGTCGGTGGCCTGTCGGCCGTCGTGATGGGCCTCCTGGCGGGTACCGACGCGCGGGGACAGGAGCCCGCGCAGGGTGCTTCCGCGCCGGGAGTGCCGGAGGTTGTGGGTGGATCGGTCTGGTCGATCGAGCAGATCGTGCGGATGAGTCCGGCCGAGCTCGATGCGCTGTATGCCCAGGGGGTCGTGGCGGCGGTCCCCGCGGGGCGGGTCAAGGGACACGCCCTGGTCGCGCCCGGGAAGCCGTGGGCCGCGCCGGCGTCGAAAGGGGCGCGGGTGGTCTGGCAGGGGAAGATCTTCGACCCGTCGGGCACCGCCGTCGTGAACCGCTTCTTCGGCGTCAAGGCGATCAAGGGGAACGTGTACGCGGCCGAAAGCTGGCGCGACGGCCAGCCCGCCCTGATCATCGACTACAGCGAGACTTCACGCGTCTACGCCCGTTACCGCGACGAGATCCGCCAGGTCGGGCCGGGGCTGTACCTCGGCTTGATGTACACGCGGTCGAACCCGCCGGAGCTGAAACGGTACTTCGCGCTCGAGGCGGGCCGCTGAGGTCGCGGCTCACGCCGTTTTTGCAAGACGCGCCGATCGCGTGGGGAAGAACGATTATGCTAACCCGAAGCGCGAGCGAGGGCTCCGGCTGAAATAAGCTGTCCGCCTCTTTCAACTCCTGCCCGCTTCCGCCGGATGAACCTCTATGTGTCCCCGGGTAGATGCCTGGTTTCTGTATAATGCCTCGGAGCGTCCCCCGGTACTGGTCGCCAGCGAGGAAGGCGGTCGACGAACGGTGCTGTGCGCTAGCCTGTTCGACCAGATCGAGCGCGGCGTTGAAGGAACCCTTCCGTGAGCACCGAGACATGGCACGACATCTTGACCGCGAAGGCCGATGCCGCTTTTCGCCAGGTGGCCGTCAAGGTCCTCGAAGTTGCCCGGCAAACCGGCACGCCGGTCATCGTCTGGGAAGAGGGGCGAATCGTCGCGCGGTCGGTCGAGGAGCTGGAGGGACAGCCTTCGCAGGACAAGGATGAATCCAAGCCGACCCAGGCTTTGAACCAATGAGCCGACTCCAGCGACGGGCGTTTTTTCTGCTGTGCGCTTGCTGCGCAACGTCAACCGCCCCAGCGCAGGCTGACGAGCGTGTTCGAAGCCGGCCGAACATCGTCTGGATCGTCGTCGATGACATGTCGGCGAACTTCTCGTGCTACGGCGAGACCTTGATCCAGACGCCCCACGTCGACCACCTTGCCCGGGAAGGCACGCGGTTCCGGCGGGCGTTCGTCACCGCCCCGGTCTGCTCACCGAGCCGGTCGGCCCTGATCACGGGGATGTACCAGACGACCATCGGCGCCCACCATCACCGGAGCGGCCGCGGGGTTGAGAAGATCCACCTGCCTGAGGGGGTCGAGCCGGTCCCCGCGTTGTTCCAACGCGCGGGGTACTACACGGCGATCGGCGGCCCCCTCGTCAAGGGGAGCGAGCTCGCCAAGACCGACTACAACTTCGAGTGGGCCCCGACGATCTACAACGGCAACGATTGGTCGGGCCGCAAGCCGGGCCAGCCGTTCTTCATGCAGGTCCAACTGCACGGCGGCAAATACCGCGAAGGCAAGAACTGGTCCGACACGGTCCAGCGCGCGCTCGGCAGCCCCACGCGTGCCGACGCCGTGAAGCTCCCTCCGTACTATCCCCGCGACCCGGTGCTGCTCGACGACTGGGCGCGCTACCTCGACGCCGTGCGGTACACGGACCAGCAGGTCGGCAACGTGCTCCGGCGGCTCGAGCAGGAAGGAGTCCTCGAGCAGACCGTGATCTTCTTCACGACCGACCACGGCATCAGTCACGCCCGCGGCAAGCAGTTTCTCTACGACGAGGGAATCCACGTCCCGCTCATCGTGCGCGGGCCGGGCATCGCACGGGGGAAGGTGCGCGACGACCTGGTCGAGCACATCGATCTCGCCGCTACGTCGCTCGCCCTTGCCGGCATCGCGGTCCCGCGCACGATGCAGGGCCGCGACCTCTTCGATCCCGGCCGTGCCCCGCGCGACGCGGTCTTCGCCGCCCGCGACCGGTGCGACGAGACGGTCGAGCACATCCGGAGCGTGCGGACCGAGCGCTTCAAGTACATCCGCAACTTCTACCCGGAGCGCCCCCATCTCCAGCCGAACCAGTACAAGGACGCGAAACCCATCGTCCGCCGGCTCCGGGAACTCCACGAGCAAGGGGAGCTCGATGCGCTCCAGGAACGTCTTCTCTTCGCGCCCACCCGGCCCAGGGAGGAGCTCTACGACCTTCAGGCCGACCCCGACGAGGTCCGCAACCTGGCTGCCGACCCTGCGCACCGCTCGACCCTGGAAGAGCTCCGCGTGCGCCTCGACCACTGGATCGACCAGACCGGAGATCGCGGGCGACAGCCCGAGCCGCAGGCCATGTACGACAGCGACATGCAGGTCTACCTGGGCGGCAAGAACGCGAACCTGAACGCAGCGCTCCGCAAGAACATCGCCCTCATGAAGCAGTGGGCCGCCGAAGGCAAATGATGCGGGGCCGACTCGGCCCACACCGACGCGGCTCGGGAGCTGCCTCGTCGAAGGCCGTTCTTGCTGCACCACGGGCGCGCTTCACACCTCTCCCGCGAGGCGAGAGGGGATTGGTGCAACACTTCCGGCCGGAACGCGTTCAACCGTCAAGGTCGACTTCCCGCCGGGCGAACCGCGGTTGGGACACCGTACGCCCTGCGACTACACGGCTCAGACGCGCAGCAGGGCGTCCACGAGCTGGGGCGAAAGCTGGTCCGCGGTGAACCCGGGCTCGTTAGGCGGGTAAAGCTCGACCTCGTCGAGCTCGAACCCCGTCTCCTTGCCCAGCAAGATGAGCTGCCGGACCTTGACGCATGCCTTGAGCCGGCTGCCCAGCTCGGGGTCCTGCTTCGCCTTCTGGGAGAACGCCTTGATCGTGGAGATCGCCATCGCTTTACCCTTGTGCTTGACTTTCCGATTCTGACCGAGGTTCCCTCGGGAACTCACCAACGCCCACTCCGAGCCGGTCTCCCTGTAAGTCCGGCGCACCGAACACCTCGGGGGAAACCGGCGTATCGTCGGTCCACTCTTCGTCCAGGGCCAGACGCCTCAACTCCTGGACATCGCCTCGGACCTGGCCGGCCATTCCGCCGAACTTCGCGGCTGCCACCGCGGCCTCGTACGCGGCCGCCGTCGACACGCCGTCGGGGTACTGCGCGGCCTTCGACACGCAGCAGGCGACGGCCGAGACGATCGGCAGGGCCATGGTCTCGCAGTACTGGAAGCGCTCGTGCAGGCGGTCGGCCGCCAGGGCCGCATCGCGGGCGTCGTGGCAGACGATCCCGTACGCCGCGCTCACTTCGGCAGCCCCCACGGCTCGGTCGATGACCCGCAGGTGCTCCCGCGTCACCCCCGGCGCGGCCGCCAGGATCTGCTGAAGCCGCCTGCCGCACCGCGCCGCCAGCGCGACCCGCGCCCACCTGGGGAGCGAGCCGATCTCGGTTTCCGATGGAAGGGCGCCGGGCATCGGGGGCCGACTCCTCGGGCCGCGCAAGCCGCCATCGGCCTGCTCGGACGGTAGCGTTTGACACCTCGGATTTTGTCGTCGTTGTTTCCGCCGTCCCTATTGGCAACCCCCGTGCCGAGGCGCCAAACGGCCGGAAAACCGGGCTTTTTGCCGATTCCACACCGTTCCTCGTGTCGAGTGTTCGACACCAGCCCCCTGCCGCGCGCGACAACCGACAAGGCCGGCGACCATTCGATCGGGCCACGCTCGCGCACCCGCTGGTCCCAGAGCGACCGGCGCGCAAACCCGCGCGCACAACGGCGAGGAGGTCCGGTTCAGTGCACCCCTGCGCCCTGGACGGTCTGAAACAGCTTCGGATTGTCTCGGTAGTCGACCGGCACATCGATGAGGACCGGCCCGGCGGTCGCGAATGCCTTCCGCAACGTGGGCGCAATCTCGTCGGGGCGGTGGATCCGCATGCCGGTTGCGCCGAAGGCCTCGGCGTACTTGACGACGTCGACCGGCCCGAGCGCGACGGCCGTATGCCGCCCGTACTTCGGATCCTGCTGGATCTTCACCATGTCGTAAAACCCGTCGGTCCAGACGAGGTGGACGAAGTCGCACTTGAGCCGCACGGCCGTTTCCAGCTCCTGAGCGGAAAACAGGAAGCCGCCGTCGCCCGACATCGAGAGAATCGGTTTGCCCGGCCGAACCAGGCTCGCGGCAATCGCCCAGGGGAGCGCGACGCCGAGCGTTTGCTGGCCGTTGCTCGTCAAGAAGTGGCGCGGCTCGAACGAGAAGAAATAACGGCTCATCCACATGTACAGAGAACCGACGTCGCACAGCACCGTGGCATCGTCGGGCAGCATGTCCTGCAGCTCGTGAATCAGACGAAGCGGGTGGACCGGCGAGCCGTTGTGCGTAGCCCCCTGCTGCTTGACTTCATTGAGCGCCCGCCCCGCGGCACCGAGCTCGGCGATCTCGTCGACGGCGGTCCGAGGCGCGAGTTGCGCGGCCAGGGCCGCGACCGTCGCCGCCGTGTCGCCGATCAGCTCGACGGCCGGCCAGTAGTCGACGTCCATCTCGGCCGGCGTGCTGTCGATGTGGATGATGGTGCGCTTCTTACCCTCGTTCCAGAGGACGGGGTCGTACTCGATCGGGTCGAAGCCGATCGTCACGACCACGTCGGCGGCGTCGAGCAGCCGGTCGCCCGGCTGGTTGTGGGTCAGGCCGACGCGGCCGGCGAAGCAGGGAAGCAGGTCACGGGAGATCACGCCCGCGCCCTGGTAGGTGCAGACCACCGGCGGAGGCGTGTTGCGGAGCAGCGCGCGGACGGCCGCGGCGACGCCCGGAGTACCAGCCAGCATGCCGAGACAGAGCACCGGCACGCGCGCCCGGTTGATCCATTTGGCCGCCTCCGCGATCGCCGCAGCGTCCGGACAGCCCAGGTGAGGGCGCGGGGACGGCCCCGGGTGCCCGAAGGGGGCGGGCCCTTCCATCACGTCTTTCGGCAGGGCCACGAAGGCCGACCCGGGACGCCCCCACTCCGCGGTCCGGAAGGCCGCGGCAACCACCTCCGGAATGCCGTGCCCCGCCGTGATCTCGGCCGCGAATTTGGTCACGGGCCGGAACAGGCTCACGGTGTCCAGCGACTGGTGGGCCAGCTTGAGCCGGTCGGCCAACGGCACGGCTCCCCCCAGGGCGACGACCGGGTCCCCCTCGTAGTTTGCCGTCGCCAGGCCGGTCGTCAGGTTGGTGCAACCGGGGCCCGACGTCACCAGGCACACGCCCGCCTTGCCGGTCATCCGCCCGATCCCCTGGGCGATCAGGGCGGCGTTCTGCTCGTGCCGGCACACGACCGTCTTGATCTTCGTATCGATCAAGCAGTCCAGCACCTTGTCCACCTTGGCCCCGGGGATGCAGAAGAGATACTCCACCCCCTCGGCTTCCAGGCTGCGTACCAACATCGCCGCGCCGCTGGCCGTACCCGCCGTCATGAGCCGCTCTCCTTTCGGGTTGGCTTCTCGGCCCGCTCGAGGTCCTCGGCCGGGTTGCGCGTCAGGTCGGCGTGCAGGAAGGTGGCCGACTCGGGCAACGAGACGCGGAAATCCGCGACCCTGTGGACCTGGGCGCGCAATCCGCCCCCCGCGCAGGCCAACAGGTGCCCCCCCGACCGGCGATCCTCGGAGAGGAAGTGCAAATGATAGCCCGGCACCAGGATCGTCTGAAGATAGCCCGGCGACCAGAAGCCGATCAGGGTGCCGCGCACGTCGTTCCGGTGAAACTCGCGCTGCTGTGCCGCTGCGGCCACCAGCGGCACGCCTTCCGGCGTCGGACGCACCGACCGGGTCACCACCGAGCGGAACTCCCCGTCGATCCGCACCGCGTAGAAGACGTTCTGCGAGTCGCGGAGCGGATCGAGCTGCGCCTGGAGCCCGGCCAGGTCGGCGCAATCCCCCAACGCCACGCCCTCGCCCGTCGGGAAGCGGGTGATCATCGCATACGGCGTCCGGACCGCGTCTCCCGCCTCGTGCACCGTGCCGTCGCCGCGCACCTGATAGAAAACGCCGTCGAGCACGACCATCTCGCCGTCGAGGCCGTCAAATGTGCCCAGTCCAAAGTCGCCATGCTCGCGCAGTTCGCCGATCAAGACCTCGCCGTGGTACAGGCCTTCGACGAGCGCCCCCGCGGTCGACACCTGGAAAAGCGTCGCGTGCTCGACTTGCAGGTAATCCGCCAGGGCGTTGCGCACGATATGCTCGACGGACTCGCTGGTCGCCTCGCAACGCGTCAGGAGCGCTTGCCAGAGTGCGGCCGACAGCGGACAGGAGAGCGGAACGGTTGACAAACCCTTCCACGCGGGGGATGCCATGAGTGCGTTTCCTGTGCATGATCGCGGCGGTCGAGCGTGACCTCAAACAGCGCTATGATACTCGGGCCGGTACAGCTTCGACTGGATGAAGTCGCCAACGTCGGCCGGCCGGGGCACCCCGGCGAGGCCGCGCTCGAAAATGAGCTCTGCGACCCGCGTCGCCACCTGGATCGAGGTGTTGAGGATGTCGGACTGGGGGGGATAGATCAGACCCATGTCCAGGTTCGCCTGGGTGACCTGCTCGGCCACGCTCGTCGCTGCGCAGAGGAACAACTCATCGGTGACGCGCCTCGCCTGGGTAGCGTAGATCGCCAGCCCGAGCGCGGGGAAGATATAGACGTTGTTCCCCTGCCCCGGCACGAACGTCTTGCCGCCGTACTGCACGGGCGGGAACGGACTGCCGCTGGCGAAGATCGCGCGTCCCTGCGACCACTTGTACGCCTCCTCGGCCGTGCACTCCGAACGCGAGGTTGGGTTGGAATAGGGAAAGATGATCGGCCGTTCGTTGATACGGGCCATCGCCTCGATCACGGGCTGATCGAAGAGCTTGGGAACGGTGCTCACGCCGATGATGCCCGTGGGCCGGATCGCCTCGACCGCGGCCAGGAAGCCCCGTAGCGGCGCGTGAGCGTGCGCGAACGGCTTCTGGAAGTCGGCGAGATCGGTGCGGCTGCTCTCGATCAGGCCGTTCACGTCGACCAGCCAGCAACGCTGCCGGGCCTCCTCCAGCGCGAGGCCGTCGCGGGTCATGGCCAGGCAGATCAACTCGGCGATGCCGGTGCCCGCCGACCCCGCGCCGAGGAACAGGAAGGTCTGGTCCTTCCAACCCGTCCCAAGGATGCGGAGGGCCGCCGAGATGCCGGCCACCGCCACGGCCGCGGTCCCTTGGATGTCGTCGTTGTAGCAGCAGACCCGGTCGCGGTAGCGCGCCAGCAGCGGCACGGCGTGGAAATTCGCGAAGTCCTCGAACTGGATGCAGCAGCGCGGGAAGACTTCCTGCACGGCCGTCACGAACTCTTCGAGGAAAGCGTCGTACTCCTTCCCCCGCACCCTCGGCTGGCGCAGTCCGAGGTAGAGGGGATCGGCCAGCAGCGTCTCGTTGTTCGTCCCCACGTCCAGCGTGATGGGCAGCGTGACCTGGGGCGGCACCCCCGCGCACGCGGTGTAGAGCGCCAGCTTGCCCACCGGGATGCCCATGCCGTTGACCCCCAGGTCGCCCAGCCCGAGGATGCGCTCGCCGTCGGTGACGACCGCGAAGCGGATATCTTGCTCCGGCCAGTTGCGGAGCAACTCCCTGACGCGGCCTCGCCGATTGATGGAAAGGTACAGCCCCCGCGGCCGCCGCAGGATGTGGCCGTACTTCTGGCACGCCTCGCCCACGGTCGGCGTGTAGACCAAGGGCATGAAGTGCTCAGGGTCCGACATCAACGTTTTGTAATAGAGCGTCTCGTCGTTGTCCTGGAGCGCGCTCAGGTAAATGTATCTCTCCAGGTCGGTCGTCTTCTGGCCGAGCTGGAGGAGAACGCGCCGCAGTTGGGTTTCCTCGGTGTCGACGCCCTCCGGCACGAGCCCCAGCAGCCCGAGCTGCTCACGCTCGGCCTGGGTGAACGCGGTCGACTTGTTCCGGTGCGGGTCACGGAGCAGTCGGATGCCTCGGCTGAGTACGTCGCTGGCCATGTGGATCGTTCCTGGGCGGCCACGGTTCCACGAGAGATCGAACTATACCTAACCACCACGACGATCGGCCAGGCCTATCCCGCCTGTCTCGATGGGCACCCCCCGCGCCGCGCGGCGACCGACGTGCGCGAGAGAGTCTTCCGATCACCTCTCCCCCCGGGAGAGGTCGGACGCG